>JBGTMB010000325.1:0-11279 GCA_041743755.1 Nitrospiraceae bacterium | reverse complement strand
TGCTGAACTATGCGTTGATTCCGACGCCGGAACCGGGACTCAAGGAGAAATATCTCGCCAGCTTGACGACCGACAAAGAGCGGGAGAGTGCAAAAAATATTTTCGATGAGTATACGCAGTCCCGGCTCTTGACGTACCGGGCCAAAGCTCTTTAGCCGAATGCTGAAAAAGCCCGCCAGCGTCGTTCTCGACTCATCGAAATCCTCAACGTACCTCTGAGGGTACGCCTCCGGTTTCGATTCGCCTGCGGCCTTGCTGGACAGCCTTTTTGAGCATTCTCATGGCAGTCCCCCTCGTGTCATGGACGTGCAGGCCGTTAAAGCTATAGTGTGCCGGAAAGTTTCCCTGTAGCCTGCAAAGAAGTTGAAGCAGGAGGCTAGGATGATGGTGCGAGGGTTGACCCCTGTGAAGATTGGACTCATCTCGGCGATCGCCGTGTCGGCGTTGTTGCTCGGTCCTTGGCTCGACCACGGCACCTTTGCGCAAGAGCCAGGGCTGTCGCAGAGTACCATCGAACATGCCTTTCCGAGCTCCAGTAAGTGCAAACGGTGTCATGAGCGTGTGTTTGAAGAGTGGGACACCTCTCCGCTCTCGCGCTCGATCCATTCCCCGGCCTTCCGCGCCTCACTTGACGCGTTTTTGTCATCTCAGGCAGGGAAAGACAAAGCCCAGTGTTTTCGCTGCCATGCGCCGCACGTACGAGAATTCTCCGAACACGTCCAGCTCTTTATCAATCAAGCCAAGGCCGGTGACCCGTCGCTGGATGGGGTGGCCTGCGCGCAATGCCATTTGATCAAGCAGGTTGATCGGACAAAACAACCGCCAGAGCCGAAGTACGAACTCGAGAGTAAGACGATCTATGGCCCGTATAAGGACTCTGTTCAGAATCGGGCGCATCAGTCGATGGAGTTGGGGTTGTTTCAAAAGTCCGACCTCTGCCTCAATTGCCATCAGTCGGTTCCCTCCGCCGCCGGCCTAGGGAAGGCCAACGACCTGCTGGGAAACTGGGATCAGAGTAAGGCGGTGAAGTCAGGCAAAGAGTGCCAGACCTGTCACATGCCGGAGCAAGTCGGCGAGTCGGCCAATGGCGAGAAGAAGCGAAGAACCGCCAACCACAGCTTCCCTGGTCGTATCGGCAAGCTTCGCCAAGAGGCGGCCAAGCTGGGCGTCGCAACGAAAGTCGAGGGTGAAAAAACGACGATCACCGTGAAGGTGCAGAGTCTCGTTCCGCACAATCTGCCGACCACCCATCCCGCCTGGGCGACCGTGGTGTTGGATCTGGATATCAAAGGGAAGAATCTCAAGACCGTGTTTACGGACAAGCGCATCTATGGCCGAGTCTATCAGGATGCCAATGGCCAGAAGACGAGCTTCGACTTTGATGCAGTCAAAGTGATCGAGGACACAGTCTTGAAACCGGAAGAAACGCGTGTCGAGATCTTTACGTTTCCTACGCCGAAAGACACCAAGACGTTCGATGTTGAGGCGACCCTGAACTACGCACCCATCACCGGGACTGCCTCATTCCTACAGCGCGTCGAAGCTGAATCTTCCCAAGGATCACAAGACCCGGTCTTTCAGCCGATCGAGATCGTCAAGTACGCTGAGAATGTCGCAGTCAATAAGTAGAGTGGCTCGTCACTCGTATCCCGTTATTCGTGAGATACGCTTTGTGAAGGGTGTTCAAAAAGCCTGTCCAGCAAGGCCGCAGGCGAGTCGAAACCGGAGGCGTACCCTCTGGGGTACGTTGAGGATTTCGATGAGTCGAGAACGAAGCTGGCAGGTTTTTTCAACACCCGTTATTCGGCGATGATGCTGGAGCCTGGAGACTTCATCTTAAATATCTGAACGGCGTTGTACATGCCTTTGGCGGGGTGGTTGAGGATGAGGCGTGAATTGGTAATGTGGGTGTCGAGCAACTCGTATTGTCCGCCGCTGAAATAGATGTCGCAGTCATCGATCGCACAGTTTTTGTAGACGTGGTTGTCCAACGACAGCTTCGCTTTGCTGAATTGCTGTCCCTCCACCAAAATATAATCCGGCGCCATCCCCATGGTCATTTCCTCTGCCGCGCACTATAGCAACTCTCTTTTTGAACCGCAAACCAGCACGCAGGTTTGCGGAGAAACATTCAGTTTGATTCGATCCGGAGGGGATGATCCTCGCTATAACATGCCGAGTGTCTCTGCACATGAAGACTTCTGTGCTGGGCATCATTCTAACTGGCCGTGGGCTACGCCGCCATTGCCAAGGGGTATATACAGGCGAGGGCGTCCTGAAGCTGTTCTTGGGCTTCTTTGAGCAGAGTGGGGCATGTGTCCGTATTGAATCGTGTGCAGGAGATCGTGAACGGATCACAGGCAGGAAGCCGACCAGCCTGGGCCGGTTCTAATTCTGCATAATCGGCAAGAGCTCCAGCGAGGTGAACAATCGATGCATGGAGAGCGAATTCGCCGGCTTGGTTCGGGCTCAGTTGATGGCGAATGGCCTGCTCGATCTGGGGTGGCATGCTCCAGACACGAATCAGCTCCGCGCCGACCTCGGTGAAGTCGTATCCGATGCTCGATTGTTCCACTTCGGCGAGCGGTGACCCGAGATATCCGGCTTCGACCAGAGCGGACTGTGCCCGTTGCGGAATGGTTTGATAGAGCACCAAGTGGCCGATGTCCCGGAGCAGGCCCTCGATAAAGAAACGTTCGCTTTCTTCGACATCGATTGCTTGAGCAATCTTACGTGCCAGTAAGGCACAACGCACGCTCTTCCGCCAGAAGGCCGGGAGGTCCATGAGGTCTGCAGTCATTCCCGTGAATGTCTGTCCGATAGTGGTGGAGGCGACTAAGTCACTGACGGGTTGCATGCCGAGTAGGGTGACGGCTCGAGCGATGTTATCGATCTGCTTAGGAAATCCATAGAGGGGGCTGTTCACAATTTTCAGGAGACGCGCGGAGATGGCCGGATCGAATTTCAGGGCATTGGCCAGATCGTCCATGGTCGATTCTGGATTGTCGACGACATCGCGAACGCGGAGGTAGATTTCTGGGAGGGTGAAGAGGTTTGAGCAAGATTGGACGAGCTCATGCGCCGAGGCCATCACCGTGCACTCCTTAATATTACGTGTCTACACCTGGTTGAAGACGCGTTCGACTATCGTTATCGGTTATGGCTCAGCTGAACTAAAGGGGCGGAGCGAGGGTTATCCGGATATCGGCTGCCGGTTCGATTGAACCCGCTGAACATGCCCTCCTCAGCGCGCGTGTTCCGGGAGCGAAGAACCAACACGGGTTTCTCTTCTCCTTTTTTCATCTTGATCCCTTCCCCTCACCCGTATAGAATGGCGCAACTTTTCGGCTAGTTAGCTGCAAGACTAAGCCTGCACCACCCCGCGGTTTCCCCCCCCCACGTACTTTTGATGGGTTGAAGCCAGAGGGAACCGTGTGACATAAAGAGCCCTTGAATTCATTGGGAGGAGAGCACTGTGAGCGACTCAGTCATCATTACGTTTGCATTGATAGCGGCGGTGACCGGCATTGCCTACGGCCTGTATCTGGCCATGTGGGTGTTCAAACTCGATGCCGGGAACCAGAAGATGCAGGATATTGCCAAGGCCATTCAGGAAGGTGCAAGCGCCTATCTGAATCGCCAATATAAGACCGTTGCGGTCGTTGCCGCTGTATTGTTCGCTCTCTTGTGGGGGGCGGGAGCCTTCTCCGATAAGTTCGGCCTACTGACTGCCGTTGGGTTCTTGATCGGCGCCGGCGCGTCGTCGCTGGCCGGCTACGTGGGAATGGTCATCGCGGTGCGGGCGAACGTTCGTACAGCGCAGGCTGCCCATAATGGGATGAATGCCGCGCTCACCGTGGCGTTCCGTGGAGGCGCGGTGACGGGACTCTTGTTGATCGGCTTGGGCTTGCTGGCCATTACCCTTTTCTACTCATTGGCTGCCCAATTTGCGGGCCAAGAGCATGCAATCCATGCGCTGCTGAGTCTTGGGTTCGGCGGCAGTTTGATTTCGGTATTTGCCCGTGTGGGTGGCGGGATCTATACGAAAGCGGCGGATGTCGGCGCAGATCTCGTCGGAAAAGTTGAAGCAGGAATTCCGGAGGACGACCCTCGCAATCCTGCAGTCATTGCAGACAATGTGGGTGACAATGTCGGCGACTGTGCCGGTATGGCTGCGGATCTTTTTGAGACCTACGCGGTGACGACGGTGGCGGCGATGGTCTTGGCCTTCACGCTGTTCAAGGGAGTCAGCGCCCCTATTCTGTATCCACTCGCCCTCGGAGGCGTCACAATCTTCGCAACGATCATCGGTATTTTCTTTGTGAAGGTAAGCCAGGGCGGTGAAATTATGACCGCGCTCTACAAGGGCTTGTTTGTGGCGGGCGGAATCGCAGCAATTGCCTTCTTTCCCGTGACCTCTTCGATTATGGATGGTGTGGGCGGCGTAAGTGGGTTGAGTTATTATCTCGCGGCCTTGATTGGCTTAGCCGTGACCCTCGCCCTCGTCTTTATCACCGATTACTACACGTCCAAGAGCTATACGCCGGTGAAGGCTATTGCCAAGGCTAGTGAAACGGGCCATGCAACCAACATCATCGCTGGGTTGGCCGTTGGGATGGAGTCAACAGCCTGGCCGGTGGTGGTGATCGGGGCAGCGATACTTGGGAGCTATTGGATCTGCGGCGGTGCGGCATCGGGCGGCTTATACGGCGTGGCCGTGGCGGCGGTGTCGATGTTATCGATGGCTGGTATCGTGGTGGCGATCGATGCGTTCGGCCCGATCACAGACAACGCAGGCGGTATTGCGGAGATGGCTCACCTCGGCAAAGAGGTGCGGGACATCACCGACCCGTTGGATGCGGTCGGTAACACCACAAAAGCGGTCACTAAGGGCTATGCAATCGGATCAGCGGCTCTTGCGGCGGTGGTGCTCTTTGCCGAATATGCGCGTGAGGTGGCAAAAGGGAGCGGCGCGAGCACGTTTGACCTCTCCAATCCTTCTGTCCTAGTCGGGCTCTTCTTGGGTGGGATGCTGCCATTTATTTTCGGAGCCCTTTGTATGAAAGCGGTGGGAGAGGCAGCCGGTCTTGTAGTGGAAGAGGTGCGTAGGCAGTTCCGGACGATTAAGGGGATCATGGAGGGGACCGGCAAGCCGGAATATGGGACTTGTGTGGATATTGTGACGCAGGCAGCAATCAAGAAGATGATGGTTCCTGGACTAATTCCAGTCATCTCTCCGATTGTGGTCGGTGTGATTTTGGGACCACAGGCTTTGGGCGGCATGCTCGTCGGCAGCATCGTCACGGGTCTGTTCGTTGCGATCTCGATGACAAGTGGCGGCGGCGCCTGGGACAACGCCAAGAAGTATATCGAAGAGCAGGGCAAGAAGGGGACAGACACGCATAAGGCGGCAGTCACCGGCGACACCGTCGGCGATCCCTATAAGGATACGGCTGGTCCGGCGATTAATCCGATGATCAAGGTCATCAACATTGTGGCGCTCTTAATCGTCTCACTGATTGTGTGATAACTGAGACTGTGAAGTGATTGACTCATTGAATTAATGGTCCAATGAGTCAATCGTCGAGAGCCGAATAACGCTTCGCGGTTTCTGCCTCGGCTTGACGGCTGAAAGAACCGTGGAGTAAGGTGGTCGTAAGGGATCACGCTGGTGGCTGATCCACGAGGGTTTCCCAGAATCGCGGGAGGTGCTCGGATGGAGAAACAAGAGCGCAAGCAAGAGTCCAGGCGAGAGCCGCAGGGGAAGGACGACGTCAAGGCCAATCCGAAAGTCATTGAGGCCGGCAAGAAGATGAAAGAAGACATCGATAAGCTGGTCGATGAAATCGACGACGTGCTCGAAACAAACGCAGAAGAATTCGTCAAGAACTACGTGCAAAAGGGGGGAGAGTAGCACCGGTAATCATCTGAACCTACCTCCTTCTTTACTCTCCTCTTCATCACACTCCGGTAATCACTGTCCGACCTCCGTCCGTCACCACGCCATGCCATGTTTCTCGGTTTGACAACGCAGGGGCGAGCGGCTAGTATCCCTTTAATTCTCAGATAGTTAGCTTCAGAATTCTTCGAGAGGTCCTCATGAAGTCCAAGCTCTGGGTCTTTCGTGATGTCAATCTATCTCAGCGGGCTTCGTTAGCCCAGGCCCTCTCTATTTCTCCTGCGACTGCATCACTTTTTTTGGCTCGTGGCGTCACCACACCGGATGAAGCGACGACGTGGATGTTGTTACAGCCGCCACACGACCCATTTTTGATTCCCGATATGGACCAAGCAGTTGAACGGTTGCATCGAGCTGTCACAACTGAGGAGACGACCTGTTTTTATGGCGACTATGATGTCGATGGGATTACAGCGACCAGCATCTACCTGTCTTTCTTTGGAGGCTTGGGTGCGCAGGTTCGGGCGTATGTCCCGCATCGTCTCCGTGAAGGCTATGGCCTCAACCTCGGCGCTGTGCAGCGCTTGCATGACGAAGGGATCTCGTTGTTGGTGACGTCCGATTGCGGCACGACCTCACATCAAGAAATTGCATTGGCTGCCCGTCTTGGTATGGATGTGGTGGTGACGGACCATCACCAGACTGATGAGAACATGCCGCCGGCTGTGGCGGTACTCAACCCCCATCGAGCCGGTGCCTGCTATCCCTTTCGGGGGCTCTGTTCCGCAGCGCTGGCCTATAAGGTGGCGCAGGCCTACCAGCTACGCTATGGGGTTGCTGGGGTACCGTTGGAGTCGCTGCTTGATCTCGTGGCGTTGGCGACGGTCGCTGACGTCGTCCCTTTGCACGACGAGAATCGAAACTTTGTACGCGAAGGACTCGTTCAATTGTCTCGTGGCGCGCGCTGCGGCGTGCGGGCGTTGAAGCAGGTGGCGGGGGTCACGCGGGATTGCACGGCAGAAACGATCGCCTTCAAGCTGGCGCCGCGCATCAATGCCGCTGGGCGATTGGACGATGCTATGTTGGCTGTGCGGTTGTTGACGACTGACAACCCGGCTGAGGCGCAGCAGTTGGCAGATCGACTTGAGCAGCTGAATCGAGAACGGCAGCGCATCGAAGTGGATATCATGGCGGAGGCACTGGCCTCGCTGAAGGATCAAGAGGTGCCGCCCGCAATCGTACTGGCCTCTCGGCACTGGCATCTCGGCGTGGTCGGCATCGTGGCGGCGCGTTTGGTCGATCGGTTTCAGCGACCGGCGATCGTGATGGCGATTAACGAACAGGGTATAGCTAAAGGCTCGGCACGAACGACCAGCGGCTTCGACCTCTACCAGGGATTGGCGTCCTGCCGAGAGATGCTGGAGGCCTTCGGTGGGCATCCGAGTGCCGCAGGGGTAACGATTCGCGAGTCTCGGATCGCTGAATTTCGTGCCAGATTTTCCGATGTGGTAGCCGGGTGGACCCACGATGGCGCCAAGGTTCCAACACTGAACGTCGATGCCGAAGTGCGTCTGGATGAAGTGAATCTGCAGTTGATCCAAGAAATCGGTTCGCTGCATCCGTTCGGCGAGGGCAATCCAGAGCCTACATTTGCGGTGACTCGTCTCGAAGTGTTGGATGCACGCACTGTCGGCGAGAAGCATCTGAAAATGACCGTACGCCAGGGGACATCGCTGCCGTTCGATAGTATTGGATTTGGCATGAAGTCGCTGTTGGAGCGCGGCATTCCGTCTCGTATCCCAGTCGATCTGGCCTTTACGCCGGAACTGAACCACTGGAACGGCCGTGACCGGATTCAACTTCGCATTCGCGATGTCCGACCGAGCGTGAGTGAGTAAGTAAGTAAGTGAGCGCATCATGGTGTACCAAACTGTCACAGACCTCGACCAGTTGCTGGATCGGATTAGAAGCTATGCTGCCGATGCCGACCTCGGCCTCGTTCGCAAGGCCCACGAGTTTTCTGCGAAAGCGCATAAAGGGCAACGTCGCCGGTCCGGAGAACCCTACCTTCAACATCCCATCGCCGTCGCCGGAGTTCTGACCTCACTGAAAGCGGATGTCACTGCCATTGTTGCAGCGCTGCTGCACGATACCCTGGAAGATACGGTCGCCAAGCCTGAGGAACTCGAACGGGAATTCGGGAAGGATGTTGTCCATCTGGTCGACGGAGTGACCAAGATCGGCAAGATTACATTTCGGAGCTATGAAGAAAAACAGGCGGAAAACTTCCGCAAGATGGTGCTGTCGATGGCGGATGATATCCGTGTCGTTCTCATCAAGCTCGCCGACCGACTGCACAACATGCGCACGTTGGAGCATCTCAGCGCAGCCAAGCGACAGGAAATCGCCCAAGAGACGTTGGAGATCTATGCGCCGCTGGCGAACCGCCTTGGAATCGGGTGGATTAAGAATGAGCTTGAGGATCTGTGCCTCAAGCACCTCAAGCCCGAGGCCTACGAGACATTGCGTGTTCGTGTGGCAAAACAAGATGAAGATCGGCAGCAGTATATTGATGAAGTCAGCCAGCTTGTGAAGAAAGCGATGGAAGAGAATGGATTGGCTGGACAGGTCTATGGTCGGCCCAAACATCTCTACGGTATTTACCAGAAGATGAATAAGCAGTCGATTACGTTTGAAGAGGTCTACGATCTGACGGCATTGCGGATTGTGACCGATGCCAAGATGAACTGTTATGCCGTGCTTGGGGTGATTCACTCAGTCTGGCGGCCTGTGCCTGGGCGCTTTAAGGACTACATTGCGATTCCTAAGTCCAACCTGTATCAGTCTCTGCATACCACGGTGGTGGGCCCGAAGGGGGAACATGTTGAATTCCAAATCCGCACGGAAGAGATGCATCGTATTGCCGAGCACGGCATTGCCGCGCATTGGAAGTATAAAGAACAGGGCCATGTGGCAGATCGTGACAGTAAGGCCTTTGGCTGGCTTCATCAGTTCGTTGAGTGGCATGAAGATTTGACGGATAACCGGCAATTTATGGACTCGGTGAAGCTGGACCTCTTCCACGATGTAGTCTATGTATTCACGCCCAAAGGGGTTGTGAAAGAGCTGCCGAGGGGATCGACACCCGTCGATTTTGCCTTTGCGATTCACACCCAAGTGGGAGACCATTGTGTCGGGGCCAAGGTGGATGGAAAGATTGTGCCACTCAAGTATCAACTGGCGAGTGGGGATACGGTCGAAATTTTGACGTCCCCGACGCAATCGCCCCATAAGGACTGGTTGAAGTTTGTTCGCACCTCGCGGGCGAAGACCAAAATCAAACACTGGATCAAGCTTGAGGAGCAGAAGCGAAGTGTCGAGATCGGCCGCCGCCTGCTGGAGTCGGAGTTTCGCCGTCAGGGGATGGCGCCGGCCAGGATGTTCAAATCGGCGGAGCTGTTAGAGGCCGCTCGTCAGTCAGGATTCGAGAGTACCGACGAATTGGCTGCGGCAGTTGGGTTCGGTCGCGTGGCGACGTCGCAGGTCATCGACAAACTCACGGTTTCATCATCTAAAGCGCCGGCTCCAGCTTCCGCTCCTGAACGTCCCACTGCGCGTAAAGCGGTGAGTGGAAAAAGCGACGGCACCGGTGTACAGGTGAAAGGATCTCGCGATCTTCTCATGCAGCTCTCGCGCTGTTGTCATCCTGTGCCCGGCGACCGCATTCTGGGATACATTACGCGAGGTCGCGGGCTCACAATCCATGCCGTCGATTGCCCAAATCTTGAGGCGCTGGACTACGACAAGGAGCGGTTGGTGGAAGTAGAGTGGGATGCTGCCACACCCAGCACGCACTCGGTCAAAATGTCCATTGTCGCTGTCGATAAGACCGGGGTCTTGGCGAATGTGTCCTCTGCGATCGCAGAATGCCATGCCAACATCAGTCGTGCGGAGATCACGACGCGGGAGGATCAAAAAGCTGTGCTGGATTTTGTCGTAGAAATTTCAGATACCCGCCATCTCGATCAAGTGCTCAAAGCTGTTGAACATGTGGAGGGGGTAATTACGGCAAGGCGGATGCGGGCCTGGCAGGAACGCTCCTAGCAGGATGCTGAAAAAGCCCGCCAGCTTCGTTCTCGCATCGTTCAGAAGCTCAACGTACCGAAGCGTACGCCTCGCCTCTTCGCTCGCTGCGGCCTCGCTGGACGGCCTTTTTGAGCATCCTGCGGGCCATTGAGTTTCGGTCGTGCCATAATAGATTTTCCGTAGCTTGCTAGACCTACGGGACACGGAACTGAAGTCTGGATCCCCGCTGCAACTTTAAACTCTCAGCTCGTCCCCCCGCGAGTTCCAAGACATAGAGTGCGCCTTCGTTGGGCCGGTATTGGGGGCAGCTGTCATCCGTCCTCGTGCAGATCGGGACGTTCTGTTCCATATGGACAATCTGCTTTTTCTCATTGATCCAGATGAGATCGAGTGGAATCTTGGTGTTCTTCATCCAGAACACCCAGGCCTCTGCTTGCGAGAATGTAAAAAGCATGCCGCGGTCTGGGGCTAACTGCTCGCGGTACATCAATCCCTCTGCTCGTTTCTGGGGAGTGTTGGCCAGCTCCGCGTGAATGATGGTTCCTCCCGGGAGGGTAATCGGGATTAGCCCAGGCTGGGAAGGATCGTGTCCTGCCATGGTATAGCAAGGGAACGAGAAGAGGAGAATGAGAAAAATCGCAAGTGGTCGGTGTCGTTGCACGGCGGCATCCTATCGGCGCACTGGAAACGAGTCAAGCCGGAGGCGCATGGGGCGGCATGAGATCGTCTGCGGCACTGGCTAGCCCGCATTATTCATGACGGTTCGTCGCGAAATCGCGCAGTCGCGTTGCGAGACGGGCACGCGGAGCAGTGAGACCCCGAGGCATACTTGCGCAGTATGTCGAGGGAGCGAGCGGTGAGCCTGCCCGTCGCAGCAGCGAATCCGCGATTGCAGCAGAAGCGCTCATGAATAATGCGGGCTAAGAGTATCTTGCAATCGCGCGGGTGCCTATGCCATCCTCAGAATAGATAAGCAAGGGGTAGGTGTATGAAAGAAACACGAAAAGTGCATTATGTGAAGGGCGTGTTTGTGTGCCCGAAATGTCGGCAGTCGTACGTGCAGGAAAAGTGGATCGAAGAATGGCGAGTTCGCTGTCACAAGTGTGACTATCGTGGAACGTTGACGGAAGTTTCCGTTGAAGAACGGATGGAAGAAGAAATTGTCCGTCGTTGAACCACGGCAATTCCGTGCGCCGGCTTCTTATCTCGATTAGCTAATTGATGATTTTCCCTTTCCCCATTTCTTCTTCGCGCCTCCGCCTTTGTGGTTCCCTTCTTCTGAGCGCTCTTCTTG
>JBGTMB010000324.1:0-12782 GCA_041743755.1 Nitrospiraceae bacterium | reverse complement strand
TCTCCCTGTGGGGCAATCAGCCGACATCATTCCGACCGGAGTGTATACCATTCCAGAGATGGCCAGTATCGGACTGGATGAAGCAGCAGGCCTAAAACTATATCGAGAGCTCATGATTGGCCGAGCAAAATTTAACGAGATCGCCCGGGGCCAGATCTCAGATATTCGCGACGGCTTACTGAAGATGGTGGCCGATCCAACAGGCGAATACCTCCTCGGTGTTCAGATTATCGGAGAAGGCGCGACGGAATTAATTCATCTCGGCCAGATGGCGCTTCAGCATGGAGCCACAGTTGACTCATTTGTCGAGAATATCTTCAATTTCCCTACCCTCGCTGAAACCTACCGCGTCGCAGCGTTGGATATCGTTGGTCAGCGCCAACGACGCCTCAGCTCAATCGCCGCATAAATTCAGGCGCTGAGCGTGCTCCCGCGCGCGGATAGTCAGCCGCGGGCACGCGCTCCACAGGCTGGCATCGCACATCGCCCAATATTTCGAGTTCCCCTGCCACCTGGGCCACCGGCCAAGCAAACTTTCCAGGCAGGTGTCCCCGCCCTGACTCAACCTGGATCGACTCACCGCGCCTTGTTGCTGCCCTGATAACCTCCAAGGTGATGACTTTGCTCAGGATCTCCTCTTGAGTTATAACTCCAAGTGCAACCGTACCAGCCCTCAAGAGGTGGCCTGGCCTGGTTCCTAACTGCGTCAACTTTCTCACACACCCGCCCGAACTCAGTCGCGTTGGAGCGCAACCTTTCCCCAAGCGGCCACTGCTTCATCGTGAGAGTTACGCTGTAGACACAGGGGGCCAACCAGACCACCCCTTCTCCTGCTACTCCGTCGATTTCTTGGCCTCAGCGGCCCTCTGCTCAGCTGACTGCCCCAACACACTTTCGGTCTGGCGGGCCTGATCCATCGGAGTCTGTATCGCATCCACCGCAGCCTGCCCTGCTGCGAGCGTCGCCGCACTGCCGGACGCAGCCGCAGCCTTCGTCTTCTCTATCGGCGTCTCCTGATTACAGCCGAATAGCCCCATCACCGCCAGCAACCCAACAACGAATGAAAAATTGCATCTTGATTTTTGCATCCTCATCTCCTTAGCCCACAATTCAATGTTCACCGTCGCAGGATGCTCAAAAAAGCTGTCAGCAAAGCCGCAGCGCACTATCACTCTATTTAAGGGGTGGCTGGGATGATCCCAACTGCGCGCGTCTTCCCAATTCCCAATTTCATTTTTCAAGGGTAGCCTGCTCGATCCTCGAATGCGCGCATCGAACGAGCACATTCTGATCGTGCGCGTTCCGCGAGCAGGAGGACGGCCAGGCTACCCGACCTCCCTTTTTCAGCATTCTGCTTATTGTTATCGTACCCGCGAGGCACCGAACCGACAAGCAATTGCTAAAACTGTTTCTTTGATCGCCGAGCTTGTCTCCGTTATAATCGTGGCACGAGCCCGGATTATTCACGAGAGTTCGTCACGAAAGAGACGCCACGCGAGACGGGTGCGCGGATCCACGAAGGAGGGAGGCATACTGGAGACAGTATGTTGACCGACTGAGCGGCGAGCCCACCCGCCGCCAGGCCTGTCGTAGCAGCGTATCGGCGGTTGCAGTAGAAGTCTTCGTGAATATTCCAGGCTAAACAGGAGAACTCTATGGCCACCGCCAACCAGCAACACCAACTGCAGCTTCGCCAACTCGCAGAACTCCTACTGGCCGTCGCAGGCGAATCCGTGACCGTCATGAAACGGAATGCCCCGGAACGAGCGTTAAAATTGAAACGACACGATGAGTGGGATATCTACCTTGAGTTTCTCAAGGTCATGTTTAATCTGACCGACCGACTCTCCGCGTTGTATCTACCGATCAAAACACAGCCTCAATTCATGGATAGTCTCGAGGCCGCGGTCACCGTGCAGTTGAAAAATGTCCTGGAGCCGGCATTCGGTTCCGGCGCCGACCAAATGGAAGTGATGCTCACCGTCGGGGCGGCGGTGGCAGAGAGTCGGCAGACCTATGAGCGGTACCGATTCCTCGTCACCGAGCAGAACCCTGTGAAGGACGAGATGTTGAAAGACTTTGGCGGACGCGTCGCCGACTCGATGGGAATCGCAGGAAATGCGCAGGTGTCCTCCGCCGCATCGCTCTGTGCGAGCGCCGTCATTCCGGCCATCAAAGCCATTCTGGCCGGAGATCCCCCACCGGTTGCCGCAGTCGGGGCTGCCACATCCGTGGCAACCCACCTGCCGTCAGCGCCGCCACAACTCACCCCGGTACCAGAGCCTCAAGGTCCGACGGGGGCCGAGATTACGTTGGTGAGCGTGATGTCGACTGTCGCAGGAGAAGAAGTGGAAACCCGGTGGGGGCTACACCCTCGATTTCGACAGGATCTTCCTCCGGAAGATATCCAACGAATCGCCAAACTGATGAACCGAGTGGCGAAAATACTTGGCGAACGGTATGCTTCCGTGGCATTCTCGGACGAGTGGACAACGTGGCATAAGGCCGGTCACGCGTGAGCTCGGCAGGATGCTGAAAAGTCCGTCAGCGTCATTCTCGCATCGTTCAGATCCTCAACGGGGACCCAGCCGCTTCACCACTCGGCGGCGCGCACAGACGTGGTGCTCCTTATTCGTCGCACCGTGCGCCCCCGAGGGTACGCCTCCGGTCTTCACTCGCTGCGGCCTTGCTGGACAGCCTTTTTGAGCATCCTGTAGGCCGCTCCCTGACGACAACACCAACTTCGATACCAGTAACGAGGAGGTTAAGTGGATATCCCTCAGACAGCAGATACATCGCCACAAGCCATTCCATCCGGGCTTTCACGTCTCAAGGAATTGGCGCAGAATCTTTGGTGGAGTTGGACTCCGGAAGCGCGCCGGCTGTTCGAACACATCGATCCGACTCTCTGGGTATTGACCCACCACAACCCTGTCGAACTACTGGCCAAAGTCAGGCCGGACCGACTCATGCATCTTGCCGAAGACCCCTCGTATGTGCGGCTCTATTCTGCCGCCCTCAAGATGTTCGACGAGTATCGTCAGAACGGACACAGTTGGTTTAAAACACAGCACAGCGATTTGAAATCTCCCACCATCGCCTACTTCTCTGCTGAATTTGGTCTGCATCGGTCCATTCCCATTTATAGCGGGGGTCTGGGTATTCTCGCCGGAGACCATTGCAAGGAAGCCAGCGATCTCGGTGTGCCCCTAGTGGGAGTGGGATTCATGTACCCGCAAGGATATTTCCGACAACGAATCACACCAGAGGGTTGGCAGGAAGCAGCCTACGCCCCATTCAATCAAGCAGAGTCGCCGATTCATCCAGCCCTCACTCCATCAGGAGACCCATGCAGGCTTACGGTCGAGATCGGTAGCCGGGTCGTGGCGGCAGCGGTCTGGAAAGTCCTCGTCGGTCGGGTGACCCTCTACCTCATCGATACAGACGTCCCCGAGAACAGTCCAGAAAATCGAGCCCTGTCAGCTCGACTATATGGCGGCGACCAGGAGATGCGCCTCTGTCAGGAATATCTGTTGGGTATCGGCGGTGTCCGTATGCTTCGTGCCTTGGGCATTGCCCCGACCGTCTGGCATGCCAATGAGGGCCACTCCGCCTTCCTTACCTTGGAGCGCATGCGCGAACTAATCCAGAATGGATCGACCCACGCGGACGCCAGTGAAACCATTCGCCAGAGCACGGTGTTTACGACCCATACACCGGTGCCGGCTGGCCACGATGTCTTCCCCCACCACCTCATGGATCGGTACTTTTCCGGCTATTGGGAGCAGTTGAGCCTCTCGCGTGAAGATTTTCTTCGCCTGGGCGACACCCCCGAATCCCAGGGACACGGCTTCAACATGACGGCACTCGCCATCCGGCTGGCCGCCCACGTAAACGGGGTCAGTCGCGAACATGGGCAAGTCTCGCGAGAGATGTGGCACCATCTGTGGCCCGGCCTTCCGATCGAACAAGTCCCGATCCGTAGCGTGACCAACGGCATCCATGCACCGACGTGGATTGCACCGGAACTCAATCAACTCTATGGCAAGTATCTCGGCCCCGAATGGGCAGAGAAATGCGACGACAGAGCGATGTGGCAACGGGTCCTGGATATCCCCGACCAGGAACTCTGGGCCGTACGCCAAACCATGAAACGCAAACTCATGAGCTTCATCCGAGAACGTGCCAGGAGCGGCTGGATGCAGGGGCATCTCCAAGCCTCGCAGGTCATCACACGAGGCACGCTGCTCGATCCCGAAGCGCTCACCATCGGCTTCGCCAGGCGCTTTGCCACCTACAAGCGGGCGACCTTGTTGTTCCGCGATCTCGAACGGCTGAAACGGTTGCTCCATAACCAGTGGCGCCCCGTCCAATTGATCTTTGCCGGCAAGGCCCACCCGGCTGATGAACCAGGCCGCTATTTCATTCATGAAGTGTTGAGCTTTTGCGACGATCATAAGTTGGGTGGCCATGTGGCGTTCCTGGAAAATTACGATATGCACATGGCGAAGTTCCTCGTCCAAGGGGTCGACATTTGGCTCAACACCCCGCGTTTTCCCTTGGAGGCGAGCGGAACGAGCGGACAAAAAGCCGCGCTTAATGGCGTCATGAACCTGAGCGTCCTTGATGGATGGTGGAAAGAAGGCTACAACGGGGCCAACGGATGGGGCATTGAACCCTTGGTCGGGAACCAGGACATTCAGGCCCAGGACGAGCATGACGCCCAACAGCTCTACTGCATGTTGGAGCAAGAAGCCGTTCCCCTCTACTATCAACGAGACCTCGACGGGACCCCTCGTGGCTGGTTACAGCTCATGAAAGAAAGTCTTCGGACCAACGCCCCCCGCTTCTGCACCAAACGGATGGTCAAGGAGTACGTCGACACGATGTATGCGCCCGCGATGGTCATCGCACCTTCGACATGGTAACGGGCCATCCGGCGATTCGTGAAACGTGAAACGTTAGACGTGAAAAGTTTCAAAGGGAATTGCTGCGCTGCCACAGCACACTTACAAGTGCTCCTGCTGCTCACACTTGTCTCAATTCTCGCAAGCCCGCTCCTTGCAAACACAGGCGCGCCAACGGCTCAACCCGGCTCAGCCCTCGAACGTGAGGCCACAGCCGCATTCAACCGTGCCGAATACGACCACGTCTTACAGCTCTGGTATTCGATTCCGCCAGAAACCACAGCATCCAAGCCGCTCATCCGCCTCGCCTTCCAGAGTGCGCTCAAGCTGGGGCGGCCAGAAGAAGCTCTCACGCTCTATCAGCGGCTCATCACTAAAGACCAGCCGGACGATCCGGCTCTGCTACGTCCCTTGGCCCTCAGCTTTCTCACCAGCCATATCCGCGACACACAAGAACATGTGCGGATCGAGGCCTATACAGTCCTGGCTGAACTCGGCCTCTCAGACATACAGGCCGTCCTGGAAGATGGCCTCCTCGATGGCTCGGTCTTCGTGCGTGCTCGTGCCGCGGACGCCATCGGTAAAGCCGGACTCGCAGGAAAGTCTGGCCCGTTGCGACGCGCGCTGAGCGATGCCACGCCACCTGTGCGAATTGCCGCCATGAACGCGCTCAGTGAAGCCAACGTCACCGACATCATGCCCTACCTCATCGACGTCGCAAGAAGAGACGACGGGCCGGAAGGCATCTTCGCGTATGCAGCCCTGTACAGACTCGGCAAACAAGACATGCTGGCCGACATTACCGGAGCAGCGACACTTCCCGAACCCGATGTCCGCATGGCAGCGTTGGGAGTCTTGGGGCGCTTGAAACGCCCATCGAGTTTGTCGGTCCTGAGCCAGGGTGTGTACGATCCTGAACCATCGGTTCGCGCCTTCGCCGCCGGCGCCTTAGGAGACTACGGACAAGGCGGTGGTGTGGCTCCACTCACCCATGCACTCGGGGATGAAATTGCACGCGTGCGTGCCGTCGCAGCCCAAAGTCTTGGGAAGCTAGGCATTCGAGAGAACCTTCCATTGCTGCGGGCGCTTACGCGCGATGCCAGTATGCAGGTGCGGGCCAGCGCGACTGAAGGGCTGCTGAGGTTGGGCGATACATCGGCCATTTCACTCGCCGCGGACTTGGCCAAACACCCGGACCCCTCTATCCGAACAGCGGCCGCCCATGCACTGGGAGCGACCGCTGACAAAGAAGCCGTGACAATCTTGCAGACACTTCTGCAAGACAAACAGCCACAACCACGTCTTTTTGCGGCGAAGGCTTTAGGCACAACCGGCGCACCAGTGATGCCGTTGCTCAAAATAGCCTTGCAAGACACGGATATCGCCGTCAGACTTGCTGCAGCAGGCAGTCTACTCCAACAACTCCGCCGTTCCGTACCCACGCCCAAAATGCGTCAGCCCAAGAAATAATGTCATGTGGAAATTTATCGCCATTCTGATTCTGACCGCCGCATCGTTTGGTCTCGGATTTTATTTCGGCCAACGTCCTCTCGGCACGTTGCAACAAACGGTCTCGCACCTGCAACAGTCGCTCAAAGACACCTCACGCAATATCATCGACACCACGATGGGAATCGAGAAAGACCTGCGCAGGCGGCAAGGGCTGCTGGACGCCAAATCACACATGGTGCAGGCGAAGTCAGAACTGTTCGATAAGAATCTTGGGGAAGCGGCCAAGCAACTTGGCGAGGCGGCCGACCGGCTGGACAATGCCACGAAGGGTGCGAAGCAGGATGAATCAATCCTCGCCATACGGTCACTGACCGGAACGCTTCGAGAAGTGCGACTGGATGTGTCGATGGGAAAACCGGTGTCGATCAAGAAACTCGACGAGATTCAGAGGGAGGTCGACCGGCAGCTGAACAAATAATGGGTTCGTGAAACGTTAGAAGTGAAACGCGAAATGTTTTGAAGGAAGGTCTCTCGACAATCCTACGTTTTACTTTTCACGGCTTCTGTGGTTGCAGGATGCTCAAACTGGTTTGTTTGGTTTATCTGGTTTATCTGGTCTATCTGGTTTAACCAAACAAACAAGACAAACCAAATAAACCAAATAACGGTCTTCCTTCTGCTGGCGGGCTTTTCAGCATCCTGTTACGTGGCGGCAGGCTGCTTCTTCCACTTGGCAAGAATCCGTTCCACCCGCATCCGTACGACCATATCTGGATCTTTCATCAATGGCTTGATCGCCTCGCGGCCCCGGTCATCGCCGATCGCCTCAAGTGCCGCCGCAGAGGTCAAGCGGGTAAACCAATCGCTGTCGGCGAGCATGTCAATCAGCGGGTCGATCGCCTCAGCATGTTTGATCCGCCCTAAGGCCAACACCGCTTGCTTCCGAACATTCTCATCTTTGTCTTTCAACGCGGCGACCAATCGCGGCAACGCCGGTTGGCCCAGGTCAACCAACGCGTTGAGCGCATCGTCTTTAAATTCGTCATTCCGCAGCTGCAGCATGAGCGGATCCAGCACACGCTCGTCGCGAATCTTCCCTAAGGCGGCAATCGCGTACTTCCGCACGTCCCAATCGCGGAGCAGCTTGACCAACAGTTCGACGGCTGGAGAGCCGATCTGCCCCAATCCCTCGATGGCCACTTCCCGGACTTGCCAGTCGCCGTCGCGCAACGCACGACCCAGCGGCTCCACACAACGCTCATCGCCCATTTCCCCGAGCGTGATGGCAGCCTCGCGACGAACCACCCAGTCGGAATCCTTGAGCAGATCAATCTGGATCTCGATCTCGTCCTTGACCTTCTCTTCTTCAAGGACGACTTGCTCGGTCGATTCCGCTGTCGGCTCAACGGGTACCGGCTGTTCTCCTGTGAACTCCGCCGCCACCTGATCAGTCAAAGCATCGGTCACCGTGTCTGCAACAGCAGGGGTCGCACACGCTTCTGTGGGTTGTGAGGGATCCATTCGGCCTACCTTACCCCAAACTATTCATGAATAACCCAGGTAACGATTCATTAGTCCGTCAACTGCCAGGCAGGCAATCTACTTCGTGGCAGGAGCAGCCGTCTTCTTGCTCGTAGAGTTTTTCTTGCGCAACGCTAGCGCACGCCGTTTCCGTTGTGCCCGACGCAACCGCTTCTGTAACGATCGAAGGGCTTCATCCCCTTTGGGACTCTTGTTCTCAGCCACTTTCGCCGCCACCTTCTTTTTCAGTCTGGTTTCGTCCGACTCACTTGTCGTTTTTTCCGTTTTCTTCGCCATCCGGATTCGGGCCTCCCTGTCTACCTCGTTGATACGTTGACTGCTGACTCCCAGCGGGATTCGGCAGTCTAGTAGAGAGCTTCCCACCCTGTCAACCTCGACTATTTCCATATGTGGATTTTTTGGTTTGCCCTACGCTGAACCCAAAGGGACTGACGACAGGTCGCACAGACCCCCTACACGATTGCCCATCGACGTGCGCCCGCCTCATGGCGAATTGACACCCTCGCCCCCTCGTCTCTAGAATGCCGAATATGGTCAACGATCGCTTTCTCAAAGCTTGTCGGCGCGAGTCAGTCGATTGTACGCCGGTCTGGTTCATGCGTCAGGCAGGCCGGTATATGGCAGAATATCGTGCCCTCCGCGCGAAACATTCGATCCTCGAATTGTGCAAGACACCCGAACTGGCGGCACAGGTCACCCTCCAGCCGATCGATCGCTTTCCGCTCGATGCGGCCATCATTTTCGCCGACATCTTGTTGCCGTTAGAACCGATGGGGCTGAGCCTGGAGTTTGCGGCGGGCGAGGGGCCGGTCATCCATAACCCAATCCGAGACCAGGCCGCTGTGGACCGACTCAACGTCATAGACGGCGGTGAACTCGACTACGTGGCTGACGCTATCCGTCAAGCTCGGCACGCCCTAAACGGGCGTGTTCCCCTGATTGGATTCGCCGGGGCGCCGTTTACACTCGCCAGCTATGCGATCGAGGGTGGAAGCTCGCGAAACTATCTCCTGACCAAACAACTGATGTATTGCGAGCCGAAGGCCTGGCACCAACTTATGGACAAGTTCGCGCGAGTGATCACCGGCTATCTCCGGCGACAAATCAAGGCCGGCGCGCAGGCGATTCAGTTGTTCGACAGTTGGGTGGGCTGCCTCTCGATTGGTGACTATGTCGAATATGTGATGCCGCACGTCCAACTGATTTTCGAGGGTCTGAAGCACGAAGGTGTGCCGATGATTCACTTCGGGACCGGCACGTCGGCGATGTTGCCTCAGATGCGGGAAGCGGGCGGGGATGTCATCGGCGTCGACTGGCGCATCCATCTCGATGAGGCCTGGGCAACAGTGGGACATGACGTGGCGGTGCAGGGAAATCTCGATCCCCTCGCGTTGTTTGCCCCGCTGCATGAAATCGAACGGCGCGTGGAAGATATTCTTCGTAGAGCCGGTGGACGCCCGGGACATATCTTTAATTTGGGCCATGGGATCCTGCCAACGACACCGATCGAACACGTGGCCGCGACCATCGATATGGTGCATAAGTTGAGCCAACGATAGGTTCGACAACATACCGCGCATGGTGAATCATTCAGTTTTCCTCGCCGACACGTTGATGACTGTGCTGGGCACACACGAATCATCTCGCTACAGTACCTTGTGACCAATCTTCGAACAGTCGCCGTTATCGGTGGAGGAATCTCCGGTCTCTCAACGGCCTTTGCGCTGCAGGAAAGGGCTGCTGCTGCCGGCATCCCAATCCGCTGCACGGTAGTCGATGCCGCACCCGATTGGGGAGGCAAGATCGTCACCCATCGAGTCGGCGATCTTGTTACGGAGGCAGGACCCGATTCCTTTCTGTCCCAGAAATCAGCCGGTATCGAACTCTGCGCGAAACTAGGGCTGACCGATCAGCTCATCAACACCAACGAGACCAGCAAGAGAGCCTCAGTCTACTCACATGGCCGCCTGCATGAACTGCCTGAAGGATTAGTCGTCATCACCCCCAATCAACTCGGGCCCTTTCTTCGAAGCGGACTCTTGAGTTGGACGGGGCTCGCCCGGATGGGGATGGATCTGGCCGTGCCGGTGAAGCGGTCGCAAGAGGATGAATCACTGGCCTCGTTCTTCCGGCGGCGCGTGGGTCGGCAGGCATTCGAACGAATGCTGGAGCCCTTGATGGCCGGCATCTATGCCGGAGACGCGGAACAGATGAGCGTGCAGGCGACCTTCCCGAGGTTTGTCGAACTGGAGCAGCAATACGGCAGTGTGATTCGCGGCATGATGGCGTCCCGGAAGGAAGGTCCATCTACCACGCACTCCGGTCCAAAACGCACGATGTTCATCAGTTTGAAGAATGGACTGTCGGACCTCGTCGCCGCCCTCGTCCACCGATTGACAGAGCAAGGCGTCACGCTCAAGGGACACTGCACCGTCGATGCATTACGGGTACGATCCCATCAGCTCGGTCGCTGGATGTACGATGTCATTCTCCACGACGGCTCGGCCCTGTCTGTAGACAGTCTTGTACTGGCCATCCCGGCCTATGTGTCAGCAGATTTGGTGCGCCCGCTCACGCCAATTGCCGGCGGGTTGCTGGAACTCATTCCCTATGCCTCGACGGCCACAATTGCGATGGCCTATCCGCGTACAGCGGTGTCCAGCGCGGCTGAGGGCTTTGGGTTTATCGTCCCGCGAGCAGAAGGACGCGACCTCATTGCGGCAACCTGGACATCGCTCAAGTGGCCGCACCGCGCTCCTTCGGATCAACTGTTGGTGCGTTGTTACGTCGGCGGAGTCGGGCGAGAAGCGATTCTCCAATTAGATGACAAAGCCCTGGTGGCGCGTGTCAGGGAAGAATTAGCCAATATGTGTGGTGTGACGGCGGAGCCGGGATATGTGGAAGTGAATCGCTGGATGAAGGCCATGCCGCAATATACATTGGGGCATCTCGACCGGCTGAACCAAATTGAAGCAGCACTCAGTCGCTACGGGGGCCTCATCCTAACCGGCGCCGGCTATCGAGGTGTCGGGATTCCTGACTGTATCCGTGATGGGGCGCTTGCTGCCGAACGGGTAGTACGTTATCTGTCTGGCGAGCGAGCCTAATTCGAAACGAGGGATGATGATAGATACTCGAATGAAGATTACGGATGTGACAGGCCCCTATCGCGAACCGCGCGAACAGGTGTTTTCCTATGACTATTCGGTCCAGCGGGCATCCTGGCCGACCGCCCAGGCTGTGCGAGTGAAAATAGGCATTCCAGAGGAGTTGGACGTAGTCCGGAGCAAGATTTTAGGGGACGTCGTCGGAACCCCAGGCCAGCAGCTCATGATTTCGAAGTGCTTGTCGCGGCATATCGCGGACGAAAAAATCCGCATCGCCGAGGCCGACGGCATGTTATCGGAACGCCGAGATACCGTCATACCTCCCTTCACCGGCCCATTGGTTCATCTGTTCCCACGACTCGACACCTGGGCAGATGAACAACGTGAATCGTTGCGGGCAGAAATCAAAAAGCTAGTTGGCCTGTAATCAAGCCTCCCGTGAAGGCTGAAGCGAAGGTCGAGGTTGAGTGTGGAAACAGGAAACGAGGCGAGACTGACTCCCCTGCCGGACAAACGGACGGGGCAACAGACCAGTTGTCTGGCTAAGCGAAGCGCTTGAGGCTGTCGGGTTTCCGATGTCATAAAATGAGGAGGGTTTTCACTATGAAAAATCTAACTCTCATCGGCTTGCTAGTTGTGGGTTTCGTCATCCCTACAGGATGCGGCACATACCCGCTTCAACATTATCCAGCCGGATTGAGCCATCAGGACGCCATGAAGCAACGGTATGAATGTGAGCGGGAAGCAAACCAAGCAATACCGGCTCCTCTTATTCGCAGAGAAAATGACGACACGTGGATGCATGTTGCGAGGATGAGAAACGCATGCCTCGCTGCAAAAGGCTGGACAGAATGATCAATGAAAACGAAGAAGCCCGTATCAAAGGACCTCTACAGGTTATTCGAGAATATCTGAGTGGGCAATTCGAAGGATTTCAGCTTACCGAAAAATCAGACTATCCCGTCTCTTACAAGTTCACCGTAACAAAACTTAAACCACTGGAACAATACAGCTTAAAGGTTACGTGGCCAAGGCTTTCAGACGGGAATAACAACACTGCAATGATCAGAAAGCTTCTTGTCTGGGAGGATGTGGCCAAAAGGATGAGAGCCGAACCACAGGGAGAAGCGTACTCATGGGGAAGGCACTAGTCCAAAGCGGGATAGTCTGCGCCATTCCCCTTGGTTCTCCAACCTGCTACTGACCTTCCCCCGATTCCGCAGAACCCAATTGATGTCCGGTCTTGCAATCACACGTCTACCCCAAACGTTGATGCTGTAAGACAGCCTGCTGGTAGATTCTATAGATTCCCGCACCGGAGACAACGAAAATGCCGCATCGATCATTCAGAGCGTAGGAGCGGACTGCCCGACATGCCGAACTGAATAACGGGCTTTACCCGAAGCGGCCAAATTTGTGTTTGCGAGATCTCATACTGGTCCGCGTTACTAGCGACAATTAAAACGGCGGCAGGCTGCTCAAAAAGGCAGCCAACGAGGCCGCAGGTGAGAGAAAACCGGAAGCGTACCCTCTGGGGTACGTTGAGGATTTTGTCGAACCGAGAACGAAGTTGGGGGCCTTTTTCAGCAGCCTGTCAGAAGATTTTTCGATACTGACGCGAGTGCACCCCCGACTCATCAGCAAAGCCTAGCGAGGCACTGTCTGGATTGCCGGTGTCGTTGAGATCGATGCGATAGTGCCCACGGATGGCTTCCATCGCCGCTTCGAAAGGCACGGCCTGGGGGTAGAGATTGCCCGGTGCATGCGCGCCGCG
>JBGTMB010000323.1:0-3968 GCA_041743755.1 Nitrospiraceae bacterium | reverse complement strand
GACATCATCCGCGGCGAACTTAAATGAATCTTCGATCATTCGCTCCACTTCACTATCCGATAAACCGTAGGATGGCTTGACCTCGATAGACTGGCTTTGGCCTGTCCGCATGTCTTTGGCCAGTACGTTGAGAATGCCGTTTGCGTCAATCAAGAACGTGACCTCGATACGTGGCACACCGGCTGGTAAGGGCGGCATCTTGAGCCTAAATCGCGCCAGGCTTCGATTGTCTTTCGCGAGTTCGCGTTCGCCTTGAAGGATATGGATGTCTACACCGGTCTGGCCGTCGACGTAGGTCGTAAACATCTCTTTTGCGCCGGCGGGAATAGTCGTATTCCGTCGAATCACGCTGCTCATCACACCACCCATCGTTTCGATGCCGAGCGATAACGGGGTGACATCCAGCAGCAGCATGTCAGTGGTGCCGCCGCTCAAAATATCGGCCTGCACTGCCGCACCGAGCGCCACAACTTCGTCCGGATTGAGTTCGCAGTGGGGGGTCTTTTCGAACAATTCTTGAACACGTTGCCGAACGAGCGGCATACGAGTTGAGCCGCCGACGAGGACCACCTCATCGATGTCGTTCGGAGTGAGTTCGGCGTCTTTCAAGGCGAGACGGCATGGCCCGAGCGTGCGTTCAACCAGATTCATGGTGAGGGATTCGAGTTGTTCTCGGGTAAGATCTCTCGCGTACCGCCCTTTACCCTCAGGCAGGTCGAGTGTGGCCGTTGTCTTCATCGCATCGGAGAGTCTGACCTTAGTCTGTTCTGCTTCGAGTCGAACCGCTTGCATATGGTCTGGATAGGCATTCAAATCGAGATCATATCGTTCACGGATTTCTTTGACGAAAAAATCTGCGAGCTGGCGGTCGAGGTCATCGCCTCCGAGATGGGTGTCGCCGTTGGTCGCCAGGACTTCGAAGATACCGTTCTTGAGTTTCAGGATGGAAATATCGAAGGTTCCCCCGCCAAGGTCATAGACAGCAATCGTGCCTTGAGTCTTCTGTTGGAGCCCATAGGCTAGCGAGGCAGCAGTCGGTTCATTGATAATTCGTAACACCTCGAGCCCGGCGATCATGCCGGCATCCTTCGTCGCTTGCCGCTGGCTATCGTTAAAATAGGCGGGGACGGTGATGACGGCCTTGGTAATGCTCTCTCCGAGATGCGCCTCGGCCCGTTGCTTCAGTTCCTTCAGGATCATAGCCGAGATCTGGGGGGGCGAATAAGTCTTCTCACCGAGCTTGATTCGGATGACTCCGCCCTGTTCCGTCAAGTGGTACGGGAAGTACGCCAGCTCGCCCTGTACATCCTCAAGACTCTTTCCCATAAATCGCTTCACGGAATAGACGGTTCGTTCCGGGCTGCGCGTCAAGTGTTCTTTCGCCGAATCGCCGACGATCAGCCCGTTGTCGGTCATCGCGACAACAGAGGGGACCATCGCCCGTTCGTTTCGACCTGGTATGACAAGGGGATGGCCGCCCGCCATATAGGCCACGAGCGAATTCGTTGTGCCGAGATCGATACCGACGATACGTGCCATGGCGGTGACTATCCGATGGTTGAGATAAGATCGCGCACGATGTTCTTGACGTAGGTGCGGTTGGACAGATGTTCTCGCATCTCTTTCAATATCCGGTCACGCTCAGCCCTCGCCTGGCTGGTGGCCTCCCCGCGATCTTGGAGTGCGTCCCACTGAACGAAGAACTGCTGCAGCGCGGCCTCCATGTTCCGCTGCCGCTGTTCAAGCATATTCCGCTCAGATTGGAGCTTCGTACGGAGCGTCGACTCTGCTTCTGACGTCCGCTCAACGGCTCGGTACTCATTCAACGTGTCTTGCAGTTCAAGAATTTCCTCAAAGAGGTCGGCGGGAGGAGAGTTCCGAATCTGTTTCACCGATCCGGCTTCAAGATCGAGGAGATACTCAGCTCGTTCGATCGGGTCACGGAGCGTCCGATACGCGGTGTTCAATAGAGCGGAATTGCCGAGGCTGATGGTCTGTTCTTCTGCGCTCTTGTTCTGGAAAAAATCCGGGTGGAACGCCCGGCTCAGCTCGTAGAACTTGGTTTCCAGTTGACGCGGATCGATCGTGAGACGACGGGGGAAGCCCATGCAGGTGAAGTAATCGAGTTCTTTTGAAACCGGCTGTACCTTGACGCATCGCTCACAGAAGTATTCACCGGACATTTCAGATTGGCAATGCCAACACATGCTGCGAGCCATCTGCAGCTCACGAGGGCTTGAGCTATGGATGTGCTGATGGTCCATCTCGTTACCTCTTCTGACAAGACGGGCATGGCAACCTGCCATGCCCGTGGACGGTCGCGATGCTCTGTTGATATTCGTTATGCCGAGAAGGACTCTCCGCAACCACAGGTCTTATCGGCATTCGGATTAACGAATTTAAAGTTTCCGCCCATCAGGTCTTTTTGAAAATCCAGCTGCGTGCCTTGAAGATAGATCGCGCTCTTGGCGTCGACAATGACTTTCACTCCGTCAAAGTCTTGGATCTGGTCGTGCGGTCCGATCTTTTCGTCGAAGTTGATCGTGTAGCTAAGGCCTGAGCAGCCGCCGCCCTTCACACCGAGGCGAAGCCCCCCTTCCGTGAGTCCCTGCACGTTGATGAGGCGTTTCACTTCTTTCAGTGCCGACTCGCTGAGCGTAATCACCGGAGTTTGGGTTACTGCGTTCGTGGTGTCCATAGCAACACTCCCTTTGTTCACGTTACTTCGCGTCGATCAGTGCTCCATCGGCTTTCTTCTGGTAATCCGCGAGGGCAGCCTTGATGGCATCCTCGGCGAGCACGGAGCAATGGATCTTCACGGGCGGCAGGTTCAGCTCCTGCACGATGTCGGTGTTCTTGATCTTTTGGGCTTCATCGATGGTCTTGCCCTTCAACCATTCGGTGGCGAGGCTCGAGCTGGCTATCGCGGACCCGCAGCCGAAGGTTTTGAACTTCGCGTCCACGATCGTATCGTTTTGCACCTTGATTTGAAGCTTCATAACGTCGCCGCACTCCGGCGCGCCAACCATACCGGTGCCGACCCCTTCCTCGTCCTTCTTGAAGCTCCCCATGTTGCGGGGGTTATTGAAATGATCGACGACTTTGTCACTGTAAGCCATGGTGCATCCTCCTCTTGACTATCCGGGTCAGTGGGCAGCCCATTGGACTGATTTCAAATCGACACCTTCTTTTGCCATCTCGTACAACGGGGACATTTCGCGCAACTTGGTAACGATTTCAATCACCTTCTTAATCGTATAGTCGATCTCATCGTCCGTATTGAAACGGCCCAGACCGAAACGGATCGAAGAGTGTGCCAACTCCGTCCCAACCCCCAATGCGCGGAGCACATACGAGGGTTCCAATGTGGCCGAGGTGCAGGCCGAACCGGACGAGAGGGCGATGTCCTTCATACCCATCAACAACGACTCGCCTTCCACATAGGCAAAGGAGATAGTGAGATTGCCGGGGAGCCGGTTGGTCGGATGGCCGTTCAGATAGCTTTCCTCTAGAGCCTTCATGATACTGGCCTCCAGACGATCGCGCATCGCAATCAACCGCGCGGTATCTTTAGCCATCTCCTGCTCGCACAGTTCGCAGGCCTTGCCGAATCCGACGATTAAGGGCACCGGGAGCGTTCCTGAGCGCATGCCGCGCTCGTGCCCTCCTCCATCCATTTGCGCCGCGATACGAACCCGAGGATTCTTTTTCCTCACGTAAAGCGCCCCGACCCCTTTGGGTCCGTACATCTTATGGCTCGTGAAGGACATGAGATCGATTCCCATATCCTGCACATCGACCGGGATCTTGCCAACGCCTTGCGTCGCATCGCAATGAAAGAGGATGCCCTTTTCCTTGGCGATTTTCCCGATCTCTTTGACGGGGTTGATCGTGCCGATTTCATTATTCGCCAGCATAATGGAGATGAGGATTGTTTTGTCTGTAATGGCTTTACGCACATCCTCGGG
>JBGTMB010000322.1:0-2241 GCA_041743755.1 Nitrospiraceae bacterium | reverse complement strand
GTCGTGTAATCGGCCGTCAAATCGAACTCGTCCGCAATGGAACTATCGCCCTCCAACAAAGCCGCCAGCTCGACGACCGTCTTATCCCCGCTATTGGGACCGAAGCGGATCGGGCGATAGGCTCGTTCACGATAATCCGGATGATATTTATGGATCAGTTGGTCGCGATCCGCTGGAGAGAACTTGGGAAGCATCTGCTTGCGTCGAGCATCCCGCGTGTGGTGCACGATTTGCTGAAGGGCGTGGATGTCCATGAATATTCTCTCGCTATCCGCGTTTGGTATTCAACGTCTACCTTAATGTGAAAAGCTGAGGGCTGACGGCTCGCGATACTATTTCACGGTCGCGCAGTGATCGGCCAGCTCTTTATCGGTCATCTTGAGGATTGCGGTCCACTCATTATTGAAACGGCCGTCTTGAATTTCCTTGATGCGCGTGTCTAGGCCTACCGGCTTTTCGGTGAAATGAGCCCCCTGAGCCCGGCTCACGTAGAGCGCCACGAGATTGGGGGCGATGTCCGCGATGCAGACTGGCGTGCACATGCCGCACATCACACAGTCCATAAACATCTCAGACACGCTCTTGAAATCTCCGAAGACGGCCTTCCATACCCCCTCACGGACATCGATCTGCTGCGGGCAAGCCTCAGTGCAGGCGTTGCAGTTCCGGCAGAGCGGGGCTTCGGGGTAGAGATTGAAGAGGTCCTGCTTCGGATCTTTGAGCGTCTGTATGTCGTAGGTGGCCTTCCTGGCCGGGAACGGCGGCATCATGGTGATCGACATGCCGTCTTGTACCGCCATTTGGCAAGCCAGACAGGTTCTGACTTTCGGGTCGTCCTTGGTCCGATAGTAGGCCGCGCAGGCCCCGCAAAATCCACCGAGACAGCCGGCCCCACGAACGACTTCCTGGCCCGAATACCACAGGGCCTTGATAATCGTGATCCCCTCCGGCACGTCGTACTTCTTGCCGGCGATCTCGACAGTGACCATCTTGTGCCGGAGAACCTCCGGCTGATCGATGACGTTGCTATCTTCCTGTGCCATTCTTTCTTAAGCCGGTGAGGGGAAAGTCGCCGGTGGTCTACGCCAGCTCATCTCCCCTCACACCTTACCCCTTATTCCTTACCGTTTGCTAGGCAATCGCATCCACAATTGCATTCAACGTCGGGCTAGGACGCATTGCTTTTGACGCCTTCGCATCATCAGGATGATAGTACCCGCCGACATCAACCGGTTTCCCTTGAGCAGCGAGTAATTCGCCCGTGATCTTGGCTTCATTGTCCGCCATATCCTTGGCGATCTTGGTAAAACGCGCTGCCAGGCCCTTGTCCTGAGTCTGTTGTGCCAAGGCCTGTGCCCAGTACAACGCCAGATAAAAATGACTTCCACGATTATCGATCTCGCCCACCTTCCGGGCCGGCGACTTATTGCTTTCCAGGAACTTCGCATTGGCCTGATCGAGCGCGTCGGCCAAATTTTTTGCTGCTTGGTTGTTCGCAACCTTGGCGAGATGTTCCAATGAAGCAGCGAGGGCCAGGAATTCTCCCAGCGAATCCCACCGCAAATACCCTTCCTCCTGGAACTGCTGCACGTGCTTAGGGGCCGAACCACCTGCGCCGGTTTCGAAGAGGCCGCCGCCGTTCAGTAAGGGAACGATCGAGAGCATCTTGGCACTCGTCCCGATTTCGAGAATCGGGAACAGGTCCGTGAGATAGTCGCGCAACACGTTCCCCGTCACAGAGATCGTATCCTTCCCCTCTTTAATCCGTTCCAACGACAACCTGGTCGCTTCTGCCGGAGTCATAGTCCTGATGTCGAGGCCCTTGGTATCGTGGTCTTTCAAGTAACGTTCGACCTTCGTGATCAATTGCGCATCGTGCGCCCTTGTCTTATCCAACCAGAAAATCGCCGGGGCTCCAGTGGCCTTCGCTCGGTTCACCGCCAACTTGACCCAGTCCCTAATCGGCGCGTCCTTCACCTGACACATGCGCCAGATATCGCCTTCTTCCACTTGATGTTCCAACAAGGTCTTTCCTGAGGCATCCACCACGCGGATCGTGCCATTACCAGGCGCCTTGAAGGTCTTGTCGTGCGAGCCATATTCTTCCGCCGCCTGCGCCATGAGACCGACGTTGGGTACGCTGCCCATCGTCTTCGGATCGAATGCGCCATGCTTTTTACAGAATTCGACGACCTCGTGATAGACCGGCGCGTAGCTGGCGTCCGGAATCACACACTTCGC
>JBGTMB010000321.1:0-20276 GCA_041743755.1 Nitrospiraceae bacterium | reverse complement strand
GATTGTCAATCTGGAGGTCGCGGGTTCAAATCCCGTCGGCCCCGCCATTTTCTCCTATGTGCGTTTGGCTCCGCGGGCAGAGCTGTGAGTGCTTCCTCGCAGACTGCGGAACAGCGCTGTTGACATGCCAGAATTTCGTGTTCGCATGGGTGGAATCACAGAAGTACACCGCGCGGGAAACTAAAAAACCGTCTCATTACGTTCGCCGTAGGATACGTGTCGTATGTTCTGGTACGGCGTGCTGGGTGGAGTTGGTGAGCAGGGCGACATGTTAGTATTCTGCTAGAGTTTGGAAAGGGTATCGCCGCATGTTTCAAACAGGTCTCACAGGATTGATAGGCTCGCTCGGAGCGGTGTCGAAAATTGTGCTCGTGATCCTGTTTATTTTCTCAGTCATTTCGTGGGCGATTATCTTCTCAAAATGGCGGGCGTTTCGTGTGGCAGACCGGGAAGACAAGCTCTTCTTAGCGCTCCTTGTGAAGGCACATAGTCTCGACGAGTTGTATCGACAAGTTCGACGGGTTGAAGGGAGTCCCAGTGCCAGTGTATTTGAAGGAGTGATGGAGCGCATGGGCTCTGGGCGAGTTGAAGGGAGGGATGGTGGCGGTTCGGGACCAGTTGATCAACATGTGGTAGAGCGGGCGGCATCCCATCTCGCACAGAGTCAGCTCTCACGCCTTGAGAGCTATCTGCCGTTTCTTGCCACGACAGGAAATATTACTCCGTTTATCGGACTGCTCGGGACCGTGATGGGAATTATTGATGCATTTCGGGAGATAGGCACCCAAGGGACCGCCAGTATTTCTGCCGTCGCTCCCGGCGTTTCAGAGGCTCTTATTGCGACGGCAGCAGGTCTGTTCGCTGCTATTCCCGCGGTGATTGCCTATAATTACTTTCTGACTCGGATTCGCACTACGGCGTTTCGCTTGGATTCGGTCACGATTGAGCTCTTGTCGTCCCTCTCGACCACGGTGTCCAAGGTGAAGAAGTCAGTTCCGGTCGGAGTCCAGGGATGATCCTTGAGTCCCGTCACCGCCGGTTTCTGGCAGAAATCAACGTCATTCCCCTCGTCGATGTCGTCTTCGTCCTCTTGATAATTTTTATGGTCACCGCCCCGATGTTGTATCGAGGGATGGATATCAAGCTTCCGACGTCTGCCTCGAATACAATCAAACCGGAGATGCGTACGGTGCTCACAATCGAAAAGGATCAACGATTGTATCTCGACAAGGATCCGGTTGGTGTGGCCCAGCTCGAACAGAAATTGAAGGTCTTGAAACAGGATCATCCCGATGTTTCGCTCTATCTCAGGGCCGATCGCGATGTCCCCTACGGCATCGTGGTGCAGGTGATGGACGGCGTTAAGAAAGCCGGGATCGAGAAGATCGGGATGGTGACGGAGCCGATGGGGCCGGAGCGCGTGGGAGCGCCGCAGATCCCAGGTCTCGCACCGCGAAAAGGTTGATCCAACTACGCGAGGGGACTGGTGGTTATGGCATCCCAGGCGTCGCTCCTTTCAGGGTCGTGGCTCGATCAGGGCGATCAATCCGGATTCTCCACTCGGCTCAAGCGAACACTGGTCTTGTCGCTGGCCCTTCATGTGGTCGTCGTGCTTGCGGTAACGGGGCTTCGGCTTCCACAACAGAGTGAACGCCCGTTGACGTCCGTGGAAGTGTCGCTCGTGAGTTTGCCGACACACGTAAAACCAACTGAGTCGGCAAAGCCGGTCGAGTCGGCGAAACCAATCGAGTCGGCAAAACTGCCGGATCCAAAGCCGGCCCCTGCGCCAGTCGTCAAGGCGGTGACCCTCAGCGCAGCCCCTGCTTCCGCGCCTCCAAAGGGCGAGAAGCGAAGGGACATGATGGAGGACCTCGATCTTCCACCGGATGCGCCGAAGTTTGGAGATTTGAGCCCTGCAACAAAACATGTTGCTCAGCCCCAACAGATGGCGAAGGTGCCGGATATCCCACGGATTCCGGATGTGACAGAGGACCCGGTCACGAAGACCCCGCAGCGGACGACAGTCAGTGAGGATTTGAATCGCGAATTAGAAGAAGAGTTAAAAAAGATCAAGAAGTTTCAGCCGGCAGCCAAACTGGATATTCCGAAAGAGGTTGTCCCGAGCGAGACACTGGTCAATCCGGCGCCTCAGCATGAGGTCAAAGTTCCGGCGGCCAAGATTCCTGAAACGACTCTGAAGATTTCCGGTGCAGCGGGTTCAAATCTCTATTGGGCCCGTGTACAGTCTATTATTAGTAGACAGTGGGAGCCTCCTCCGGTCGATATGGCCGGACAGACGTATACGATGACCGTCAAGTTTCGGCTTCAGCGGGATGGGACGATCAAAGACGTGGTCGTCCGGCAGTCGTCAGGGAATGCCTATTATGATATGGCGGGCCAGCGCGCCGTGCAACAGTCACGGTTTCTGCCCGCGTTTCCTGCCGAGATGACAGACAGCTATAAGGATATTGAAATGGTATTTCGCGTTGGGGAGTCGGTCGGATGACACAGGTGAAATTGATTAGTGCCTGGTTCGGTGGAGTGCTGCTGCTGGCAGGAGCGGTCGGTATTCTTGAATCTGGAGCAGCAGACGTGTTTCTCGAAGCCACACGTCCCGACTTCCAAAAAATCTCCCTCGGTGTTGCGGGGATACACAGTGTAGGAGGTCCCGACTGGTTGGGGGGGCGGATCGAGGAAGTCCTCAAAAAAGATGTGAAGCGCTCCCTGGTTTTCGATCTGGTGGATTTGCCCGGTCTCGGGATCCAGACATCTGATATCGGCAACGGAGTAGGAGATGGTTCCAAAGCGATATTTAGACAGGCTGCTGAGAAGGGTGTCTCGGTGTTAGTCTGGGGCAAGGCAGGCCTGAAAGGCAGTGACAAAGAAGCCGACGTGAATATGGAAGGCTTTGTCTATGATAGCGGCAGCGATGAGCTCGTGGGCGGAAAACGCTATGCAGGATCGCCTTCGGTCGTGCGGCTGATGGCACACCGTTTTGCCGACGAATTGGTATTTCGGTACACCGGCGAGCCGGGGATCGCGCGGACGAAGATCGCGTATGTGGCTGAACAGGGGGCTGCGCGCGAGTTGTTTGTGATGGACTACGATGGCCACGATACGCGCCAACTCACCGCTGATGGATTCCTCAATCTTATGCCGCAATGGTCTCCGGATCGTCGGTTCCTCATTTTTACCTCCTATCGCAATCGCAACACGCAGAATATCGACATGATCGAGTTGGCAACGGGGAAGCGGTGGACGGTGATTGCGTTGGGGGGGTTAAACATCACTCCGTCCCTCTCTCCAGATGGAAACTTTCTGGCGTTTGCCTCCAGCCACGAGGGCAACTCCGAACTCTACCGGTTGGATACCAGGACGAAAGCTATCCAGCGCTTGACCACAAACCCCTCCGGCGACTTGTCTCCCTCCTGGTCTCCAAGCGGAAGAGAGCTGGTCTTTGTGTCGGATCGAGGCGGCGGGCCACAGCTGTTCCTGATGACCTCTGATGGGTCGAATGTGCGTCGTCTAACATTTGAAGGCGATTACAATGCCGCGCCATCCTGGTCGCCTCGTGGGAACTGGATCGCCTATGTGTGCCGGACGCAAAAAGAGTATAAGCTCTGTGTGATCTCGCCGGACGGACAGAAACGGATGCAATTGACGACAGGACAGGGTGTCGATGATTCGCCCTCCTGGTCGCCGGATGGCCGGCATCTGGTATTCAGTTCGACGGCCGATGGGAAGAGTCACATTTATATGATCGATGCCGACGGTAAGGACATCGAGCGGCTCACCTTCCAGGGGACGCACAATAGTGCGCCCTCTTGGTCGCCGGCATCTTGAGCAGGAAGTATCAGCTGACTCAATGAACGAATACGTGAAAGCCAATTGATCGAGATCAATCACTTAGGAAAAGGAGTACGAGGTATGAACAAGACACTGACTGTATGTGGCGTGGGGCTGATGCTGAGCATGGCATTGATCGGTATGCCTGGCTGCTCGAAGAAAGCCATACAATCCGGCGGCGATTCTCAGCCCGCTCAAGGCATGGCGAAAGAGGGGATCGATAGTTCCATGTCCGGTGTCGGCACCTTTCCTGATACGAGCGGTCAGTCGGTCGGCGGTGGACTTGGAGGGATCGACAAAAACCCTTCGGAAGAACGTCTGGGTGGTGGTACGATGATGGCGAAGCTGGACCCCTCCGGTGCAGGCCGACAATTGGATGAGATGCGTGCCGAGCAAGCAGCCTCAGCTGCCGCAGGCTTGCGGGATGTATTTTTCGGGTACGATAGCTGGACGATTTCCGAGGACGGACGCCAAGCGCTGACTCGCGATGCTGAGTGGATGAAGTCGAATGTGAGCGCGCTCGTGAAGGTCGAAGGGCACTGTGATGAGCGCGGGACCTCCGCCTATAACCTTGTACTCGGTGAGAAACGGGCGAAAGCTGTTCGGAATTATCTGGTCGAACTTGGTGTCGGTGCCAATCGTCTGTCCGTGGTGTCGTATGGAAAAGAGCGGCCGGCGTGCAATGAACATACGGAGTCCTGCTATCAGCAGAATCGGCGAGGGCATCTTGCGTTGAAGACCGGGAAGTAGGGAAGGGTTGTGCATCGCGGCCGTTGAGACTCTCTGATCCGCGGAGTGAGAACAGGACATTCTTTTACCATCGTGGGTGGAACAATGCGGAACCATTCAAATACGAAGAGTGTCTGGATGACCATCTGTGCGGTCTGCACACTATTGTCGGCCGGCTGCGTTGCCCAGCAATCCGACCTGAAACTGACGGAGAGAAATCTTCAGCAGCGCATCAAGCAGTCGAACGATGAGTCGGCGCAGACCCGCGCACGGCAGAGTCAGGAGATCTTGATGCTTCGAGAGCAGGAGCTGCCGCAGTTGCGAGGCGAGCTGGAACGTGCGCTGCACCAAGCTCAAGAACTTCAGGGCAAACAGGAAGATCTTAAACAGCGCTCTGCGCAACTTGAGCAGCAAACCAAACGGCTCGAACAGTTGGCCGGTAAGCTAGAGGCAGAGAGCACCATGCGCTACAACCAGGTGCGTGAGAGCCTCAATGCGCAAGATGTCAAAAATAAGCAGGACCGTGATCAGCTCCGTCTGGACGTGAACACTCGACTTGACGATGTGAACCGCCAGATGGAGGCGGTGCGAAAAGAGGTCATCGACGTCGTGCAGAAGACGAACAGCGGACTGGCCAAGAGTCTCGATACACGATTGGAAGAGCAGCATAAGGCACTGGCGGATACCCAGGTTCGGACCGAACAGTTGTCCGCAAAATTTGCACAATTTAGTCAGTCCCTCACAGCATTCAGGGATTCGCTGACAGGCCTGAGTGAGCGTATCAGCCAAGAAGAGCAGGCAGGAAAAGCATCGGCCACTCATATCAATGAGATGAACAAAGAGGTCAGCGGGTATTTAGCGGAGGTCAATAAGAGTATCGCCTCTGTCGCGCAAAAGTTTGTCACCCGTTTCGATGAGCAAGATCGCCGCCTGGATACACTCTCCAAGACCGTTGAGCAGGTCGCACAGGATGCGCCGACGCGAGGGGGAAACAAGGGAGGGGCGGGGGCACGTCAGCCACCCACGAAACCGGGGCATCGGTCGTCGGCGCCTTCGTCTGAGATCCCGAAGGTTGATCAAGGCTTGTCTTCGGCTTCGCTTTCTGCGCAAGGTGAAGCGGTGACGCCGACAGTTGCGCTCGATGAGTCGTTGCGTTCGCAACGACTCACCCAGACGAGTATGCGTTCTGACAAGGTCGAATACGAACGTCTCTTGAGACTATTTGGCGATGGGGATCTGGATGGGGCGCGGCAGGGGTTCGCCGTATTTTTGCGTGACTATGGGGACTCGGATCTCGCTCCAAATGCGCGCTATTGGCTGGGTGAATCGTATTACCGCAAGAAAGATTATCCCCAGGCGATCGATTCGTATGACCGCGTCGAACTGGATTTTCCCCGGAGCGAAAAAGTGCCGGCTGCAATCTTGAAGAAAGGGTATGCGTACCTGGCGATGAACGATAGAAAGCGCGCGTCATTGGCCTTCAGCCAGGTGTTGACGTCGTATCCACGGACTCCTGAGGCAGGAAAAGCATCGGATAAATTATCCCAACTGAGGGAGTCGCGATGACCGTGATGCGCACGATAACGGGTTCAGGGGGGGCGGCTGTTCTCATGGCCGGGTCGATGTTATGGCTCGCCGGATGTGCGAAACATGCGGATTTTTCAGAGTTGCGAGACCACCTGTCGACGGTGTCGAAATCTCAAGACCAAGATCAGAAGCGGTTGGATGCGCTGCAACGACGGTTGGAGTCGCTGGAGCGGGTGAAGGATGGTGAATCCTCCAGGCAGAAATTCGACCCGAAGTTCGACGAACTCTCTGCACGGGTCCAAAAATTAGAGGGCCGGTTGGCCAAAATCGATGAGTCATTGAGCAGTCCTGCCATGCCCAGGGCGGAGCCGTCTCAAATTGACTCGGCTCGTCTCCCTAAGCCACTGAAGCCGGGCTTCTCTATAGATGTGCCGACCTCTATGATACCCGGCGTACCCACGATTACTCCGACGTCCGCATTCAATCTGGCATACAACGACTATCTCAATGGAAAATACGATCTTGCTGTGGCGGGCTTTCAGCGGTTTGTGAAAGATTTTCCCGGCACGTCATTGACGCCGAACGCCTACTACTGGCTGGGTGAGTCGTCCTATCAACAGAAAGATTATGTGCGCGCGATACAATCGTTGGAGTATCTCTCGACGGAGTACCCGGGAAACGAGAAAGTGCCTGCGGCACTTTTCAAATCAGGGCTCGCGGCGGGAGAAATCGGAGACCTCGCCAAGTCGAAAAAGAATCTCAAGCGGGTCATCGAGGAATTCCCGACTTCGGACGAGGCGAAACTGGCCAAGAATAAGCTGGCCGAAATTCGGTGATCGGATGTCCATCGAGACGGTGCCTAGCGTCTCTCTTGTCTTCGGCGTTCTCTGGAGTCTAGTGTCATGCCCGCCGCCAGTTTCTCTGCGAAGATCCATACCCTCCCGGACGACGTAGTCAGCCGCATTGCAGCCGGTGAGGTCGTCGAGCGTCCTGCCGCTGTCGTCAAAGAATTATTGGAAAACAGTCTTGATGCAGGGGCCTTGCACATCACGATTGATGTGAAGGACGGCGGACTCACCTTCATACGTGTGACGGACGATGGAGAGGGGATTCATCGTATCGATCTGCCTCGTGCGTTCGAGCGGCACGCCACCAGCAAGCTCAGGTCCGATCGGGATCTTGTCTCGGTGACAACGATGGGTTTTCGTGGCGAGGCATTACCGAGTATTGCGTCGGTCTCTCATGTGCTCGTGACGACTGCGACGAGGCAGGATACGATGGGATCGCAGTTCACCCTGATCGCGGGAGCAGGCGGGCCTATCCTGGATGCACCCCCTATCCCTGGCACCAGAATCGAAGTCTCCAACCTGTTTTTTAATCAACCGGCCAGAAAAAAGTTTCTGAAATCACCCGTGACCGAGTTCTCACACATCAGCCATGTCGTGCAGCTCGCAGGTCTTGCCTGGCCGGCGGTGCATTTCCGCCTGACCCATAACAGTCAGGAGATACTCAACTATCCCGCCGTGACAGCGGATCGCGATCGAGTCCTTCAGGTTTATGGCCAAACCTTTCTCGATCGGACCATCGAGGTACAAGGCAGGACGGGAGGATTGTCGATCCGTGGGGTGATGGTCAATCCCATCCATGCGCGGTCTTCGAGAACGCCACAGGAATTGTTTGTGAACAGACGTCCTATCCGCAATGCGACGGTGTTTCATGCGGTCATGGGTGGGTATGGATCGTTTTTGCCTAAAGGGGCTCACCCGACGTTCGTACTTTTTCTGGATATTGAGCCGAGCCGACTCGATGTCAACGTGCATCCGACGAAGAGAGAGGTCCGTTTTTCGGAAACTGACATGCTGCATGAATTAGTGCGTCAGTCGGTCCGCCATGCACTCGGTGGTTCCGGGCAGGAGGCCCTGTTGGGCGATTCGCAAACATCGGCAGACGGTTCCTTCACGGCTGAGCGGCAGATCTCGTCGTCTCCTGATTCTCGCCCGGCAGCCTCAATTGTAACGTATGGGCAGGATTCTCAGGCTCGAGATCGTGATAGGGGTTTGTTGTCCAGTTTCGCCGAGGGAAATCAATTGGCCTTCGCTCACGAGGCAGTCGGAGCGTACCGGCAAGCCGAGCAGGTCGACATCGTGCCGCTCGGACAAATCCTCCGCACGTATCTCGTGGCGCAGGTCGGTGAAGAGCTCCAAGTGATCGATCAACACACGGCGCACGAACGCGTGCTCTTCCAGCGGCTCTGTCGTGGGTGGGAGAGCCGGGATATGCCCTCGCAGCCGTTGCTGATTCCTGAACCGGTCGAGCTGTCGGCGGCTCAGAGCATGCTGCTACTCAAACACAGTGATGAGCTGGAGAAACTCGGCCTTCTGATTGAACCATTTGGCGCCACGGCTGTGGCGATTCGCGGGGTGCCGGTTGGGCTTGGCAAGGTGGATGCCGCGGTTCTGGCGCAGGATCTCCTCGACGACTTAACTGAGTGGGATCGCGCGTCGTCGTTGGCGATGCGGGTTCAACCTGTGCTGGCCTCGTTGGCTTGCCATGGAGCGGTACGGGCCGGACGCGCCTTGGCTCTTCCTGAAATTCAACAGCTGATTCGCGATTGGGTACAAGAAGGGGTCATCATGACCTGTCCGCATGGGCGCCGTACGGCGTTTCGTCTTTCAACCGATGAGCTTGCCAAGCTGTTCGGGCGGGTTGGATGGACATGATGGCCGTTCCTGCGAAGATGATGCGCCACCTCTCCGAATCGCAGATCCTTTGCAAACCGGTGGTCGTGATTGTGGGGCCGACCGCTGTGGGAAAGAGCCGTGTCGCCGTCGAGGTCGCGAAAGTGTTCGCGACCGACGTGCTCACGGCGGATTCACGGCAAGTCTATCGTGGCATGGATGTCGGGACAGATAAGCCGGCTCCGGAAGAGCGCCAGGCGGTCCCTCATCGGTTGATCGATCTCGTCGATCCTGGAGAATCGTTTAACACGGGGATGTATCGCCGCCTGGCGATTGATGAAATCGAGCGTCTTTATCGAGATGGCCGTCTTCCGTTGGTGGTGGGTGGCACAGGGCTTTATGTGCGGACTCTCCTCCAGGGTTTGTGCCATGCGCCACAGTCAGATCCGATTATGCGGGTGGCGCTGAGACGGGAGGGTGAGGAGCAGGGACATGATCGTCTCTATGCACGGCTTGTGGATGTCGACCCTGAGACTGCGGCGCGGTTACATCCACGAGACGAATCGAAAGTGATCCGCGCGCTGGAGGTGTACCAGCTATCCGGACGTCGGATGTCGGCGTTTCAACAGGAACACGGGTTTGCCGAGCGGCCATTTTCGGCCTTGGTCATTGGATTGAACCGAGACCGGGCCGCCCTGTATCGCCGTATCGAAGAGCGGATCGATTGGCAGCTGGCTCATGGTTTGATTGAAGAGACGCGGCAACTCCTGGCTCAGGGGTGTCCGCGCATGAGTGCGGCGATGAAGGGCTTGGGGTATCGGCAGGTGGCGGAGCATTTGGCCGGCGAATATGATGCCGCTGAAATGGTTCGACGGTTCAAACGAGACACGCGACATTTTTCCAAACGGCAAATGACGTGGTTTCGAAAAGAGCCTGGGATTCAGTGGTTGATGGTTGAGGAGTCGGAATCCGCGCAGCACACGGCCGCGAAGGTGATCGGACAGGTGGATCGATTTCTCGCCACACTTGGGAGCCAAGGATGACACGACAAGGGAACCGGGCGCGCGCTGACATCGGGATCATCGGTGGAAGTGGGTTGTACGACGTCGAAGGGCTTCGGAAGGTCAAGGAGGCTTCGGTCAAGACTCCCTTCGGGGCTCCATCTGACACCGTATTGCTTGGTGAATTGGACGGAATTCGTATCGCCTTTCTCTCGCGGCACGGACGCGGCCACCGGGTCAATCCTTCCGAAATCAACTATCGTGCGAATATCTATGCCCTCAAGTCGCTGGGTGTTCGGCGGGTGATTTCAGTGAGTGCGGTCGGCAGCATGAAGGAATCAATCAAGCCTGGTGACGTGGTGTTGCCGGATCAATTTATCGATCTCACCAAACGGCGGGTGTCGACCTTCTTTGAAGGAGGGATTGTCGCCCATGTGGCGTTCGGCGATCCGGTCTGCGCCTCGCTCGGTGCGACATTGTTGGATGCGGCCCACACGGTTGGCGCCACTGTTCATCGTGGTGGCGTCTATATCTGCATCGAAGGCCCGCAGTTTTCGACCAAAGGGGAGTCTCGGTTGTATCGCCAGTGGGGTGCGAGTGTGATCGGGATGACGAATCTCCCTGAGGCGAAGCTCGCACGCGAGGCAGAACTCTGTTACGCCACGGTGGCCTTGGCGACCGATTACGACTGTTGGCATGAGACGGAGCAGGCCGTCACAGTTGATTCGATCTTGACCACGCTCCGTCAGAATGTCACGCTGGCCAAGCAACTCTTGCGGGCGGCGTTGCGCACGGTAGCCGACGTCAAGGCGTGTGGGTGTCATCGTGCGTTGCAGGACGCCATTATTACGGCTCCGGATCGGATGCCGGCCTCGATCCGACGGAAGCTGGCCTTGTTGATGGATCGGGTTATTCTGGAGAAGAAAGGAGCTCGGTAAGCCATGGGGAAGCTGCTCGTCGTCGGATCAGTTGCGTTAGATACGGTGAAAACACCGTTCGGGGAAGTGAGCGAGGTCCTCGGAGGTTCAGCCACATTTTTTTCCACTGCGGCCAGCTATTTTACCAGTGTGGATCTCATTGCCGTGGTGGGAGAAGATTTCCCCCAGCAACACCTGACCTTTCTGAAGAGCCGTGGCATCGACTTAACCGGGTTGGAGCGGAGGCCTGGGGCGACGTTCCGATGGAAAGGGGAGTACACGCATCAGTTGAACGAAGCGCGCACCCTCGATACGAAACTCAACGTCTTTGAAACCTTTCGGCCGAAGATTCCTGAGTCCTATCGATCCCCGGAGCTCTTATTCTTGGGCAATATTGACCCGGAGTTGCAGTTCGATGTGTTGCAAAAGCTCCCCCGTCCGCCGTTGGTTGCGTGCGATACGATGAATTTTTGGATCAATGGCAAGCGTGATGCGTTGTGGCGGGTGTTGGAGCAGGTCGATATTCTGATTGTGAACGATGGAGAGGCCCGGGCGCTCGGCGAAGATTCAAATCTCGTAAAGGTCGCACAAAAAGTGCTCGCACGCGGGCCGAAGCATCTCATCATCAAACGTGGTGAGTATGGCGTGTTGATGTTTACGGGGAAACAGGTGTTCGGGGCTCCGGCCTTTCCGCTTGAAGACGTGCGCGATCCGACCGGGGCGGGAGATTCGTTTGCCGGCGGTTTTCTGGGCTACTTAGCGGCCACCGGGAATCGTTCGGTTGACGCGTTTAAGCAAGCGATTATCTTCGGGAGCGTCATGGCCTCATTTGCTGTAGAATCCTTTAGTCTTGACCGTTTGCGAATCCTGGACTACAAAGAGGTTCAAGAGCGGTTTCGAGCCTTTAAGCAGTTGACTCATTTCGAGGATATTCCGTGATGCAGATTTCCTCTGTGGCTTCGCTTGTTCGACCATGTGCGGGCTTGGGGGTTGCGTTGGTTCTGGTGGTCGGATGGCTGCCTGGTTGTGCGACATCGGACGTGTCGGCCCAGAAGTCGAAAGGGTACTATCAGGAAGGTGTGGCGAGTCTGGAGTCCGATCAGCAGAGGGCGTTCGTGTCATTCCAGAAGGCAGTGAAGCTGGATCCGAATAATAAGGAAGCGCGATACGGGCTCGGCCATATTCTGGCGATGCAGGGTAAATTGCCCCAAGCTGAAGAAGAATTGATGGCTGCGACGAAGCTTGATGAGAATTACTCAGAAGCCTATACGTATTTGGGTCAGATTTTGGAGAGAGAGGGGCGATGGACGGAGTCAATCGCGGCATTTCGTCAGGCGCTAACCAATCCCTTGTATGCCACGCCGGATCTGGCGCGATTCCATCTCGGTCGGTTATTGGCTCACGAGAAGGATTATCAGGGCGCGATGGAAGCATTTGAGGATGCCTTAGTCGTCAATCCGCCCAATGTTCCCCCAGCGCTGTTACACTTGGAGTTGGGACGTGCCTATTACAATCTGGGGTTCGACAGACGCTCTAGAGAAACGCTGACCAAGGTGATGGCACTCGATAAGAGCGGCGAGTATGCCGCTGCGGTGAAGGAGTTGCTGACACGGCTGAAGCCGTAGAGAGACACGCATGGAATCGATCGGCGAGTTCTTTAAACAAGTGCGAGAGGCCAAGGGGCTCACAATCGATGACGTCGCATCCAAGACGCGAATTCGAAACGATTTTGTGAAGGCGTTAGAAGAAGGGAATTTTGCCAAGTTACCCGATCAAGTGTTCGCGCGAGGCTTTGTCCGGTCCTATGCCAGGTCCCTGGGGCTCGACGAAGACGACGCGATTCAACGATTCACTCAATCGTCTGGCGCCTATTATGACAAGCAAGGCGAGCGGGAACGTCTGAAAGTCAGGCAGGCAGAAGAAGATCGGAAACGCAAATCCAATCGGAAAGCTGTCGCCATCGCGATCGGCATCGCGATTCTCACGCTTATTTTCCTTTTGAGCCGGGAACAATCGTCGCTCCTGGTCCGTCGTTCGAGCTCAGACACACCAGTTCCCACATCCAAGCGGACCGTTCCACCGGTTTCTGAATCTCAAGACGCGCCGCCTGCCCGGCACGTTGAAGCGGTTCCCCCGGTTCCCACGGCTCCCCCCGTTCCTCCGGTTGTCGCGACTCCGCCTACCCCTTCTAAGACCAAACCGAGTGAGCCCCCTCCGGCGTCAGCTAAGTTGGTCGAAGAAAATAATGCTGGGTCAGGGAGTGGCTCCGTCCCCACAGCGTCGTCTGCTGGGTCAGAGCAGATGGCTTCCGTACCTGCATCACTGGGGAGCGACGGGCCTCTGGGAGGGATTTCACTGGAGGGGTCCGCAGCGACAGAAGGACAGTTGCTGCTTGACCTTGAGGCGATAGAGCTGAGCTGGGTCGTCGTTCAAATCGATGGCGGGAGCCCACAAGAGGCCTTGCTACGGCCTGGAGAAAGGGCCAGATGGAAAGGCCAAGACCAATTTATTCTGACCCTCGGTAATGCCGGTGGCGTCAAGGCCGAACTCAATGGCAAACCTCAAAAGCCCTTCGGTCCAAGCGGCAAAGTTGCGCGTGATATCGTCATCAAACGCTGATCGGACGTGCGCACCTGCCACCTGAAGAACGATGAGGATTCTCTGCGCCGATTCAATCGGTCCCCTGGATTCAAATCCATGCAGACTCTGGTTCGATGACTGATGGTTTTGACTCGTGGTGCCGGAGATTGCTGGTGCGCAAGATCGTGGGTGGGGCGTCGCAGCAAGGGCTGAGGCACAATGGCGCCACCCTTGGGAGGCTTCTGGGACTTTCGTGACGGAGGTATCCCTAACTAATTGAAATATCGTGTTTCGCGAGGGAGGCGTTCTGGCATGAGCTTTGATACATATCTGGTTAGGTTGTGATGAAATTCGCGGAGTGGAAGCGAGTCAGAGCATTCAGGTTTGCTTGACATGAGTGGAAGGCCGTTGTTATATTCGCCCGCGTTTTGTCGCGTTGACCTGGATCGCATATAAGCCGTTGGCCCGATGTCGAATTCACGTGCAGTGGTTAAACACAAAGGAGGAAATCTGATGGGGTATGTTGCTAAGTTCCTGGGAATCAGCGCAGCGCTGATTATGCTATCGGCCTCAATGGTGGGAGCCGAAGAGAAGGATCCACTCAAGGCGCGTGTTCCGCCTGATCAGATGGCCGACGCGAAGGCCAACAAGAATCCGGTTGCCGTGACCCCGGAGAGTATTGCCAAAGGAAAGGCGCTGTACGAGGGTAAGGGCACCTGCTTCAATTGTCATGGTAAGGAGGGGAATGGTCAGGGCGAGGCCGGTAAGGTGCTGAATCCGAGCCCCCGCGATTTCTCGAACTGCAAATTCCATAAGAAGCGGAAAGATGGCGAACTCTTCTGGATCATCAAGAACGGGAGCGCAGGCACAGGCATGATCTCCTTGACCCCGGCAATCATTTCCGAAGAAGAAGCCTGGACGATCATCAACTACGAGCGCACGTTCTGTAAAGGCGAGTAGTTTCGTCAAATCTGTAGGTTCAAGAGGGTGGAGGACCGAATCCTCCACCCTCTTTTTTTTTCTTCCGATCCTGTGATTCTGTCAGGATGCTCAAAAAAGGTCGTCCAGCAAGGCCGCAGCGAGTGAAGACCTGAGGCGTCCCCTTGCGGTACGTTGAGGGTCTGAACGAAGCGAGAACGCCGCTGGCGAGCTTTTTCAGCATCCTGTTAGTTAGTGGGCTTCGGTGCCCAGGATCGCAGCTTGTTTCGTCAATATCAAGGCAGCAGAAGGATCGGTGGGGTTGATTGTTGGAACAACGAGCGGGCGCTGTTCTTGGTTCATGTAGGTCTTGGAGGCCCAACGTACTTTCTGGCTGAGATACAGTACTGCTTCGCCGAGTGTCACGTTGCCATCCCGATTGATGTCTGCTTCCCCGCGCAGTGCCCGCAGCAGATGGTAGGTGAAGAGGCCATGCCGATGTTGGTCGTCTTCCAACCCCTGCCCGACACCGCTGGTTCCAATGATATGGAGAGTCGAGCTTCCCGTAGGATTCCATTGTGGGAGCGTGCCCAGGGGGGGCTTGGCTCGGCTGTCTGGCTCCATGCGCGATACGGTGCCATCGAACAGGAACACCGTGTGTTTCGCATGTACGCGAGACAGCGCTGCTTCCAAATTCTTGATCGGATAGGCCCGTGAGGCGGTCGTATCGGTTCCATCGTATGGGACCAAGAACGTCTCTCCCGTCGAAGAGACCGAAGCCAGACCAGCGAAATAGATGATGACGACTGCGTCTTTGTGTATGTGAGCCGGCATCCAGTCCAGCAACGCTTCGTCGAGGTCCGAGCGTGTCGCTTTCCTGTCTTGCAGAAGAAGAATGTTGGAGGCGGGTACACCGCCAAGGGTCTGAAAGTAGCTGGCGACTGATTGGGCATCCGAGGAAGCGAATTTTCTGGATGGGACTTGTCGGCTTCGGTACGAGCCGATCCCAATTGAGATCAAGTAGGTGTGGGGTTGTCTGAATTCGGTGACGGTCGCAGGCAGGTGGTCCACATCGTCGACTGTGACGCCGGCTAGTTGAATCGCCAGTGCTAGAGTTTGTGGCGGTGGCTGTGGATGAGTTCCTGAGTCAGAGACTGCCACATAGATTTCAGCTCTTTCCGGTTGAAGGGACTGGGGTATCGTCGCCACAAATTCCATCGAGCGGGATTGACCCGCTTGCAGTCGTCCGATCGACAGCGTCGTAGTTGGAAACTGGGCAAGTAGCGAGGCGGTTCCCGTAAGGACCGCCGTGATATTCTGAAGTTCCTGTTCTCCTCGGTTCACGAGATCGACGCGCACCCGAAGGCGCTCGCCTCCTTCAAAGATTAGATTGCTGTTTTCATCCAGCACCGTGGCCTTAAACATGAGTGCCGATGGAGTGCCGTGGGCCGGCATGGCCGCTGTCGGTGGAACGGGTCTGGCAGGCAATGTTGCCACTGGGGCGGGTCCATCCGTCGCGGCCAACTGGGTTCTGACAGCGCGTATGAATTGTGTCGAGAGGGCGATTCCCGCGTCATGGACGAATTCCCTCATATTGCCATAATCGCATCGGCGTGGGGTTGGCTCGAGAATAAGGCGTTGGTTGTGCACGATGGAAACGTTCTGCCTGCCAAGCTCTCTTCCCCCGGCATCCTTGAGGGCGACAAGCGTCTCGATGGTCATGTCTGCGGGTACCCGATCATAGACATGATCGGCCCAAAGTTTGAGGCCAGAGCGTTGGAGTGTGACGATGATCTCCTTGTCGGACGGGATCTGCGCGGGGGTTCCATCGGCGACTGTCACAGCCCTAAAGTTTTTGGAGGCCGCGTCAATCATCAGTGATTCGAATTCTTCACCCACGTTGAGTGCATGGAGGCTATTACACCCATCGATGTATTGCATGGTGAGGTTCGTGAAGGAGGGGTCGAAGGTCAGCTTGACGGAGTTGGCCAGCCGTGGACCCAAGTCCGGTAAAGGGGTCCGGTGCAGCACCGACGTCACCTGATCGCATCCAGACAGTTCACCGGCTGTGATGAGCAGAAACAAGAGAATGGCCCATCGTATGGTGAGTTGCTGCGGAAAGCCTGTTGGGCGCCGTTCATTGGCCATGATGAAACAGTCTGGCGTGACCGGAGTTCACGCCCGATCCCGAATCGATATGTGAGGCTGAATGTAGCAGGGCTTCGGGCGTTTTGCGAGCCGGTGAATCCATAGATATCGTGTAGACAGCTGGAGTCAGTCGGGTGAATTCTGGGAGAACGCGTCTTCTGGTAGGGTTGCAAAGGGGAAGGGTTCCGCCCACTTGACAGATCTGCTGACGGGGAGCGAACGTACAACAGTGGAGAATGAATCGGCGGAGGAAGCTGCAGGGCCTGAGGTGGGGAATGCGTCGTCGGCTTAATCAATTCAGCCTCATGCTCAGCGCAGTATTTTTAGTGTCTTGTGCTTCCGCCGTTCCACCGGCACGGATTGGCGAGTATGTGTCCTCATGGCGTCAGGTCAGCAGCGAAGCGTCCCCGAGGATCGATCAGCGGCCCGTGCAGGCAGGGCTTGTCATGGTGTCGGATACGGCAGCGTCGGGCGCGGCTCCGAGTCTGCCGGAAGAGGCGCTGGTTCGCCTCGGCGAAAGTCTGCAACGGGACCTTGGCCGTGCGATTCCTATTGCGATCACAGAGATACTCTCAGCGGACGGTATCCGGCCGCGGCCGCAGGGAAATTGGGTCCAGTTCGCAGAATTGGGGCAGCAACGCGGGTTCGACTATCTGGCTGTTGTGGTCGTCTCCAGCACTGAGCAGGAATATCCGATAACCCTCTCTCTAGGATTGACGCATGCACAGCCTGGATTTCGTCGAGACAACTGGTCGCTGCTGGAGTTCGTTCTATTGGATTTGAAGCAGCATCAGGTCGTCGCACAGGCTGAGGGACGGGGTTGGGCTACCCTGGATCGTCCGAGTGCGCCAGGGATCGATCAATGGTATCCAGCGATCTTCTTGCGTCCACAGGATGAGCGGCGTATCTGGCCTCCGACATACGCGGGAGCGCCGAATACGCTACGCGTGGTGTCCTTCGAGCAAGCGGCTCAGCGCCTGGTGTTGAAGCTGCACAATTCGTGGCGTGGGGTATGAGAGTCCGAAGCGGCGATTCGATCTGCCACTGTGTCGCAGGAATATATCTTTTGCCTATCCCTCGCGAATCACGGCCACACTGAACGATTCCCTTCAGGCTCTGTTCGGTAAGGTTTCGACTGAGGGTATTAGTCTTTGAAGCCCTTGGAATGGATAGTGTACAATATGCTGCGCGGCTCATGCGGTCGTGTCAGTCAACCCGTGGAGGAACACTGTTATGGTCATGCGGAGTCGGGTGTGGAATATTCGAGGTCTTGTTGCCGGTCTCGGTTTAGTCATGGGCGCCGTTGCCGTTACTATCCTACCTGGTGAGCCGACAGCCTTGGCCGCTGGGGTTCCCGCCGGGATGACACAAGGGTTTTCTGATATCGTCAAGAAGGTAACACCGGCTGTGGTGAATATTGCCGTCACCGGTGGTGGAGAGGGGAGGGGTCGAGGCCGGAAGTCGCCGGTACCGCCAGGTCCCTTTGGAGGACCTCCAGGTGAAGAAGCGCCGGAGGGTGAACTTCCAACGCCTCCGCCGATGCCGCCTGGTGGTGGACATGGACGCCCTGATCAGAGTGCCGGGTCCGGGGTCATTTTCGATTCGAATGGATTTATCGTGACCAATAATCACGTCGTCGAAGGCGCCACGCAGATCACTGTCACGCTGAGCGATCGACGTGAGTTCAGCGCGAAAGTGGTGGGAACCGACCCGAAGACGGATTTGGCGGTGGTCAAGATCGAGGCGAAGGACCTCCCATCCTTAAAATGGGCCGAGTATGAGAAGTTGCAGGTCGGCGACTTGGTATTAGCCGTCGGCAGCCCGTTTGGACTGAGTTCAACCGTGACGCTGGGCATCATCAGCGCCTTGGGGCGTGGCAACGTTGGGATTGCCGACTATGAAGATTTCATTCAGACCGACGCCGCGATTAATCCCGGCAATTCCGGCGGGGCGTTGGTCAATGTGAGCGGCGAACTGATCGGAATCAATACGGCCATCTTCTCCAGGACGGGTGGGTCGGAGGGGATTGGGTTTGCCATTCCCAGCAGCATTGCGTTGGATATCGTCGACAGCCTACAGAGGACCGGCAAGGTTGTCCGGGGCTGGATGGGTGTCGCCATTCAAGAAATTACGCCGGCCTTGGCCAAATCCTTCAAACTCCCGGAACAGCGCAAAGGCGTATTGATCAGCGACGTGAATGAGAGTGGCCCTTCGCATGCTGCGGGTGTGAAGCGCGGTGATGTGGTGATCGCGTTCAACGGAAAAGAAGTCCAGAATGTGAGTCAGTTGCGCAACCTCGTCGCGCGCACGATGGTCGGTAAGGATGCGCAGGTAAAGGTGTTGCGAGACGGGAAGGAACAGACGATCGCTGTGAAGGTGGCGGAGCGGCCGACGGATGAGATGTTGGCGAAAAAAGAGCCGGCAACTCCTAAGGAACCGGTCGAAACGGCGAAGTTGCCCGATAATGTCTTGGCGTCCATTCGAGTGCAGGGGTTGGACGCGGCCACGATGAGTCAATTGAATATCCCGGCGAAGATGACGGGTGTCGTCGTGATGTCAGTCGAGGGCGGCGGCCCTGCAGAAGCCGCGGGTCTGCAGCGTGGCGATGTGATTCAGGAAGTGAACCATGAAGTCGTGAAGACACTCGAAGACTACCAGAGCGCTTCGAGTAAGCTGAAAAAAGATGAGTTGGCCGTCCTGCTTCTCAGCCGGCAGGGGAACAGCTTGTTTGTTGCAGTCAATCCCAAATAATAGGCATGACGCTAGCCGGGACCGCTCGGATACCGAGCGGTCCCGGCTAGCCATCGGATGAACGGATCGTATGTCCAACGGCCCGAATTCACTTCATCAGTGGCTGCAGGACACGATCTTCAAGCCGCTGGAAGATAAGAAAATGCCGGTCATGGAGCACCTCGTGGAGCTCCAGGTCCGGCTTACACGAGTGGCCATCATCACGGCTGTGGTGTTTGCCGGCACATTTTTCTATGCCGACACGTTGGTCAAGTGGCTTCGCATCCCCCTTCAAAACATGTTTATGTTGGGCTCTTTGTCGTGGGTGCCGACCGATCTGCCCACTGTCCCGTTCGTCTTCCTTGCGCCGGCTGAAGCGTTATGGCAGAACGTCAAGGTAGCCGGGCTCTTTGCCGTCGTTGCCGCGACCCCCTACATTTTGTTTGAGATCTGGCAATTCGTCGTGCCGGGCCTCCATGCCCAGGAGCGGCGCTTTGTCGCCCCGTTTGTGATGCTGACCGCCGTCGCCTTTTACGCAGGCGTCGGTTTTGCCTTTTTCTTCGTGCTGCCGTTTGCGCTGAATTTTTTGATCGCCTATGGCGTCAACGCCGGCTTCGTTCCTCAGATCTCCATTGCGCAGTATGTCGGGTTTGCCCTCTGGTTCTTGATGGTATTCGGACTGATTTTCGAAGTTCCGCTGGCAATCACACTCATGGCGAAACTTGGATGGACCGATGCGCCGTTTCTGATTCGATATTGGAAGTGGGCGTTGCTGGGATCCTTTGTGATTGCCGCAATTCTGACACCGACGCCTGACCCGTTTAATCAAGCGCTCATGGCGGGCCCGATGTTTCTTCTGTACTGGGTTGGAATTTTCGGCGCCAAGTATTTCGGCAAGACTAAACCAGTCGCAGAGGGTCAAGCTGGTGTCCCAGCAGTCGCAATGGCTGGGGCAGGGGCCGGCACCACATCCTCCAATGCGATATCGAAGTCCTCAGACGGCGACTATGTCGGCGTGCCGACAGATCGACGATGATGCCCAGCCTTCAGGTAGACCGAATCTGATATCTCACAAAAGGAACAAGCATGGCGCGTGAATTAAATGTGATTCAACCTCCCAGCTCCGGTGGTAGCGATGCCTGCATCTACATGTGGGCCTGCGCGATCTGCGACGAAAATGAAACCTGTCAGAAGGACAAGGA
>JBGTMB010000320.1:0-9302 GCA_041743755.1 Nitrospiraceae bacterium | reverse complement strand
CATGGCCGATGGCGTTGCCCGGGACTCCCTGGGACGGTAATGCTTCATCGAGCGCGTCGGGCAAGGGAAGGCCGCCTCCGGGGATACCTTTATTCGTCAACAAAAACGGCTGGGTGAGTCCTGCGACTGGGACCGCCTTCGCTTTACAATGGACGAAGGACTGTCGAAAGCCGTGATGGAAGTCTTCGTCCGTCTCTATGAAGACAAACTGATTTATCGAGGAGAGCGGCTGATCAATTGGTGCCCCCGCTGCATGACCGCACTGTCGGACATCGAAGTCGAGCACGAAGACGTGAAAGGGAAGCTGTATTCAATCGATTACCCGCTCGAGCAAGATCCAACGATTCGTCTCACCGTCGCAACCACGAGGCCGGAAACCATGTTCGGCGATACCGCGGTGGCGGTCCATCCGGAAGACCCCCGCTACAATCGATTGATCGGCCAACGAGTCCGTCTCCCTCTCACGCACCGCCTGATTCCAATCGTAGGCGATGCCATTCTCGTCGACCTGGAGTTCGGGACAGGCGCCGTCAAGATTACGCCCGCGCACGACTTCAACGACTTTGAAGCAGGCGAACGGCACGGACTTCCACGCCTCGCGATCTTTGACCATCAGGCATTACTCGATCCGCAAGGCCTCAAAATCGCCGGCGTCGATCGAGCCATCATTGAAGCGGTGGCAGGCTTACCCGCCATCAAAGCCCGATCCAAAATCGAGCAGCTCTTGAAAGCACGCTCGCTCCTCACAAAAGTCGATGACCATAAAATGGCCATTGGAAAGTGCTACCGCTGCAAAACCGTGGTCGAGCCCTATCTGTCTCCGCAGTGGTTCGTCAAGATCAAGCCGCTGGCCGGGCCTGCGATTCAGGCCGTTGAAGATGGACGTATTCGGATCATTCCAGAAGGATGGACGAACAATTATCTGGGATGGATGAGGGATATCAAAGATTGGTGTATCTCCCGCCAAATCTGGTGGGGGCACCAGATTCCTGCCTGGTATTGCTGCCACTGCAATAAAGAGCTGATCATTGAAAATGCGGCAACCGCGACCTCAGCCACGCACGCGCCGCGATTAACGATTCTCCAAGGAGCGATCCCGATTGTGGGGAAAACCGCGCCGTCGACCTGCCCCACATGCGGAGGCCGGCAGTTTATTCAAGAACCGGATGTCCTCGACACCTGGTTTTCTTCCGCCCTCTGGCCTTTTTCTACACTGGGATGGCCTGAACAGACTCCCGATCTCAAGACGTACTACCCGACGTCGACCCTCGTGACCGGCCTCGACATCCTCTTCTTTTGGGTGGCCAGGATGATCATGATGGGCCTGAAATTTATGGGCGATGTCCCCTTCCGCGATGTATACGTCCATGCCCTCGTGCGGGATGCCGAAGGGCAAAAAATGAGCAAGTCGAAAGGGAACGTCATCGACCCACTGCACGTGATGGAGCAGTTCGGCACCGACGCGCTGCGGTTTACGCTCGCATCGATGGCCTCACCGGGACGCGACATCAAACTTGCGGAAGAACGGATCGAAGGTTACCGGAATTTCGCGAACAAGATCTGGAACGCGGCTCGGTTTAGCCTGATAAACCTCGATGGGCCACGAACGGCCATCGCACCAGCCGAACGCACGTTCCCCGACCGCTGGATTCTGAGTCGCCTCAATCACACCATCCAGATGGTGACATCCGAGTTAGAAGCCTATCGGTTCGATCGCGCGGCACATGCGCTGTACCGATTCATCTGGCACGAGTACTGTGACTGGTACCTTGAACTGATCAAACCGACACTCCAACACTCAGCCAGCCCGGACGCGCCGGGAACCAGACAAACCCTCGTCGACACGCTAGAAACGACGATGCGTCTCCTGCATCCATTCATGCCGTTCCTCACCGAAGAAATCTGGCACACGCTCCCCCACCAGGGCGAGAGCATCGTGATTCAGAATTATCCGACCACTGAATCTACCTGGGCCGCGCCGGAGATGGAAGAACGGTTTACGCTGCTCGATCAGACCATCAGCATAGTGCGCGCTTCCCGCGTGCTGTTGAACTATACGCCGGGACAGAAGATCACGTTCTACCTCGCGCACGACGAGCCTCAGCGGCAGAACCACCTCGACCACCTCAGAAACTACCTCGCGCATCTCGGTCGCGGCGCTGTCGAGCTAGCCCCCGCGACGACGTGGCCGACCAGCAACCTTCTCCGATTGGTGCGAGAAGGCTTATCCGTCGGCATTGCGATCACAGGCGATGTTGATCTCAACAACGCGCTGGATCGGATCATCAAGGAACAGTCCGAACAGACCAAAGAGATTCTGCGATTGGAGGGAAAGCTCCGCAATCAGGAATTTACCGCAAAGGCCCCACCTGAGGTCATTGCCGATCACCAGCAGCGATTGAAAAGTCTGCGCCAGGATTGCGTCATGCTCGCCAGCAGTGAGCAACAATTGCGCGCCATGCTGGGAACATAAACGATGGTCAGACTTCCGGTTGCCGACATACGGCGTGCTGTTCGGTTGGCGCTCCGGGAAGACCTTCCTCTCGGCGACGTCACAACAGCCGCTCTTTTTCCCTCTCCAACACCAGCACGCGCCCGCATCGTCGCCCAACAATCGTTGGTCGTCGCCGGTCTCGCGGCAGCCTTGCAAACCTTTCGGACCGTAGATGCGTCCCTCGTCTTCTCCATCCAGCACCATGATGGAGAACGGGCACAGGAGGGAGCATGTCTCCTCCAAGTCGAAGGCGATGGGCGATCCATCCTGAAGGCCGAACGAGTCGCTTTGAATTTTCTCCAACACCTCTCCGGTGTCGCCACCTTGACGCGACGATTTTGCGACGCAGTTCGCAAATATCCTGTCACCATCCTGGATACGAGAAAGACGATCCCAGGCTTACGGGCGCTTCAGAAATGGGCCGTCCTCCTCGGAGGGGGCACGAATCACCGCCGGTCGCTGAGCGATGGCGTCCTCGTCAAAGATAATCATCTCGCGCTCCTCACGCACACGCCCATGCCCATCCGAACAGCTTGCCGCAAAGCCAAAACCAACGCCCCTCGTGGTATGAGCCTCATCGTGGAAGTGGAATCCTTGGATGAGGTCCGGCAGGCCGTCGCAGGACAAGCCGACATCATTTTACTGGATAACATGAGCCCGGCGACCGTCCGTCACGCTATCCAACTGATCAAAGGGAAGGCCGTGGTTGAAGTGTCGGGAGGAATCACGTTGAAGAATGTCCGCGCGATGGCGGCCGCCGGCCCGGATCGTATCTCTATCGGAGCCCTGACCCATTCAGCCCCCGCCGCAACGCTCAGCCTGGTACTCGAACCGCGCCGCCAGCCTCTCAAGTAACAGAGAATTATTTTGACACGCGAGAACTTTGAGAATCTGCACATGTCTTACAACAACCAACAACAAAACATTCCCGCAGAATGCTCAAACAGTTCGTCCAGCAAGGCCGCAGGCGAGTCGAAACCGGAGGCGTACCCTCAGGGGTACGTCGAGGATTTCGATGAGCCGAGAACGAAGCTGGAGGACTGTTTCAGCGTTCTGCTAGGTATCTCGTGCAACCTTCGCCACCACTGACACGCGACACAATCAACAGCACCCTCGCAACCACGTGGCTCGGGCGCCGTATCGAACTATTCGACAGCCTCCCTTCAACCAATCGAGAGGCCGTTCAACTTGCACAGGCAGACGTGGAGCATGGCACGGTCGTTATCGCTGAGAGGCAAACCGCGGGGCGAGGGCGGCTTTCCAGGACATGGTTCTCTCCCCCAGGCGGCAATCTCTATTGCTCCATCATCCTCAAAGCCGCACACTCACCTGAGCGCCTCACAGAATGGCTCTCCTGGCTCCCATTGGTCTCTGCACTGGCCGCAGCTGAAGCGATCGAACAGGTCTCCCCCATTCGCATCTCTGTGAAATGGCCCAACGATCTCCTGATCTCGGAACGAAAAGCCGGCGGAATCCTCTGTGAGAGCGGAACAGGAACAAGATCGGACCCGTTCCAGATCATCGGGATCGGGATCAACGTCAACGGCGACGAGGAGGATTGGCCTATCGACCTTCGCGGCTCAGCAACGTCAATCTGGCAGGAACGGAAGATGGTTGTCGACCGCAACAGACTGCTCGCGCAGCTGCTTCTCGAACTCGAACACTGTCTCGATGAATTAGCGATTCACGGAACGAACCGACTCGCCTTGGCCTACCACCAACGCTGCTCAACCATCGGCATCACCGTACGAGCCACATTGGCTGGTGGAGAGGTCATCGTGGGGCTTGCCGAGGGAATCGGCCAAGATGGATCCTTACGGATACGGCCACAGACAGCACATCCTCATTCAGAGACACCGGAAATCGTCACCTTGCGTGTGGCCGACATCATCCACGTGAGGACATAAACAGAATGCTGAAACAGTCCTCCAGCCGTATTCGAGATACCGTGAAGCGTATCTCGTGAAGCGTCATGCGTTTCCGGATTCGGACGTTTCACACTTCACGCTTCACGAACGACGCGCACCGTCTTTTTGAGAAGCCTGCTGGCTAAAAGACCCAATCAAAACGTACAATAGTTCTCATGCTCCTCGTCGTCGATATCGGCAACACCAACATTGTCTGGGGCGTCTATGACGACCGCACCCTGGCGGCCCATTGGCGATTGGCAACAGACGTCAAAAAAACATCGGACGAGTACGGCATCCTGTTTTCCAATCTGCTCACTGCTGCAGGGATTCCCTCTCAACGCCTCTCCGGGGCCATTATCTCCAGCGTCGTGCCGGCTCTGACCGGAACCGTCGAGAATATGCTCGACCATTATTTTCATCAGCGTCCCCTGATCGTCACCTCGGACACAGACACGGGGCTCACACTTCGCTATGCCAACCCAAAAGAAATCGGCAGTGACCGGCTGGTGAATGCGGCAGCCGCGTATCATAAATATCGCCGCGATCTCATCGTCGTCGATTTCGGCACTGCCACAACCTTTTGTGCCATTACGGCAGCGGGCCACTATTTGGGAGGCGTCATTTCGCCTGGCCTCGGAATTTCAGCGGAAGCGCTGTTTACACGAGCTGCCAAACTGGCCAAAGTGGAATTGATCCGCCCCAAGACAGTGATCGGCACTGACACAGCCAGTAGTATTCAGGCCGGCCTGTTATTTGGCTATGCAGGACTGGTCGATACTGTCGTCCGACGAATGGAGCAGGAACTCGGGCGCTCTGCCTATGTCATCGGAACCGGAGGGCTCAGTTCCATTCTGGCAGCCGAAACCACATCGATTCAAAAAATCGAACCGTTCCTGACGTTAGAAGGTCTTGAACTGCTCTACCGACGATCCCAGAATAGCTGCCCTCCCACCCTGCAAGTCTAGCCTACATCACTCAAAAACCCTGCTGCATCACGCGCCACTGTTGACGCCAGTGGTTGGGGGCGATCCAGGCCGGTCCCGAGCGCGATTTGCGTACAGCCCTCCCGAGTAACGTGGACGGGGGATCACCATGTCCCTACGCAAGTAATTAATTATTCTGGCCTGGTTGACTTTAGAAGCCCTGTGGCTATCTTCAGACGAACAAAGGAGTCTTTCATGGCAGAGGAACAGCAGAACGCGAATATATTCCAGAACTTGGATGCTTTAACACCCGATAATGGCTCCGCGGCGAAGGATATCGGGGATAGAGGCCAGGTCTCCGAACTTCAATTGGCGCTCGCAGCAAAGGCTGAAGAGGTGACGGCCTTGAACGACAAATATCTTCGGCTGGCCGCCGAGTTCGATAACTACAAACGCTTAGCTCAGAAGGACCAGCGCGACCAGATCCGATTCGGTAATGAGCACTTACTCAAGGAACTGTTGCCGGTTGTCGACAATCTTGAGCGGGCCATCACGTCCTCACGAGAGGGAGCAGGTAGCGATGTCCTCATCCAAGGTGTGGATCTCACCCTCAAGCAGTTGGCGGGAGCCCTGGCGAAGTTTTACGTCGTACCGGTAGAGACGATCGGCCGACCGTTCGATCCTGCCACACATCAATCCGTCGCCTTCGTCGCATCTGAGACGGTACCGAAGCAGCACGTGGTCGACGAGCTTCAGCGAGGCTATCTCCTGCACGACCGCATCTTGCGGGCGGCCATGGTGAGCATCTCGTCTGGGCGAGCCGACGGCATATAGGGAACAGACAACACGATCAGTTCATCGTAACAATTTCAAGACAGACAAGTGAGGAAGGAGTAGCCACATGGGCAAAGTAATCGGCATCGACCTTGGAACCACGAATTCCTGCGTTTCTATTATGAGCGGCGGCGAGCCGGTCGTGATCGCCAATGCAGAAGGGGCCCGGACAACACCGTCCGTCGTCGCCATCACCGAAAAGGGCGAGCGCCTCGTCGGACAGATAGCCAAGCGCCAGGCGATCACCAATCCGGAGAATACGATTTTTTCCGTGAAGCGCCTCATGGGCCGCAAGTTCAACAGCAATCAGGTGGCAGACGCCGCCAAGCGGTTGCCCTACAAGGTAATCGAAGGAGACAACGGCGACGCGTACGTCGAATTGCGCGGCAAGCGCTACAGCCCGCCGGAAGTCTCTGCCATGATTTTGCAGAAGATGCGGCAGACCGCGGAAGACTATCTTGGTGAAAAAGTCACCGAAGCCGTCATCACCGTCCCGGCCTATTTCGACGACAGCCAGCGGCAGGCCACCAAAGATGCAGGCCAAGTCGCGGGCTTAACCGTCCTCCGCATCATTAACGAACCGACAGCCGCGGCCCTTGCGTACGGCCTGGACAAAAAGAAAGACGAGCGGGTTGCCGTCTATGATTTAGGCGGCGGCACGTTCGACGTGTCTATCCTTGAGATCGGCGACGGCGTCTTCGAAGTCAAGTCGACCAACGGAGATACGTATCTTGGCGGCGACGACTTCGACCAGCGCGTCATGGACTGGTTGGTGGATGAATTCAAGAAGGATCAAGGCATCGATCTTCGCAAGGATCGTATGGCCCTCCAACGCCTGAAAGAAGCTGCCGAACGCGCCAAGATTGAACTCTCTTCGTCTCAGGAAACCGAGATCAATCTTCCCTTCGTCACCGCAGACGCCAATGGACCGAAGCACCTGGTCATCAAGTTGACTCGCGCGAAACTTGAACAGTTGGTCGACGACTTGGTGAAACGATCGATCGAGCCTTGTAAGAAAGCCCTGTCCGATGCCGGCGTCTCCGCGAGCGACATCAAGGAAGTTGTCCTCGTCGGTGGCATGACCCGCATGCCAAGAGTCATTCAGGCCGTGAAAGAATTCTTCGGAAAAGAACCGCACCGAGGCGTCAATCCGGATGAAGTGGTCGCCATCGGCGCTGCGATCCAAGGCGGTGTGCTCAAGGGCGAAGTGAAGGACGTACTGCTTCTCGATGTGACGCCCCTCTCGTTGGGTATTGAAACTCTCGGCGGTGTCTTTACCAAGTTGATCGAGCGAAACACGACCGTCCCAACGAAAAAGAGCCAGGTGTTCTCGACAGCAGCCGACAATCAGACCGCCGTGACGATTCGAGTCTTCCAAGGCGAGCGCGAGATGGCAAACGATAACAAGCTCCTCGGCCAGTTCGATTTGGTGGGAATTCCTCCTGCGCCACGCGGGATGCCGCAAGTCGAAGTCACGTTCGACATCGATGCCAACGGCATCGTCCATGTCTCAGCCAAAGACTTGGCGACACAAAAAGAACAGTCCATCAAGATCACGGCATCCAGTGGCTTGAGCAAGGAAGAAGTCGAAAAACTCGTGAAGGACGCGCAGGCCCATACCGACGAAGATAAGAAGCGGCGGAGGACCGCCGAAGCCAAAAACCAGGCCGACACGCTGATCTATCAGACGGAAAAGAACCTGAGCGAGCACGGTGATAAAATCGCCGCGGAGGACAAAACCAAGATCGAAGAGGCCGTGACGGCGCTGAAGAAAGCGATGGAGGGAACGGACCCAACAGCCATCGAGTCGGCAACCCAAACATTGACGACTGCGTCCCATAAATTGGCTGAGGAAATGTACAAGAAGGCGTCGGCGTCGACAGCAGCCGGCAGCGATACCGATACAACAAGCGGAAACGGGGCTGGAACCGGCGAGACGAAAACAGATGAAAAAGTCGTTGACGCAGAATTCGAAGAAGTAGACAAAGACAAGAAGTAAGATAGAATACCGTGAGTGAGACCGAGCTTCACAACACAGGGGGCTCGGTCTTGCTGCACTTTCACCATGAGAGACGGTGTCCGTGTCTAAACGTGATTATTACGAAACCCTAGGCGTCGAACGAACCGCATCCGACGACGAGCTCAAGAAGGCCTATCGAAAGATGGCCCGCCAGCACCATCCCGATCTACAGACGGGAGAGGCTCAGAAAAAATCGTCGGAAGAAAAATTCAAAGAAGTCAATGAGGCCTACGAGACCCTGAGTGATCAGGAAAAACGTAAACGCTACGACATGTTCGGCCATGCTGGAGCCCAGCAGGGTGGCGGCCCGGATGGCTTCGGATTTGGTGGAGCCGGCTTCGGTGACGCCTTCAACGACATCTTCGAAGATTTTTTCGGGGGACAGCGCGGCGGCAGTCGGACGGAACGCGGCAACGACCTCCAATATAATCTGGAACTCACCTTCGAAGAGGCCGTCTACGGGAAAGATGCCAAACTCAAAATCCCGCGATGGGAAATGTGCAGCGATTGCAAAGGGAGCGGAGCGAAGAATGCCTCGTCGGTCAAGACTTGCCCGAGTTGTAAAGGGGCAGGACAGATGCGGTTCCAGCAAGGATTCTTCAGCATCACCCGTCCCTGCGGCCAATGCGACGGGGCAGGACGAATCGTCACAGAGCCCTGCCCTGCCTGCCAAGGGCGTCAACGCACGTATCGAGAACGAACCATCGCCGTCCACATCCCGGCTGGCATCGAGTCAGGCATGCGGCTACGCCTCTCGAATGAAGGGGAACACGGAGTCAATGGAGGCCCGCCAGGCGATCTCTATGTGGCAATTACCGTCAAGCCACACCCGGTCTTCCAGCGTCAAGGGCAGGATATCGTCTGTGACGTTCCAATTCAGTTTGTCACAGCGGTACTCGGAGGAAAGATTGAGGTCCCCACACTAAAAGGCACGACGATCATCAAGATTCCCGCCGGCACCCAACAGGACAAGACCCTCCGTATCAAAGCCTTGGGTGTTCCCAATCTCAAGAGCCACAATACAGGCGACCAATTATTTGTCATCAAGATTCAGATCCCCACCAAACTCACTGCTCGCCAGAAAGAATTACTCCAAGAATTTGCAAAAGAGAGCGGCATGT
>JBGTMB010000319.1:0-6670 GCA_041743755.1 Nitrospiraceae bacterium | reverse complement strand
GGAGATACGGGCATGACGGGTGAAAATACTCTATACTTTGAGTTACGCCAGGGGGCGGAGCAGCTTGATCCGCTCCAATGGTTAGCGAGACGGTAAGCGGTTGTAAAAAACTTGGTTTATGCAGACAACGCCGCTGAGATCTCACAGAATGGTATGCAAGCCACAATAGTGTAAGATGTTCTAAAGGGTCGTCGATCAGGCCGCAGTGAGCGAAGAGGCGAGGAGGTACCTCCCGCACTTTGTGTAGCCGTTGGCCCATAGAATGGATCTTGGCGAACGGAAAATACCCTCCAGTGCTTCCGAGCCTCTGAGCGATGCGAGAACGAAGCTGGCGGGCTTTTTCAGCACCCTGACTAGGGAACGGGAAGAGGAAAGGACGTGACTATTATGGAAATGGGACAGAATCCCCGACGACGACGCTGGGTGTTAGCCCCGATGGTGATGGTCGCCCTGGTCTTGGGCGTGCTGCTTGGCAAGGGGTGGGAGCGGACTGGGCATGCGACGGAAACGTATGAGGAGCTGAAGACGTTTTCAGAAGTGTTGACCCAAGTTCAGAAGAGTTACGTCGACGAAACGAAGGCGAAGGATCTCGTTCAGGGGGCCATTCGTGGCATGCTCTCAACCCTCGATCCGCATTCCGCCTATATGACTCCGGAGATGTATAAGGAAATGCAGGTCGAAACGAAGGGTGAGTTCGGGGGGGTGGGCATCCAGATCGGTGTGAAGGAAAATCGCCTCGCTGTCATTGCGCCCATCGAGGGCACGCCAGCCCACCGCGCCGGGGTCAAGGCCGGTGATTTCATTACCAAAGTGAACGACGACACGACGAAAGACCTCACGTTGATGGATGCAGTCCAGAAGATGCGTGGCCCCAAGGGCTCCAAAGTCAATTTGACGATTCAGCGGGAGGGAACTCCTGACCCACTCCAATTTACACTGGTCCGCGATACCATCAAGATCGAGAGCGTGAAGTCGAAGGTTTTGGACAACATCGGCTACGTGCGGCTGACACAATTTCAAGAATCGACGGGGCGGGATTTGAGCAAGGTGCTCAAACAATTCAAAGAGCAGAAGCTCCAATCGACGATCCTCGACCTTCGCAACAATCCCGGCGGACTGCTGACCGCGTCCGTTGAGGTGTCCGAGCAGTTTCTCCCCGGGGGCAAGCTTGTGGTCTATACGAAAGGACGTGAAAGCAAGAAGGACGAGTGGATCGCCAAGGGGAAAGATCAGATGGACGATTCGCCCATGATTATTCTGATCAATGAAGGATCGGCGAGCGCGTCGGAAATCGTGGCCGGCGCCTTGCAAGACTATGGGCGGGCGGTGATCGTCGGGACAACCTCGTTCGGCAAGGGATCGGTGCAAACGATTCTCCCGTTAGGGGATGGGTCCGGGCTCCGTCTCACGACGGCGAAGTACTACACACCGAAAGGGCGATCGATCCAATCGACCGGCATTACGCCTGATATTGTCGTGAAACTCCCAGCACCGACGACTGTTGCCAAGGTGGGTGAGACGAAGTCTGGTGAAAAGGATGGAGAGGCGAAGCAAGCCAAGCCCACAGTCGTGCCAGGGAAAGATCTACCGGCTCCGAACGGCAAGGGACAGGACGAAGGCACCCCGAAGAACGGTACCACGCATCCGACCCCTCCCGGCGAGGTCTTCGGCGAACCCTCGCTGGAGCAGGATGTGCAACTTCAAAAGGCGGTCGAAATGCTGAAGACCTGGAAGATCTTTAAAGAGCTTCCTCGGGCTTCTTAATGGAAGGCTGCTGAGAGGCGATGATCGCCTCCAGCAGCCGTTCTTCCGACCCTGAAAATCCAGGCGTCGTGCGCAGCATGTGCGAGCGCACCAACTGCTCCAGATCGGTCAATGTGGTGATGTGCAGGCGGGTATAGAGATAGGCCACAAGCGATTCGGACAGTCCAGGGAGTTGAGTCCAAGCCTTCACGGCGTCAGGAAGCGGCGTTCTTAAGGCTTCATAGGCTTGAATCGTTCCAGTTTTCAGAAACTCTTCGATTTTATCTGCCAGATCCTTTCCGACTCCATCAATGTCTTCCAACGCATGCCGTGCGGCGACGGTTGCAATGTCCTCCTCCATCGCCTCGATAGTATCCGCTGCCTTTCGATAGGCTCTGACCCGATAGGGATTTGCCCGCTGAGCGGCCAATCGTTCCGCCATCGACCGAAAGATGGTAGCGACGTGCTGGTTGTGTTGTGGCGTGGACATCATAGGTCGTGGTGACAGTATTCTGACGTGAGCAGGGATGCAGGCGCAAGATGCAAGCGTGAGTTCTGAGTGCCAGTCTCGCGTGGCGTCCCGACTTAGGACTATGAGCATCGCTTGAAGCGGTGAATAGGCGATGTATGATTACAAGACGCGATCCTATTCGCCTTCCACAATCTGGAACTCGTCAAGCAAGGCTGGTGCTGGTGGGATCGGAAATATGCGCCAAGAGATACGGTGCTTGAAGGGTTAGAGACAGAAGCGCGAGAGGCCAAGAAAGGCTTCGGAGCTGATCCGTAGCCGGTGCCGCGGTGGGAGTGGCGGAAGCGGGAACGTGAGTAGTCTGTCTCAGTAACATATTCCACTTCTCTTGACATCTTCCCATGCTCGGCCTAGCTTTCGGCATAGTATTGAGGAGCTTGAGCAGGTTGCACATATGACAGAAGGAGCGATTCAGCCCTCGGTCTGCAGGCCGGGAGCTTTAGGATTACGCGTGACGCTCGCAATCACCCTGATGAGCAGCCTGATGCTGTCCGCTTGTGACGTAAAAACCCCTGCTGCTGATGCTTGGGGACCAGTGGTTGAATTGCGAGACGACACTGATATGTGGCCTAAGGGAAAGCCAATGGGAGGCTGGTGGGTTACTCCGATCCACGCAACTCTTCTGCCGAGCGGACAGGTCCTGATCACAGGGTGGGGTAGACGTGACCACAGCGACTGTGAGGAGGAGAGTGGTACACGGAAGAACGGTGTGACCTTTCTACTCGATCCAGCCAAATTGACCGGGAACTCTTCGAATGTTGTGCCAGTGGACGAGCAGGGCTCCCACGCCAGCGATGCTCTCTACTGTGCGGGGCATGGACCTTTGGCAGACGGGCGAGTTCTGTTCTCTGGTGGTGCTCGCTATGAGCGTCTGGGCAAACTCGGTGAGAGTGAGTTAGGTCTCAACTATGCTCGGCTGTACAACCCTGCAGATAATTCGTTTATGCGGGTTGGTAAGACGATGACAGGAGGCCCCGACAGGGAAGAGGGAATACGATGGTATCCGACAAACACTCGCTTGGCTGGTTCGAATGTTTTGGTGACCGGTGGATTTACCCGCTACGGTGGCAGTACCTTTGGGAACTTGAGTATCGAGTTGTTCGATTATCAACGACTCGATGCCGGCAAAAATCCTTGGCACTTAATCGTGTCGCATCGTGATGGCCTGCCAGATATGACACCTGAAACGTTGGACTACACACATGTGTATCTTCTACCAAGCCCTCTCCCGCCCGTCAGAGGGAATGGTTTCGGTCGTCAGGTGGCCATGCTCGGCGGGTCAGGGAAGGTGCTTCTGTTCAATTACACTGATGAGTTGTCCCGCCGAGACCGGTTCATGGCACCGCTCAATGGTCAACGCGGTGCAAGAGGTGATGGAAGCACGGGCGCTCTCTTAAGTTCAGGTGAGATCCTGGTGTTAGGCGGAGCTGATTCCCCGATTACTGGTCAGCGCGCTGACTTTTACGACCCACAGACCGACACCTGGAAGTCTGTCAATACGAATATTGGGCGGATCCATGCTGCAAGCGTGCTGCTCCCTGATGGAACTGTTCTGATCCTGAATGGGGACGGCAGGCCAGATTTTGTGGGGGATCGGCGGCGGCCCCAGACGATTGACCCAGTAACTCACATGGTAACTAGTTTGCCCGCCTGGCCTGATGATCCCTTTGAACGCGGCTATCACAACTTTGCTCTCCTGTTAAAGGATGGTCGTGTCTTGCTTGGCGGTGGCAAAGATTCGGAGCAGTCAAAAGTCGGTTGCGAGCGGCCTGACGTCAGAATTTATACGCCTGGCTACCTGTCGAAGGGGCCGCGTCCTAGTCTGGTAGAAGTACTGGAACCGGTGAAGATGACCGTAGGGGGACAGGAGGTCTCCTTCCATTATACGAATGGGCCCATACGATCTGGCCATGGGGTGGTGCTTATGGCTCTGGGGTCCACGACTCACTCCTTTGACCAAAACCAACGGTATATCGCTCTCGACTTCCAAGTCCCGGTTGCAGGTACTGTCAAGGTGACGCCGCCCGCTAACTACTTCCAGGCTCCTGCCGGGGATTACATTTTATTCATTCTAAGTGATTTAGGAGTTCCTTCGGAGGGTAAGCACGTCCGGCTGGACTAACTGCGCTCGAAGCTCGGATTTGGATCGACTTTAAGGAGACCACTTGATGCGTTGGTTCATTGGCTTTCTCACCTTGGTGAGTTTTCAACTCATGGCGATTGGGTGCGATCAGGGTCCGAGTGGAGACCCAAGAGGTAGTGGCAAGAGTGACTTGGAAAGATTATCCCGCTCAATCTTGCTGACTTGGGAAGCGTCGGGGGCCGATGCCACTATTTCGCGGTTCGAGGCGCAAGGCCTGGCCCTGGACGCTAAGCTCTACGTCTTTGGCGGGTTTTATAACGACCACATACAGGCCACGGTACAGTCCGATGTCTATGACCCTGCGAACAATACTTGGACCCAGCTGGCACCACTGCCCGAGAAACTGACGCATGCAGGCCAAGCAACCGATGGACGTTTTATCTACCTGGCAGGAGGCTTTGTCGGTGATCACCCCGGCGGCAGCTCCAACAAAATTTGGAAGTACGATGTCGCTGCCAACTTGTGGAGCGAAGGTCCCTCAATGCCCGGTAAGCGAGGTGGAGGGGCCCTCGTGCTTTTAGGCCGATCTCTGCACTACTTCGGGGGTACTCTCCGATTAAAGGGTGGAGACTACGTGCAAGATTACGGTGATCACTGGGTACTCAGGCTCGACGATCATGATGCTGGCTGGACAACGGCGGCCTCCCTGCCAAATCCTCGGAACCACATGGGCGGCTGTGTTGCCAATGGTAAGATCTACGCCGTTGGCGGCCAACATCTGGGCGATGAGGAGTCAGGGAACCAGAGGTCAGTTCAGGTCTACGATCCTGCAACAGACGAGTGGACCAATACTGCAGACCTTCCGTTCGCAAGAGGTCATTTAACTTCGAATATCCTCGAGTGGAATGGACGGGTCATTGTCGTCTCAGGTGTGACGAACCGGCGTAAAGCGGTCGCGACCATCGAGGTGTACGACCCGACAAGCAATAAATGGGCGACTCTTACGCCTCTGCCGAAGCCTCGTCAATCTGGGGTCTCTGGGATCGTAGGGGACAAACTCATTGTGACGGGTGGTTCTCTTTCTGTGACGACATGGATCGGAAAGCTTAGCCGTCGAACCTAGATGCTTGTATGCTGACCATACATGATCAGTCTGTTGCCCAGCATCTTATTAGGGGGCAAGTTGAGGTGGCCCGGATTTGACAGACACCTTGAAACGGGGACAGGATTTCCCCAAGAGGTGAGACGCAAGCAGTTCAGCCCAGAGTGTAAACGCGAAGCCGTGCAGTTGCTCGAAAGTGGGAGTCGGCCCGGCTCCGAGATCGCTCGCGAGTTGGGGATTGCCAGGAATCAACTCTACATTGTCTGGAAAAGCTGAAAAAGGGGTCACGTCTTGTAATCATATATTGCGAAGATTGTCTGTGGGCGGCTGAACCAAGAACAATCTCGAGAGTATGTTCTTGCCAGGACCGTGTCGAGTTCAGTCAGCGATCGCGTAGGCTACACCGGGTTGCCTTGCTGATGGGACCGTGCCCGTCATGTCCTGAGCGGTTGAGGCTGAAGATGCTGAATAGGCGCATGCAGCCATGCGTTGGCTCTCGAAATGAGTAGTTACAGGAACCCGAAGGGCTTGATACTGTCGGTTTCATTTTCCACGAAGAGAACATCGGGAGTGAACGTCGTTCATGATTGTCCCCTCGTGAACCTGCAGCCAGGCTCACTTCCTCGTCTACCCTACAAAGGGATTCAACCAACATGAGTGACGCCAAAGGCCAGACCATCACGCTCAACGTGTGTTTGAAGCCCAGTGAATCGTCGGCGCATCCGCGTGCCACGAACTACACGAACGTAGCGGTGGCGCAGGGTCTCGCCTATCTCGATTTCGGTTTCATTGAGCCAGCGCTGCTCGCCGCCATCGCGAAGACCGCCAAAGATGGCCAGCCGGCCCCGAAAGGCTTAGAAGGGCATCTCGTCACCCGCGTAGCGATGGGCGTGGACGTGCTGGCGCGCTTGAATCAGCAGATTCAGAAAGTGCTTGTCGGCCTGCGCGACGCACGGCAGGGGAAGCCTAAGGCATAAACACGAGAGCGGTGCGAATGATAAATGTACGATTACAAGACCTGACTCTGAGAGGCCGTGAGCATGCAGCGATGGCCCCTCTCAATATGAAGCCTGCTAGGGAAGGTAAAGGTTCCAGGCGCGATCTTGCAGCGTGTGGCGGATCTGTCCTCCCTCCTTTTCCTCACGCAATGCTCCGACACCCTCCCACCGATCAATCCACCATTTCCCACGCCCCGCCTTGCGATTTGATTGTC
>JBGTMB010000318.1:0-2214 GCA_041743755.1 Nitrospiraceae bacterium | reverse complement strand
GCGCGCCGTGACCTCGCTGGACGGCATGACGGCGGACGCCTACCCGTTCGACCCGGCCTTCCTCGGCCGCGTCGCCACGCGGATCGTCAACGAGGTCAAGGGCATCAACCGCGTCACCTACGACGTGACCAGCAAGCCGCCCGGCACGATCGAGTGGGAGTGACGCCGTCGAGTTCACAAGCGAGCCTTGCCGACGCTCGGTTGGGATCGCCTACGTCCGCCAATGAGGCGCTGCGACGTCATGGCTACGCCTTCTTTCCGGGTCTTTGGCCAGCGGCATCTGGCGAAGATGTGGCCAACCTCCTGGGGACTTTGTGGAACCGAAGGAACCTTCCGCATATTCATCGGATCACACCACTACCGAGGCACTTAGCTGGACCCAACACCTACAGCGGACTCTATGGATTACATGGGTTTCCATTCCATTCGGATTTGGCACATTGGCGCTTCCCGCCACGCTTTATTATGCTTAGGTGTGTGGTCGGTTTCCCCGAAGTTCCGACTCTGCTTTTAGATGGGACAGATCTCATCGCCTCAGTCGGTTCGAATTCATTGACTCGAAGTCTAGTCCGACCTAGAAGTCCTCACCGAGGGAAGCTACCACTACTTCAGCTGTACCATCAATTGCAGTATGGCGAGAATCTGTTTAGATGGGATGAGATATTTCTTCAGCCAGCGAGCAAAGCCGGCCACCATGGATCAATGCTTCTTAAGAATGCCATCGCTAGTTCAGTTCAAATAAACATTTCCTTAAGTGCTGCTGGGGACACGTTGCTCATTGACAACTGGCGAATGTTACACTCAAGATCGCCTATCCCGGTCGGCTACGAATCGAGGGTGCTTGAACGGGCATACCTGGAGAGCGTCAGTTGAAGAGAACAGTACTGCCAGATTCGACGCCGGAAGCCTGGCGCGCCGAGAGCCTGCTTCGTAAGGCTCAACGCTTCGCAGAAGAAATGGCCGAGCATGACGGTGCCGAGTGGCAACACGCGTTATGTTCAAGTCTGTGTCTTGAACTGCTTGCGCGGGCGGCTCTTTCAAACGTGAGTCCGGCCTTGTTAGCCGAGAACAACGAACGCAATTGGAGCAGTCTCTTTCATGCACTTGGCTTTACGCCCATCGAGCCGAAGTTTTCTCCGCGGTCTATCTCCACGGTCGATGTGTTTCGCCGTCTCGGCGGTATACTTCAAGATTTCAACAAAGAGATTGAAAATTTCTGCATTTTACACATTGGACGACGTAATTCCGAACTCCATTCCGGAGAGACCGCTTTCGATGGTTTGATTGCCTCTAGTTGGCATCCACATTTCTACCGCGCTTGTTCCGTTTTGCTTACCTCCATGGACCTTACTTCGGAAGATCTGTTCGGCACTGAGGAGGCTGCTATAGCAGTTCAGCTTATGGCCGCTGCGGACGACGATCGTGCCGCGGCAGTTAGAGGCGATGTTGATGCTCACAAGAGGGTTTGGCTCGGCAGGGAGAAACAGGAGCGGGATTCGCTGAACGAGGCGGCGCGCACCTGGGCGACCCGGCAATCTGGACATCGGGTCAGATGCCCGGCTTGTGAATCGGCAGGGCTGGTGGTGGGTGAGCCGATTTCCGCGCCTCAACGTAAGCTAGAGGATGATTTGATCATTGAGATGCAACAATATCTTCCCAACAAATTTGAGTGTGTCGCATGCGGTCTCAAAATATTGGGCCTTTCCAGGCTCAGTGTTGTTGGGCTGGGAGATCGATACAGGAAGACGGATACCTATGATGCTGCAGAGTACTATGCACCAGAGCCTGTGGCAGAGGATCAATGGGCAGGTTTTGAAGAGGACAATAATGAATGACTCTAACTAAATTGCATGCCATCAATTGAAGGAAATTGCCGCCCGCTGCGAGAGCTGGTGGCATCGATTGTGTAGTCTGGCCGCCGGCTAGCACTCTGCACCAGCTCTGCGTTCGGCAAATCGTTCCCCTCCATCTTCTCCGCCAGCGCCTCGCCCGCCAAGTCGTGCCAGCGCCCCAGCAGGCGGGTGCGGAGCACCTCCATCGGCGCGTGCAGCATGACCGTGCGGTCGAACAAAGGTGCGAGCGTGCTCCAGGGCGGGCGGTCGAGCAGGAGGTAGTTGCCCTCGACGATCACGATGCGGACGGAGGGGGCAATGACCCTTGCGCCGGCGCGGGCGATTTCGAGCGTGCGGTCGAAGACCGGGACGGCGATCTCGT
>JBGTMB010000317.1:0-5816 GCA_041743755.1 Nitrospiraceae bacterium | reverse complement strand
GGCCAAGACGTCCATGATCACGCGAGTGGAGATCAGGGCGGTAATCTCGGCTGCGTCGTAGGGAGGAGAGCACTCCACGATCTCCATTCCAGCGATGGGCTTACTGTCCGCAATGACCTGAAGAAACTTCAACACTTCGCGCGGCAAGAACCCGCCTGGTTCAGGCCAGCCGGTGCCTGGCACGAAGGCAGCGTCCAAACAATCCACATCGAAGCTCAACCAGACTGCATCAACGCCTTTCCAGGCCACCTCGAGTGCTTGCTTGGCGGCATTTTCAATCCCCATCTCCACGCAATCGGTGACCGTCATGATAGTGGTCTGGCGTTCACGTCCCGCCTTCACACCGGGCCGCGGCGCTTGCCAGCCGCCGATCCCGATCTGCACCAGATTCTTCGCCGGCACGTTGGGAATATTGGTCGCATGAAACCAGGGTGTGGTGTGCATGCGCTCATCGAGATCGGTCTCTTGTGTATCCACATGCCGATCGAAGTGAATGATGCCGAGCTTGCCCCCGTTCAGATTCTCGGCGATTCCCCGCACGGTCGCAAAGCCAAGTGAATGGTCTCCACCAAGCACGACAGGAAAGGCTCCACTGGCGTAGACATGCGAGACCCCTTTGCTGACCTGATCGAACGTCTTTTCGATGTTGCCGGGAATCGTAAACACGTCGCCCACATCGCAGATGGAAATGGACTCCCGCAGATCCACGCCGAGTTCGAAGCTATAGGAGCCATACAACGCTGAAATTTTGCGAATGCCCTGAGGGCCGAATCGTGTGCCGGCCCGATAGGTTGTGCCGCCATCGAACGGCGCCCCAAGAATGGCCACGTCATATTGGCCGCACTTGCGTACGTCTTCGACATATGGCGCTTTGACAAACGTGTTAATCCCGGCGAAGTGGGGGAGTTCCCCACGACTGAACGTGGGAATCCGTTTGTCCTTAATCGAATCGGCGCCGGGAAGGCCTAATTCAAGTCCACGGGCGACTTCTTCTTCCCACTTCGTAGTCGGCAACAGCGCTTCCGCTTCGACAGCGTACTTGGCCTCAGGGCCATAGTTGTCATGCAGGGGAACCTTGCCTTTGTATTTTCGCTCTTTCGCCAACGCATCACCTCCTTATACGCACGCTGAGTAGGATACTGACCAAGTTCACACTGAGCGGGATTTTAGGGTGAGGGGAAGGTGAAGTCAAACGAGGGAGCAGGGAGTAGCCGGGTGCCCTTCTTGCTCGCAGAACGCGCACGAAAGGGCGGGACATTCAACTGCTCGTTTTCGTAATCATGCTGCTTTGTCGGTTGGAACAGCTTCGCGGGCTTCTGCTTGCTTCTGAAGCTGTTCGAGTTCACGGATGCGCTGATCTCGTTCGGCGAGTTGGAGCATGACTTCATCAAGCGCGATTCGATGCTTCTCATCTCGTTGCGTCAGTTGTATGTCTAGCCACTCGATCCATCCCCCTGCCTCTTCCGATTCCTGCAATCGCACGTGAAGTCGATCGGTATCGATGCCGAGACGTTTTGAGCTCGTAACCGCCTCTTGCAATGTGAGGTCCTCTTGGTTGACATGGCTGAGGGTTTGGGATGCCGTCAGCCCACTTTCTCCTGGCGGCAATTTCGAGGTGCTTTCTCCTCTCAGCTGCTGCCTGGCCTTCTCCAACATCTGTTCTTTGAGATGCATCATGGCGGTGACGTCTGCGAGTTGTTGCGCGCTCTTGTCGGCGGAGACGTGTCTCAGGAGCCATCCGACTGCGCCGCCAATGCCGGCTGCGATGATGAGACATCCCAACATTTGATTAAAGAACAGCGTCATAACTCGGGCTGCCCTTCCACACGTAGTTCGATGCGCCGGTTGCGCTGGAGACTGGCACGCTTCTCCGACACCGACAACGGTTGTGAGGCCCCGTAGCCGACGGCGGTGAACTGCTTGGGTAGACCCTGCTTGGCAAAGTAGCGTCGCACGGCATCGGCACGGCGCTGGCTAAGTTGACGATTGTATTCGGGCTCGCCGTACTTATCTGTATGGCCGCCGATCTCAATGGCTGTGTATGGGAATTGCCGCATTTCGGCAATCAGTCGGTCTAATGTAGGTAAACTGGTGGGAGTGATCGTCGAGCTCTTCGATTCGAACTCGATGGACCCACGCACGAGGATCTCATTTAACTTCTTCTGTAGCGAGGCAGGAGAAGCTTCTGCCATTGATGGGGCTACCGGTGGGGTTGGAGTCTTTGGGGCCAGAGCCACCACTGGAGGAGCCGTCGGGCGCGTTGAGGGTACGAAGGCTGGAGCCTTCGGCGCTAGGGCCACAACCAGAGAGGAATTTTTCTTGAATGACGGAGAGGGTGAGTGAACCTTTGGGGAGGCTTTTCCAGATGGCGAACTCATCAGAATACGATCTTCTAACTCTAACCCTGTCTGAATGAGAGGGGCAATCGTTTGCAGCACAGCAGACTTGGCATGATCACCGTCAACTTGGCCACTCACAACAATCGTGCGACCGTCGATGATAATCGAGCCTCGTTCTGTCATATGCCCAAAGACGGGGAGGGCTCGGGAGACGTTGTCGGCCCAGGCGACAGATCCCACTCTCGGATCCGCCACCAGTTCATCGACGATGGTGCCTGGCGTGGCCCCATACAATTCTTGGGCACGTTGAAGGATGGTGGCCTTGCTGGCTTCATTGGGAAGTGAGCCACGGAGGATCAGCATTCCATACTCGACGCGCGCATGAAAATTCGCGGGGGTCGGAGTGGGCGATGCCGTCGATGGGGAAAGGTGTCGCGGGAGGCAGAGCGCGGCAAGGAGAGCCAGGGCAACAATTCCAATTGCTAAAATTGCGGCACTCTTCATGGTTCACCCCAGGGACGGACAGGCGTCTTCCGATCTCAGTAAAATTTAGCAGATATGTGGGAAAATGTGCCGAGTCACTCCAGCCCACAATAAACTTTTTGAGTTTGTGACTCTTGGCAACAGGGTTTTACAGGATTACCGGAGGTCTTAACGGGTCTTGGACGCGATGAATTCACCCTGCCAGTCTAATGCGAATGTTTCGCGCCTGCTTGGAAGAATCTATATAGTCGGGCAAGTTCAAGGGTGAACGGCAGGCGTATTACTTTTAGTTTCAATTGGTTGTGGATCCAAAACCCTGGCTTGCACCTTGTCTTGATCGCTCGGGTCGGACACTACTATTCAAATGAACCAGGCGGAGGAGCGCATGGGGGGTGCGATGGTTAGAGGGAGGCTAGAACGACGCGTAAGAGACCAGAGATATCTTCTGTGCCTGGAGCAGATGTGGTGCGATGTGTCATCCGGTTATAGCCGGCTTCTAAGGAGATCAGCGTTGTCCATCCCCGTGATTTCTGGATATCCCATGCAAGCCTTCCTCTTCCACCCATGTGCACTGTATCAATGAGTCCATCGCTCGAGCGTATTCCGGCGTAGTTGCCCATCGCGCTGAACAATATCTCAGGACTCTGCTTGTACTGCAGCGCCACCGACGCCGAGGGCGAATGGATTCGGACTCCCGACCAATCCCGTACTTCCTCCCGATACCCTAGGGTAGGAGAAATAGTCAGGGTATCCAAAGGATGAACGGTCGCTGTGAACGTCTGCATCCTCACCGTATACTCTGCTCCACCACGAAGGAGATCGTTCCCAAGGATATAGGTCGATGCAAGGCGGGCATTCCAGCCCATGCCGTCATAGGCGAGCGCACTTTCCAGACTGTGACTGTGGTTTCGTTGAGGAGCGATGCCGAGAGGGTCAAGCGTGTTGTTCAAGGAGTTGTGCGCATAGGTTAGTGTGAGCTCAGGCCAGACTGGACGCTTCCAGGCTACACCGAATTTCCCATAGGTCTGCTCAAGCCGAGGTCTGGTAGAGTCTTCGATCACATTATTCCACTGTTGTCCGAACGCGCTCCGAAACGAAGTCCCGCCGGATGTCCATTCTCCCCACACCTCACGCCGTGCCTGGTCCGGCACTTGTAAGAAGGCCTGCCCTGCGGATCGGGACAGTATTCCATAACGGACCGACCCTGCTGTGCCTGTTAGACCGAGTCGGATCATGCGTTGTGACGCATCGCCAGTCGTATCGCCTGGAATTCTGCTTTGGAGCCACCCGGCTCCTCCTTGATTCTGGGCCAGCTCAGCTTCAGTGACCAAGACTCCATGTAGCCATGTGGTCGAAGACAGGAAACCTTGCGTGCGAGCTTGATGGAACTCTGGTGCGAGATCGCGCAGACGCGGCGAGGCCGTGGGTGGAGTAAATGAGGTCATGGTGAGACTGGTTTGGTAGAGAGACGGGGTGGCCTGTTTCGATTGAGCTTGGAGATCGGGATCGGAGAACAACCCTGTCCAGCGTTGAGCAAGAGGGTCTGCCAGTGACTGATCATTTCCCCAAGCTGGAAGGGTACACAGAACTAATACAATCACAAGGGGAAACTTCAGGAGTCTGTGCATCATTCACATGATCGAGGTGGCTCAGATTCATATGAACTCTAGCACTTGATAATTAGACTGTAAGTTATTGATAAAATGAATCTACTTCTATAGGTATGAGGAATTAGTGGAGACCGCCACGTCAAATGATGGTATACGCGTTTGGAATGAAGTTTTGGAGGGGCAAGGCCAGCTCGGTTTATCTCGTTTCAATGGTTCAGTGAAGTCAAACCAGTCGCAAGGGGAATGCTGTGAAAATATATGCTAGTTCCTGATCCGAAGCGAAATCGATCGTGAATCGGTGAGAGTAGTGGGCAACGTGGCGTCGCGAACGGTATACGTACGGCTGAAATCGTTGTCGTTCGGTGGTGTGCCAGTGAGCGCCCCTGTCGTGGGGTCTAGTTGGAGCCATGAGGGCAAAGCCGGGGAGACGGACCATGTGTAGGGTGGGGTACCCCCTGAGGCTCGTAGGGTTTGACTATAGGGTTCATCCTCTCTGGCATCCTGGAACCTACCGCCCGTAGGGAATGTGATCGCCAGAGGTGGTGGAGTTGGATTGATCATCAAAGAGAGTTGCCTATTGTCGGTATGATTGATTGGGACCTCGGAGTCGATCACGGTGAAGGTATGGCTCGTGCTGCCTTCCGTTCCAGCCAGCGGAGTGCCACTGATCGTGCCGGCTGAGACGACATTGAATTGTAATCCGTTCGGCAATGCAGGGTTTACCGACCACCTATAGGGCTGGATGCCGCCTGTCGCGGCCAATGTCGTATTCGGGTAGGGTTGATTGATCACACCCCTCGGAAGCGAGGCGGTTGTCATCGACAATGTCTGCGGGGTGGTCAAGATCGAGATCGTCAAGGATTTTTGGATAACCCCAGCCGGCGATGATGCATCTTGCAATCGGAATATCGGAGTGGTCGTCTCGAGGGCAGTCGGCGTCCCGACAATCACGCCGGTTGTTGCATTCAATGAAAGGCCCGCCGGTAGGGCTGGAGATCCGCTTGCGAGACTCCATGTATAGGGTGTCGTCCCCCCTGAACCGCCTACGACGGCGGCGTAGGGCTGATTAACCGTACCGCTCAAGAGTGGTGATGGTGTAGCGATCGTCAACGGCCCTGGTCCGGCAGGGGGAGGCGAAACATTCGAGGTGTCACCACAACCCGTTAGACCTGAGCCATAGAGCAATGCCAAAAGAATAATTCGAAATGAATGGGTGATGAACTTGCGACGATGTTTCAGGCTGCTTTGATGAAAATGGATCAGCGACATTGGTTTGACTCCTAAAGAAGCATGATGTTCCTCAGTAAGCTGCAGCCCACTACTTCTTATCTCAGCATCGATACGCGCAAATCGTTTCTGGGAGACGATATGCAGCTATTGCACG
>JBGTMB010000316.1:0-6226 GCA_041743755.1 Nitrospiraceae bacterium | reverse complement strand
AGCCGTAAAGAATAGACTGGTTGGGCTCGTTCCAATGGCTGGACTGCCAAAGATAATTTTCGCATTCCTCGCCCACGAGGCGGGAGGAATAGGCTGTAGCACGGACAAGAAGACCGTCATGAAGCCCAGAGAGATCGCCGCGACGAGCTGCTGACGTTTCGTGTGGTGCATCCACTCCTCCGTAGTATTGAATCAACCCACTGCAGGACGGACTCATTGAGGGGCGTTTGGCACCAACGTACGAGTGGCCATCCACCCGCACAGAGGGAATGCTGGTTTGGACCTTGGATAATTCGTGGCCTTGGAGCAGCTAAGGCAAGAGCAGTGCCTAGTAAGGCAAAACTAACGCTGAGCAAGTCTTTAGTCTCGAATCAATTCGTCAAAACAATAACTTGAAGTGACCAGGTGCTACGTACCGTGAGGTGGATATGAAGTGGGACAAGTCCAAGGGCGGAAGGTCGCATTGGATCATTTTGAACAGATAATGTTCAAAGCTAAGTATTCAACACAGTAGGATTGGGAAAGTCGTGCATCACGCGCTCTGCTGGAGGGGCTATTTGCTGAGAACAGTGGTGAGTGTAGTAGGTTTTTAGATGGTAAGGCCGTATTATTGTTCATGGCCGCTGGATGGTAAGCGAGGCGGCGAAGATTCCACCCTCTATAAAAACGATCTGGCAGAGGAAGGTGAGGGAGGAGGGTGGCTTGCCGACTATGCACACGGCCTTCAGTCGTTCGGAGAGAAGAACTCTCAAGATGGATGGATACAGGCTGTCACAATGAACAGGAATCGGATTCCGTCCTCGCGTAACTGTATTGACGGAAACGCAACATTCTGACATTCTTATCCAAACAGACGGAGGGAGTTTATGTCTCAGGCGAAAGGGCGAAAGATTGCGGTGGTGGGCCTTGGTTACGTGGGCTTACCTATCGCTGTTGCATTCGGGAAGCGGCAGCGCGTGATCGGTTTTGATATCAACAAAGCGAAGATCGCGGAATTACAGAAAGGCCTTGATCGTACCGGTGAAGTGTCTGGGGCGGATATGAAAGCCACGGACATTCACTACACATGTCAGCCCAGCGATCTCAAGACGGCGGACTTCATCATCGTAGCCGTACCCACGCCGATTAATGACGCGCTTCAGCCGGATTTGACGGCTCTTCGCAAATCGTCCGAATTGATTGGAGCCAATCTTTCGCCTGGATCGATTGTGGTCTTCGAGTCGACGGTCTACCCTGGCGCCACTGAAGAGGTGTGCCAGCCCATTCTTGAACAGACTTCCGGAATGAAGTGTGGAGTGGACTTTAGGCTCGGCTACTCTCCTGAGCGAATTAATCCAGGCGATAAAGAGCATAGGTTGGAAACGATCATCAAGGTGGTGTCTGCCCAAGATGACGCGTCGTTGGAGATTATTGCCAAGACTTACGAACTTGTGGTCAAGGCGGGGATTCATCGAGCATCGAGTATCAAGGTTGCGGAAGCGGCAAAGGTGATTGAAAATACCCAACGGGATCTGAACATCGCTCTGATGAATGAGTTGGCGCTCATTTTTCATCGCCTTGGGATCGACACAAAGTCAGTGCTGGATGCGGCGGGAACGAAGTGGAACTTTCTTAAGTTCACGCCGGGATTGGTCGGCGGGCATTGTATCGGAGTTGATCCCTACTACTTGACGAGCAAAGCCGAATCGGTCGGCTATCATCCTCAGGTGATTCTCTCCGGTAGGCGCATTAACAATGGAATGGGAAAATTTATTGCTGAGCAGACCATGAAGCGGTTGAGTGAGTTGGCTCGGCCGGTCAACGAGCTTAAAGTGACCGTCTTGGGGCTCACGTTTAAAGAGAACGTGCCGGATTTGCGAAATAGCAGAGTGCCGGACATCATTCACGAATTGCGAGAGTATGGCGTTCAAGTTCTGGTGCATGATCCGATTGCGCGAGCGGAAGAGGCGGTTGAAGAATATGGAATTCATTTGAGCGAGTGGGGCGATCTGAAAGATATCGATGGAATTATTGTGGCCGTCTCCCATCGTCAATATGCAGAGATGGGGTTGCGGAAACTGCTCAAGCCTCTCCGCAACCAGCGCGAGGGTGTGGTGATTGATGTGAAATGTCTGCTTGATCAATCGAAACTGCCTAAGACGCTCAAGTATTGGCGTTTGTAACAGGGCAGCAGTGCACGTTCCCCTTCCTGCTATTCAATGGACGCAGTCTGTTTCGGCTCTAACGAGTCCCGCTCGATTTCTCGCCGTACATCGTTTACAGCATCTAGATGTGTAGACTGGCTGCATTCCTGGATGGTGAACGGGCAGCCTGCCGTTTTTTCAACCATGGAACGTGATTTCCTCCATCACGTTCATATGCATGCTCTTCTGCCGATCATGTCCCCTACGGCTTCTGCTAAACAACATGGGCGCGTTGGTCGCTGACAAGAAACCGGTCGATTCCTGTCAGCTGATTTTTTGATTCTCGTTGCCCCACTGTAAAGAGGCTGCTATAGATTTCTTGTGGCATTAGATTCCAGACGTTTCTCTTTTTCCCTTCTTGGCGGTGACCCTGTTGCGTGATCGATGAATAACCTAGGTAATAAACTTGTGAGACAGACGGCAGTAAGAATAGGGTTTGTCTTTGGAGCCATGGCACTTCTTTACGGGTGTGCCTACTTTAATTCACCTGACATCAAGCTGGGGGATCAACATCTTGCAGCAGGTCATTGGGCAGAAGCCAGTCTCGCCTATAAACAAGCGCTGAAAGAGGATCCGTTCAATCCTACGCTACAGAACAAATACACCATGGCTCGAGAACGAGAGGCGGCGGCGTATGAGGAGCGCGGCAGGGCATACCTCAAGGAACATAAGCCCGATCTTGCAACGGAACAGTTTAAGCGTGCACTCACCATCGAACCGTCCAGTCTCGATCATCAATCGGGGCTGCTCGAAGCTCTTCGCTTGAACGATGCCCGGAGTCAGAATCGAGAGGCAGATCGTCTTGCCCAGCTCGGTCGGACTGATGAGGCGTTGGAGGCCTATGCCAGGGCGGCTGAACTTGATCCTTCATTCAACGCACCTCTCGAGGGCATCTCTAAACTTTCGGAAGAGCAGCAGGCGTCGAACCGTGATGATCGGCGAAAGCAACCTGTGACACTTCGGTTTCGCAATGCCGGGTTGAAAGAAGTCTTGGAAGGAATCGGGAAGGCCCAAGGGATCAACCTCATTTTTGACAAGGATGTCAGAAATGACCCGGTGACCATCAGCATTCAGGATACGCCGTTCGAAGAGGCTTTCAATCTCATTCTCACCAGCAATAGCCTCTTCGCCCAGACCGTGTCTCCGGGTGTGATGATCGTCAGCCCTAATACCAAACAGAAACAGGAACAGTATCAAGACCTGATGATTCGGACGTTCTATTTGTCCAATGCCAAAGCGAAAGACATGGTGGTCTTGCTGAAGAGCATGCTCGATTCTAAACGGATGCATGCCAATGAACAGTTGAACACGATCGTCATTCGAGACCAGCCGGAGAAGCTCGAGATGGCCGAAAAGATTATTTTGGCTAACGATCGGATGGACTCCGAAGTGCTATTTGATGTCGAGGTTCTGGAGGTCGATCGCACAGTCGATCAGACCTATGGTCTGACCTATCCGAAACAAATCGCAGCTGCCATGGTACCTCCGGGGACTACGGGACTGATCGCCGGAACTCTCGCACAGCAGTTCACGCTCAACCAACTTACCGAGCTTGGCGGAAGCAGCTATCTCTTTAAGCTTCCGACCAACATTCAACTTGATTTCTTTAAACAGGTGACCGATGCCAAGACTCTTGCTGCGCCGAAAGTTCGCGTGGTCAACAACAAGAAGGCGGAGATTAACATCGGTGATAAGCAGCCGATCTTGCTGTCCACCACGAATGTGTTGCCTGGCCAAGCGGCGACAGGGGCCGTTCCGACGACGTCAACGGTGACGTCGATCGAGTTCCGCGACACCGGTGTCAAATTGACGGTGGAACCGTCCATTCATTTGGGGAATGAACTGTCTCTGAAGATGAAGATAGAAGTCATTCGTCTGGGCGACCAAGTGACGCTCCAGGCCAGCCCCCCCATTACCCAGTTTAAATTCGGTAATCGTTCGGCGGAAACCATGCTCAATGTGAGAGATGGAGAAACAATTGTCTTGGGAGGGCTGCTCCAAGAAGATGACCGTAAGACTCGCACGACGATCCCGTGGATCGGGGATCTTCCGTTCATCGGCGACCTCCTGAGTTCATTTAGAACCCAGCGGGTCACCACCGAGGTGATTCTGACGATTACGCCGCATATCATTCAGAGTATCTCTCCTCCTGGGCTCGGCACGCAGGTGTTCTGGTCAGGGACGGATTCAAGCTATGCCACAACTCCGATATTTGCCCCAAAAGGGAAGAAGATTTCCATGATGGGTGCTGGGGTTTCTGGTTCAGACTACTTCTCCTCTAGAGGGACAGCAAAAGGTGGACGAGCAGGAAAGCCCGCTGCCGCGTCGCTCACCCCTCTGGCCTCCGTAGGGTCGGTTCTTTCGATTAGACCGGGCGAGTCGGTGGTCAAAGTGGGGAAGGAATTATCGCTCGCCATTTCTGATGAACGGATTCGCTCGACGGCGGAAGGCGTGTTCCGGCTTCATTACGATCCACAGGTGTTGGAATTGAGGACGCTCCTGAATGGCGAGGTCATTCAATCGGACAGCGTGGACGAGCAGGCCTCCGGCAGCTCAGTGACGCAAGCGGGAATGGTTACGTTCAAAATTGCCTCATCGGCGAAAGGGACAGGGAGGCAGGCTGTGACGGCCACGTTCTACGCGAAAGCGCCCGGGGTGTCTCCTGTGCGTGTGGCGTTGGTCGATTCCGCCTCGGAATCTTCGACGCCGCCGCTCCAAGAAGGAAAAGGTATTGTGAGGGTGCGGTGAAAGAATCAGGCGTGACGCTCTTGGAGCTTTTGATCACGCTGACGATTGTGATGGTGCTGGCCTCTGTCGCAATGCCGTTGAGCCATCTGTCGGCGAAACGGACTCATGAAATAGAACTGCGACAGCATTTGAGGATCATGCGGGCCGCGATCGACACTTTTAAGCTGGAGTGGAGTCGAGACGGGGACGTGTTATTAGGGCCGGCGTGCATCATGAATAAGCTTACCTGCAAAGACGTGACGAGCATATACGGATATCCGAAGTCGATAGATACATTGCTGGGGATCACGCTGACCAGTGAACAGGCGACGGTCAGGGGCACGACGACGAGGCGCTATCTGAGGGCTCTTCCTCTCGACCCTTTGACCGGCAAGGCCGATTGGTTGGTCCGATGTTATAAGGATGCGCCGAACGCATCGAGTTGGTGTGGGGATGACGTGTATGACGTCATGACACAGAGTCAGGACATAGCATTAGATGGCACGAAGTATCGAGATTGGTAAGGGTGGAGCGCAGGGTCAACATGGTTTCACCCTGCTGGAGTTGATGATCGTCGTATCGATTGTCGGCATTCTCGCTACCATGGCGGTACCTTCGTATCAATCGTCGGTTGTGAAGGCCAAGGAGGCTGCCTTGCGTCAGGACCTCTCGACCATCCGCGATGTGCTGGACCAACACAAGGCGGATCAGGGAAAGTATCCTCCGTCTCTGTCGGCCCTGGTGAGCGCGGGGTATCTGAGGGTCATCCCAAAGGATCCGTTCACCGGCGCGACAACCACATGGCAAGAGATTTCTGATCCTGTCAATGGCGGCGTGGTCGATATCTTTTCAGGGGCCGAATATGTGGGAACGAACGGCACCCCTTATAATAATTGGTAATGATGCCTGCTCATAACTTTCATCGCGGACTACTCCCGGCTTTGGCAGAGACAACCCGCGCCTGGTATCCGATAGTGCGGGTGGGCGCACTCTGTGTGGTCGGTTTTGCGTCGGGCTTATTCGCAGGGTGCGGCGAACTTGAGCCGATGCGTGAGCCGGAGAGGGTTGAGCTTGAATTGACGACGGACACGTTAAAAGCGTCTGTGCGAGATGCGCAACGGATGATTGCTGAATTGAGGGCAGATCTTGAGGCGCAGCGTAGGGAATTGGCGGAATCTCAGATCGCCCGGGCGCAGCTTGATGGCCACGTCAGAGAAGCGGAACGGCGGATTATCGAAGCACGGCAGGTCATCGAGTTCCAACGGGAAGAACTGGCCACAGTTCGGTCCAAGCAGGCGCATGCGTTCCAAGGGAGC
>JBGTMB010000315.1:0-3107 GCA_041743755.1 Nitrospiraceae bacterium | reverse complement strand
GTGAGACCTGTTTGAAACATGCGGCGATACCCTTTCCAAACTCTAGCAGAATACTAACATGTCGCCCTGCTCACCAACTCCACCCAGCACGCCGCACCAGAACATACGACACGTGTCCTACGGCGAACGTAATGAGACGGTTTTTTTAGTTTCCCGCGCGGTGTACTTCTGTGATTCCACCCATGCGAACACGAAATTCTGGCATGTCAACAGCGCTGTTCCGCAGTCTGCGAGGAAGCACTCACAGCTCTGCCCGCGGAGCCAAACGCACACTAGGAGAAAATGGCGGGGCCGACGGGATTTGAACCCGCGACCTCCAGATTGACAATCTGGCGTCCTAACCAGCTGAACGACGGCCCCATAAAACTCTACGTATAGCGGAAGACGTGAGGGACAAGACTATATCTAGTGGTCGGTCCCATTAAAATTTCATGATTATTGCTCAATGATCTGTCCTGCTCCCCTTAGGCCAGCCTCTGCTCTGGTAGGCGGAACAGGGATCGAACCTGCGACATCCACCGTGTAAAGGTGGCGCTCTGCCAACTGAGCTATCCGCCCGATTTTCCTAGCAACCTAGGCGGGATGCTACCAACTCCACATGCCCTTGTCAATCGAATCTCTCACCCCCTTTGCCATTTTCTGCCGGCACGCACGCCGGTCATTGAGTCGGATCTTCTCAGCGCTGCTTTTTGCCCCTGACACCATCAACCCGAGGGAAATACTTGTCATGCACCCGCTTCAGACGCCCCCGCTCTATATGGGTGTAGATCTGCGTGGTCGCAATATTGGCATGGCCGAGCATGACCTGAACAGACCGAAGGTCGGCCCCCCCCTCAAGTAGATGCGTCGCAAATGAATGCCGCAGCATGTGCGGTGAAATGATCTGTCTGATCCCAGCCCGTAGCGCACGGTGTCGTAGCAACTTCCAAAAGGCTTGCCGGGTCAACGGCCCACCTCGCCTCGACACAAACATGTACCGTGACGCCCGTTTTTTAAGCAGCTGTGGCCGCGCCTCGTTCACATACTGTCCCAACAGCTGCCGGGCCCGCTCACCCATCGGCACGAGGCGCTGCTTTGCGCCCTTGCCCGTGACCCGGAGATACCCGACATCGAGATTCACCAGCGCCACTTCAGCCATCACCAATTCCGACACACGAAGCCCCGTCGCGTAGAGCAACTCCAACATCGCACGATCACGCAGGTCTTCAGGGGTCGGAACTTCCCCCAGATCCAACAATGCCGTGACGTCCTGCTGCGACAGCGTTTTGGGTAGTCGGACACCGCGTGAGATCGGAACCAATCCGATAGTAGGGTTCTCTTCGATGATCCGTTCCCGCATCAGAAACTGGAGCCATCCACGAATGGCCGAGAGACACCGTAACGAGGAGGCGCGAGACAACTGCGCTTCCTGCATGGAGCGGAGAAATCCCGTTAACGCCTCCGACGTCAGAGGCCCGAGCGGCACCACACCGATTCGATGCAAGTAGGAATGAAATTTAGTCAGGTCGCGACGGTAGGCTTCGATCGTGTTGAGGGAGAGACCACCCTCCACCCGGAGACGACTCAAATATCGCTCAGCCAGCGGGTGTAACATCATCTAGGCCATGATAGCCAATCACTCAGATGAACACAACGAACCCCGGACGGAGTTTACCTTGACACCCTTCAGGGTTTCCGATAGTAGTCACATGAGAATGACAGCGTCGTCAGACCGCCAGGAGCTCATGGCCCGCCCGTTACTATCTCTATCTGCACATCGTACGTACGCTCTTTCAGTACGCTGGTGCTATGCGCTTGCGCTTGCCTTGAGCCTGCTCTGGCCAGCTGCTGGGTTCGAGCGCACTGCGCCCGTCTTCGCAGAAACGGGGCCTGCGAAACCGGCGAGCCATCCCACGCTGAACCAGGCGAAACGCTTGACCGACGCAGGGAAGGCTGAAGAAGCCGTTACCATACTTCGTCGTTTTCTGGCCACCGCTCCAAAACCCGAGCTGCGCGATGACACGTATCTCCTCCTCGGTGCTGCACTCCACGGCACCAAGCAACATGGGGAGGCGTTACAATACTTGCTGCTGCTGCAAACGGAATTTCCCGATTCAGAAGTGACGGATCGAGGCAAGCTGTTGCAAGCCCGAGTCCATGCTGGAATGGGGAACCTCGACCTTGCGCTGCCGATTTTGACCGGCCTGCGAAACCTGTCAAAAGATGACGCCACCAAACGCGAGGCCCTACGGCTAAGCGGCGATTTTTACGCGCAAAAAAAAGACACGACCCACGCCATTCAGGCGTGGCTTGACGAAGTGGCGTTGGGAACTGAAGACCAAGCGGAAGACGTGCGTACCCGCATTCGCGATCTGACGAGCGGGACATCCGACAAGAAATCCCTGGAACAAATCCGGAGCACCTTTCCACGCAACTTTCCCGGCGATCTCGCGTCACTCCGGCTCATCGATCTCTACATCAGCCGTGGAGAAGAACACCAGGCCATCCGGCAGATCCAGCAATTTCTCGTAAATTTCCCGGCCCATCCGCAGGCAGCGAAAACTTCGGACTTACTGGCCACCCTCCAAGCCAAACAAAAATCCAACCAGTTTTTTATCGCCGTCGTCCTGCCGCTCTCAGGAAAACTCGCTCCCTTCGCCGGTGAAGTACTCAGTGGAATTCAGCTGGCCGTCGAAGCCAATAGAGACAGGGTAGGAGGTCCATCGGTCGGTCTTATCGTCAAAGACCTTGAATCCGATCCTGCCACATTTTTAGATGAATTCTCCGAACTGCTGAACACCGATCGGCCCCTCGCCGTAATCGGGCCACTCCTCTCGAAAAATCTTCCGGTCATGGCCGAACTCGCCGAACGAGCCCACATCCCCTTAATCACGCCGGCCGCGACGTTCCCCAACGTCAGACGACTCGGCACCTATATATTCAATACGGCGCTCACCTATGAACTTCAAGCCAAACGCATCGCCTCGTATGCCATCAAAGAGCAAGGCTTCCGCCGATTCTGCATCCTGCATCCCGACACCACGTATGGCCGCGAGTTGGCCCGACTCTTCACCCAGGAAGTGCGACAGCACGAGGGAGAAGTGATCGCCGTCGAATCCTACAAAGAG
>JBGTMB010000314.1:0-8872 GCA_041743755.1 Nitrospiraceae bacterium | reverse complement strand
TCACCCAGCCGTTTTTGTTGACGAATAATGGTATCCCCGGAGGCGGCCTTCCATTGCCAGACGCGCTCGATGAAGCATTCCCGTCCAAGGGATTCCCGGGAAACGCCTTCGGCCATGAGCTGCTTTTCCACCACGTTCTGTGTGGCAATTCCGGCATGATCGGTGCCGGGCAGCCAGAGCACATTACGGCCTTGCATGCGCCGCCAGCGTATGAGGATGTCCTGAATCGAATGATTCAGCGCGTGGCCGACATGGAGCGAACCTGTGACATTGGGTGGAGGGATAGCGATACAGTAGGGTTGGCCTGGGTGGGTTGGCGAGGCGTGGAAATAGCCTTGCTGGTGCCAGATCTGAGACCACCGTGCTTCGACCGCCTTGGGATCGTAGATTTTATCGAGTTGGGGAGTGCTCATTTATTGATGGTGTCCTAGCAGGCTACGAGAGAATCATGTTGAACCCGAAAACTAAACAGTCCGTCGGTGTGGCATAACAGGGAATAGTCTCAGCAGGATGCTCAAAATGTTTGCCCAGCAAGGCCGCAGGCGATTCGAAACCGGAGGCGTACCCTCTGGGGTACGTTGAGGATTTCGATGAGCCGAGAACGAAGCTGGCAGACTTTTTCAGCATCCTGCCCGAAGTGCGGCGCATCTTAGCACGCGGATGCCTGCCTCTCAAGGCAGCATGAAGAACACAGATCGCTTGAGGGGTGTCGAGCCGTGTGTTATACAGACTCGCACAAGGCGAGGGCGAGAGCGTCGTTCCGCTTCCACTTTTTACATTTTGGAGAGACTATGGCCACAGGCCGTGAAAAAGATCGTAAGACGAGAAAGAAGCATCGGAAGAATGTCGCACGGGTGAAGGCACTGGTGACGACAGCAAGACGAAGCAAGGGTAAGAAGAGTAAGAAGGGGTGAGTCGGACCGGACGCGGGAGTCTTACGCGGCTTGTGTGAGACGAACGATCTCTGCCTTGATCTGTTCTTCGGCGAGATTCGGCACGAGACGCAGGACAGCCTGTTCGACCTGTTCGCGGGCGGTCACCCTGACGAGCGCGTCGGCGATTCCAGCGGTCTGCTTGGTGGCAGCCTGCTGGACCTCTTCCTTGACGAGCCCCTCAAGCGAGCCGAGTTGTTCCCGAACCATATCGGATAATGAGGCGCGAACGGCCGTGATTTCTTCGCGGACGCATTGATCGATGTGCTCTTTGATCAGGGGGATCGCGGTGTCGAGCACGCTCTGTCGAATGATGGGTTCGAGGAGCGACATCTCTTGTGAGAGCACCTTTGGGAGTGCCGTCATGAGCAACGGTTTCAGTACCTGAATCAGCCGTTCCTCCGAGAGAGATATCCCTGTCTGTGTGCGCACCGCTGCTTCCACGGTCTTGGCCACGAGCGTGGCCAGGTCCTTTCCCAACATCTGGGGGAGTAAGTCGACAATCTTTTTTTCTGTCCGTTCAGACATGGAATGAAGGAGTTGCCCGAAGAGGCCCATCATCGCTTCTTCCGGTTCGGCTGTCCGCGTCTGTGCGGTTACGGTCGTCGCGGCAGGGGTGTGTTTCGGTTGGGGGTGAGGTATGATCACCGGCTCCTCATCTTGCTCAGCCGAATTGTCTTCGTTGACGCTCTCATCATCCGAATCTGTCCCACTGGTGACTGGGGGCCAGGAGCGAGACTTCTTCTTCGCTCCACTCGCGCTGGCTGTCTGCTGTTTTTCCAAATCCTTGATCACATCGGCGAGGGATTCAGACTGAAATGGTTTATTGAGAAAGGCTTTCACTCCCAGCGAGCGCATATGGCTTTCATCGACACGATCTGAAGGGCTGGTCAAGGAGACGATATAGGTTTCTGCCAGGTTGTCGAGTTTGTGGACTTCTTTGCAGAATCCCGAAAAGGTCATGTTCTCTAAGTGATAGTCGGCGATGATGAGATTCGGGCTTGTGTGACGTGCGGCTTGCAACGCGGCAGGGCCATCCTGGAATCCCTGCACGTCGCATCCTTCTTGCTTTGAAATTTGCTCGACCAGTCGGCGGACGGCGGGACTACTGTCGACGACGAAGATGGTTGAAGCCACCTTACCCTCCAATATTATTGAATGATTTGAAGCTAGCAGTGAGGGTATTCTTTGTCAAGAAATCGCATAATTAGCGGCGTGCTTTGACTTCGGATTTTTGAGCTGACTACAATCAGCCCGCAAGAGGATGTGCGCAGCCCATGAAAACTCCAGTTCACGTCATCTTTTTCGACGCCGCCGATACGTTATTTCATATTAATGGTTCGGTGGCGGACATCTATCTCACCCATGCGGTTCAGCATGGGTTTCGACAGACTCCAGACTCTCAAGCCTCGATTACGCAAGCCTTTCGACGTGCCTTTCATGACGCGGCGCCGCCGGTCTTTGCTGCAACGGACCCTATCGAGTTAAAGCAATGTGAACGGCTCTGGTGGTTCGACATCGTCCACAACGTGTTTTATCGCGTCGGGATGTTCGAGCGATTCGATGAATTCTTCGAGCAGGTCTTTCAGGTATTTGAAGATCCTCGTTCCTGGGCGTTGTTTCCCGAAACACAGGCCGTCTTGACCAGGCTTCGTGAGGAAGGGTTCGAATTGGGGATTGTGTCCAACTTTGATTCCAGACTGTTCCCTGTGATGCGCGGACTCGGCATTGACCGACTCTTCGATACGGTGACGATTGCCAGTCTCGCTAGGGCCGCCAAGCCTGCACCGAAGATTTTCGAGATCGCTCTTGAAAAACATGCAATCGATCCGGCCGAGGCGATCCATGTGGGTGACAGTGTGAGGGACGATATGGAGGGGGCGACGAAGGCCGGGCTAACCGGTGTATTGCTGGATCGGACGGGGTGCTCTCAGACATCGGGCGGCTATGTGATTCGGACGCTAGAGGAAATTCTTCCACTAGTAAGATGCTGAAAAAGTCCGCCAGCGGCGTTCTCGCATCGTTCAGACCCTCAACGTACCCCAGAGGGTACGCCTCGGCCCTTCACTCGCTGCGACCTTGCTGGACGGCCTTTTTGAGCATCCTACGGGAGCGGTTTCCTACGCTTAGTTTTTCTTCAGTCTGCGTGGGAGGGTATTAAAGGAGTAGTGGAACTATATCTTTCGCGCGGCCCTGCAGTGAGAGGTCAACCAGGTCAGATTGTGGGGTGCTTTCGAGATTGATCTCGATGACCAATGCACCGACTTCCTTCGCCACCGCTGCAAATCCCGCTGCTGGATACACGACTCCTGATGTGCCGATCACAAGAAAGAGGTCGCAGCCTTGAATGGCCTGATCACAGCGGCGCAGGTCTTCCTCCCGGAGCGATTCCCCAAACCAGACGATATGAGGCCGGAGCAGTGCTTTGCACAATCGACACGTTGGCAAGGCAGGAAGGGGGATGTCCCGGTTGTCCGAGATCACGCCACAGCCTGTACAGTGAACCTTCCAGATGTTCCCGTGAATTTCAGAGAGCCGTTGGGATCCGGCTGTCCGATGGAGTCCATCGACATTTTGCGTGATCAGCCAGAATGTATCGGGCCTGCGACGTTCACGCTCAACAAGGGCGATGTGGGCAGGATTCGGCTGTTTCGTGGCAATCAATTCACGGCGCCAGTTGTACCATTCCCAGACCAGCCGGGGATCCCGTTCAAAGGCCTCTGGTGTCGCCAGATCCTCTGCGCGAAAGTTGCGCCACAAGCCGTCTGTCCCGCGAAAGGTCGGCACGCCGCTATCCGCAGAAATGCCGGCTCCCGTGAGGATCGTGACGTTCCGAGCGGACGCGAGGTGTGTGCGGGCTCGGAGAATCTGATCATCAGTAGCCATGGTCGGTGCGCGAAGTGTACCGCATTTCGAGCCGACGAATCTGCGTGGTATAGTACGCGTCCTTCATTTTTGTGAGGAGCATAATGAAACAGATTCTCATGGTGGGAGCGGGATCAGTCGGTGGGTTCTTCGGCGCGCATTTCGCGAACGCGAATCTCTCCGTGTCGTTCCTGCTGAGGCCAAAGACGCTCGCAGCGGTAAAACAGAATGGTCTCACGATCCGCAGTACCAATGGCTCCTTCACCGTTCATCCACCGGCCGCGTCCGATCCGCGAGATCTCGCGAAACCCGACCTGATTATCCTCTCCGTCAAAGCCTACGATCTGGATGAGGTGCTGACCCACATCGAGCCGGTCCTGACTGATCGGACCGTCATCTTGACCCTGCAGAATGGAGTCGATACGGAAGATCGCATCCTGGCGCGCGTTCAACGGGATTGTGTCGTCGGTGGAATTGCGTACATCTATACCAAGATCGCGGAGCCCGGCGTCATCGACCATTATAAGAGGGGAGCGGTGGCGATCGGGGAGTTGATGGGGCATCAGAGTGCTCGCCTGCTGGCCATCGCGGATTTGTTCAAACAGGCGGGGGTTCCTTGTCAGTTGGTCGACGATATCCGGCGCAGCAAGTGGGAGAAGATGTGTTGGAATTGCGTCTTCAATCCCTTGACCGTCATGATCGACGACAAAGTGTCCAAGGCGCTTGATCATCCCGAGATGCTGCAAGTGATTCACCAGATCGTGGGTGAAGTCGTGGCGGTGGCTGCCACTGCAAAGGTGCCGTTAGCCCCCGATATGGCGGAGAAGGTGGTTCGTTGGACCCAAGAGATTCGGGATATCCATACCTCGATGTATGACGATTGGAAGGCCGGCAGGCCGACCGAAATCGATTATTTGAATGGGTATGTCGCGAAGCTCGGTCGTGGATTCGGCATTCCGACCCCGTTGAACGATATGTTGACAGCGGTGATCAAAGCCATCACGGAGCGGGATCGAACCGGCCCTGGTATCGTGCGGATCGACGGGGCAGTGGTCCAACCTGTCTCACTCGTTCGTGCCGCGCTCGCATCGTTGCCGGCAGAGCATCAGCTCGATATCTCGACTGTGATGCCCGGAATGACGGGTAAAGGAATTCGCCTGAAGGGCCTGCTCGATATTCCGGCGCTGGCCATCGGGGCCGATCATGTGACGATGCATTCGGCAGACGGAAAATATTCCGCCTGCCTCACGCTCCAACAGGCGAGAGAGTTTGGGGTTCTCGTGTATGAACTCGATGGGGCAGCATTGCCTGATGCGAAAGGCGGTCCGTTCCGGTTGGTCACCCCTGGCCTCGGTGATCTCTGCGCCAACGTAAAGGGGGTCGCGAGGATTGAGGTGACCATCGGAGCTGGGGTGGACACGAGGCCAACGAACTGCTAGCAGGATGCTGAAAAAACCCGCCAGCTTCGTTCTCGGGTCATCGAAATCCTCGACGTACCGCAGAGGGTACGCCTCCGGGTTCGACTCCCCTGCGGCCTTGCTGGACAGGCTTTTTGAGCATCCTGCGAATCAGCGACGAGAGTAACATTGAAGTGAGCACGTTGAATTTACGTGCTACGTCGGTCATCTGTGAAACATTTAGGAGAAAGCAGCATGTCTGTTCTGGAGTCCATACGACCGAAAGCGAAAAACCGCATATGCGACATGGTGCGGGACGCGGGTGTTGATGTAAGCGATTGGGAGGCGTCAAAAGGTCAAGTTGCAAGTGCTGCGGCCAATCCAAAATACTGCTACAACTGGTCGTTCGTTGAGCCGGAAAAGGTGGTGGTGCTTAACCTCTGGCACAGTGACATGGAAGAACATGATGGCGTAGTAACTAACGAGTGGAATGCCCGCGAGATTGCGCGAACGGCAAAGGCCTCCGTAACCGTCCATCGAGCAAAAGCCCAGGACGAGGCAATTCAAGAAGCTTATCGAGGGAGCCTGCCGATAAGGATGGTGATCTGTGAGGGCACAAAGCGGAGCGACCCAGATTCAACCGCTTCAAAGGTATCGCTCCGCTTTCTTGATCCCGAGCCGTGGCACGTCGAAAAATATGATCAGGCTACCGGGCAGTGCACGTTAATGCGAGGTCTCGGCGGCGGCACTGGTCGCTATGCTGATCAATTTGATATGCCTGAGCCAGCGGGTGGCCCGGCAGAGAAGGTTCCGGTAAAAGGCAACACCTATGTTCGTCGCCCGGAAGTACGCCGCTTTGCCCTGGCTCGTGCGAATGGGCACTGCGAATACTGCGGAGAGGAGGGGTTTCTCATGCAAGGTGGCATGGTGTACCTGGAAACACATCATGTAGTGCCTCTCTATGAAGGTGGAGGCGACACTGTGAATAATGTGGCGGCGCTTTGTCCTAATCATCACCGTGAGGCGCATCACGGGAGTCGGAAATCTGAGATGCGCCAAACTCTTCTCAGTAAGCTACGGTGATGGCACCGAACAATTCGTTCAAGCCGACAGGCTCTGACAGGTTTCAGGAGGCCTCATGTGGCTGGCGGGGGAAAAGGGGACCTTCAATATTTCTGCTCGCAATCAGTTCAAGTCACGCGCGCTTGCTCGTTCGGATGTGAGGAAAGCCTACGATGATCTGGCCGAGGAGTTGGTGTTTCTCGATGAGGTGCGGCTGAAGGAAGTCAAAGATGCATACGCATGATCAACTGGTCAAGAAGCTTATGCGCCGCCCGGGCGTGCGCGCAGAGGTGGAGCGTATTGAGCGTGAAGAGTCCGTGCTGCTTGATGCCCTGCTCAAAGCGCGCCAAGAAGCGGGACTTACTCAAGGACAGGTGGCTGCTCGAATGGGGACGCACGCTCCGGCTATCGCTCGTCTGGAGCGCGCGCTTGCCAGTGGGAAGCACTCCCCATCGATTGCGACGTTGCGCAAGTACGTCAAGGCTTGCGGCAAACGCCTGGTACTCCGAGTCGCTTGAGAACACCTGCTCCATTCATCACTAGCCCGCATTCTGCACGAAGGTTCGTGACGAAACCGATGAGACGCCACGCGAGACGAGCGGCGAGCCCGTCCGTCGTCAGGTGCGTCGCCACCGCGCTTGCGAGGTCGAACGCTCTTTGAGGGCACGTCGAGTGTGAGCCAAGGGACCTGCGATGTACACTGTGCGTTTGATTTCCCACTGGCCTGGTGATAGAGTCCGCCACCGAATAAAATGGTGCTCGCATTTCCCATGTGCAATTTATTTTAATCGAAAAGGAGAGCGCAGCATGGCCAAGAATCAGAAGCAATTTGCTCAGCTACAAGAACTACTTCAGAGCGCGACACTCAGAAAAGAGATTCGGGCTGCTCGTGACCAGAAGACGGCGATCAAGCGTGTTATGGCCGCCGGCACCAAGCAAGGGTTTTCTCTTCCAGAGGTGTGGCTGCAGCAGGCGTTCGATGATGTGAAGCTCGTCCGCAAGCCGGTCAGGTTGAGTGAGCGTGAGCTGCTGGCCCTCGCCGGTCGAAATGTAGCCGACGCGAGCAGCGAGAACAAGCTCTGTCATACAGACTCCTGTGGGGGCAATCACGGGGGCTGCTGCTAGACTCGCTCCCCTCAACGTGCCTCACCGTACGGTACCATTTCTAGACACGCGCGGCCCTCGTGTAACGGGGGCCGCGCTTTATGTTGCCCTGTTGAAGTGACCCCTCCAGCGCGGGCGATTCGTTCAGCACCCTCGGCCAATGACTTCAAGATCATCACGAGCCCTTACGCACATGCCTGGCACGCTCCATTCGATCGCAGCGCGGGCTGCGTTTCTGAGCGAGCGCTTGCGAGAGGCTGATCCTTCGATCGGCCCACATGGTCAGGAGGAAGTGCGCCAGACGCGATTGGAGCGTTGGCGGCAAGCAATCGGTCCACAATCCTCGGATTGGCTGGAAAGGCGTCTGGGCTGGGATGGCGTGAGTCTCGATCGCGCGGAAGCCGTACTGGTTGATCCTCTTCCTCAGCCAGACAGTCCCCTACCTGATTGGGCGACTGTGCTGGAAAGTATCTGCACGACGGCCCTCAGCTTCAGCCCTGCCGCTTTCAAGAACTCACCGTTTAATCCCTCCAAGCCTATCCCTTTTGAGGACATGCTGTTGCCGGCGATTGCCGTAGCCCGCGAGCGGCTCGGCGACCAGCTCAGTCTCCAGTCGAAGAATTGGTCATTTCCGTTGCTGGGCCTTGTTTCGACCAGGGCCTATCAGGCCCTGGAGCGTGGATTGTTGCAGCAGCTTGCAGCCCTTTCCGGCCAGGTGCTTGAATCGGAATTCCGAGAGTTCCTGCCGTACGGTTGTTCGCTGCTCACGCTGCTCGGTGTGGAGGACGATGATCCTCCGAGCGACGAACATTATCGGAAGTTTGTCCAGCGACACTTCCGCAGCGGCCTACTGGAGTTGTTTGGCCTCTATCCGGTTCTCGGAAGATTAATCGCGACCGCGGTGGCGCTATGGGTTGAGGCGACGTCGGAGTTCCTACAGCGGGTCGTCGCGGACCGCCATGAGTTGGTCACACATTTTCAGTTCTCCGATCCCTTGCTCGAGATTGCGGATATCGAAGTTTCTCTTAGCGACCCCCACCGAGGGAATCGAACGGTCATGGTCGCCGAGTTCACAGGCGGTCGTAAACTGGTCTATAAGCCGAAGCCGCTTGGCTTTGAGGGGGCGTTCAACCGCCTGCTGGTTTGGTGCAACCATCGAAACGCGTCTGAGGCTCTGCGAGTCACTGCTGTGCTCGAACGTCCAGGGTACGGGTGGGTCGAATATCTTGAACAGGTCCCCTGTGTGGATGAGGCAGCGGCGCAGCGCTTTTACGTTCGGGCCGGCATGTTGCTGTGCCTGCTGAGGGCCGTGCGGGCTACCGATTGTCATCACGAGAACCTCATCGCGCATGGTGAGCACCTCGTGCTGATCGATGCCGAGACCGTCATGTCCCATGAACCGCATCCGCTCGAAGATTCGCCGTGGTCGGAAGCTGACGAGCCAATTGCCGCGCGCCAGTTTCGCGATTCAGTGCTCCGAACAGGACTGTTGCCTCGATGGCAGTTCGATGG
>JBGTMB010000313.1:0-63091 GCA_041743755.1 Nitrospiraceae bacterium | reverse complement strand
CGGTATGCCTCGAGCGATTTGGAGACGACGCCGGACTTTGTCAAGTTGGCAGAGGCGTACGGAGCAGTCGGGCTTAGGGCCAGCAAGCCGTCTGAGATTGATGCCGTCCTCAAGGAAGCGATCGCAGTGAACAAACCGGTCATCGTCGATGTGCCGACGTATCGATATGAAAACGTGTATCCGATGATTCCCGCTGGCGGCTGCAACCATGAAATGATTTTGGAAGATCCGCCCGCCTTGAGAAATAAGCAGTCTGGAGCGGGGCAGGTGACTCCGAAGGATTCGGACACGATCCTTACGGCCTAATCGCCGGTGTCTGGAGTACAAATTGGCCATGGAACATATTATCTCGGTGACAGTCGAGAATAAGTTTGGTTCTCTGTCTCGCATCGCTGGCTTGTTCAGCGGTCGCGGATTCAACATCGAAAGCCTCTCAGTCGCGCCGACGCTTGATCCCTCTATGTCGCAGATGACCATTGTGACGTCCGGAGACGAACGGATCATCGAGCAGATCGTGAAACAGCTCAATAAACTCATCGACGTTATTAAAGTTGTGGATCTGAACGAGAGTGATTTTGTCTCGCGGGAAACGGCGCTCATCAAGGTGCATACGCGGCCAGAGGATCGGGCAGAAGCGTTGCGAATCGCCGACATTTTTCGCGCCAACGTCATCGATTCTACGCCGTCGACCTACACGATTGAGGTGACTGGAGACCCACGAAAGATCGAGGCGATCATCAACTTGCTGCAGCCACTTGGCATTAAAGAACTCACACGTACCGGACGGGTTGCGGTGGCCCGCGAGTTGATTCGCTCGGCGGATGTGCCGGCAAAAAAGATTGCCCGCGAATAGGCGTTACCTCGGACTCAATGCCCAATCGGTTTCTTGACACGGCTATTACCCCAAGGAGTGATCGATGAAGGTTTACTACGACAAGGATGCCGACATTCAACACATTCGGAATAAAAAAGTTGCGGTGATCGGCTATGGTAGCCAGGGACACGCCCATGCGCTCAATATGAAGGAGAGCGGCGTGAGTGTGGTGATTGGGCTGCGCGAAGGCGCCTCATGGAAGAAAGCGGAGCACAGCGGGCTGAAAGTCATGCCGGTAGCCGATGCCGTTAAGGCGTCGGATGTCGTCATGATTCTTGCGCCAGACGAAGCGCAAGCGGCCATTTATCGACAGGACATCGCCCCGAATCTGAAGCCGGGATCCTCTCTCGCGTTCGGTCATGGCTTCAATATTCATTTTGGACAAATCGTTCCGCCGCCTACGATGAATGTATTCATGGTCGCGCCTAAAGGGCCAGGCCATCTCGTCCGATCGGAGTATACGAAAGGTAGTGGGGTGCCGTGTTTGCTCGCGATTCATCAGGATCCAAGCGGAACAACCAAGCAGGTGGGTCTTGCCTATGCCAGTGCGATTGGAGGAGGGCGGGCTGGTGTGATCGAAACGAATTTTCGGGAAGAAACCGAGACGGATCTTTTTGGCGAGCAAGTCGTGCTCTGTGGAGGTCTTACGTCTCTCATCCAGGCTGGATACGAGACGCTCGTAGAAGCCGGCTACTCCCCTGAGATGGCGTATTTCGAGTGTCTGCATGAAGTGAAATTGATCGTAGACTTGATCTATCAGGGCGGGATTGCCAACATGCGGTATTCCATTAGTACGACAGCCAAGTACGGTGACATCACTCGTGGCCCTCGGATTGTGACGGAACAGACCAAGCAGGAAATGAAAAAAATTCTCAGCGAAATTCAGCAAGGCCAGTTTGCCAAGGAGTGGGTATTGGAGAACCAGGCGAACCGTCCGGTCTATAATGCATTGCTGGCAAAAGGTGAAGCCCACCCTATTGAAGAGGTCGGGGGCAAGCTGCGTGCGATGATGCCTTGGCTGAAGAAGGACCAGTTGGTCGATAAGAATAAAAACTAGCAGGAGGTTGAAGCCGCGACTTTCCACGCCGTATTTAATCGCTGCGGTCTTGCCTGGGATTGGACGAGTCTCAGCATGGCCAGGCTGGGTGGATGAGAATTATCGTCGGGCCGGGCATCCTTCCTGAATAACCTGAGGCGACTCTGTGGCGGATCGTGCCGTCGGTATCCCGTTTGCCAAAGAGGGAATTCCCTTCATCGGGGCGGCTGTCGGCGTTACACTGCTGGCAGGATGGTTGGGTTGGATTATTGCGACGGTCGGAGCGGCGATCCTGACGCTCTTTGTCTCGTGGTTCTTTCGCAATCCATCCCGCGTAATTCCCCTGGGCTCACGTCTCGTTCTCGCCTCGGGTGACGGGAAAGTGATCGCTATCGAAGAGGAGTTCGAGTCCCGTTTCATCAAGGATCGTAGCATCAGGGTCAGCATCTTCTTGAACGTCTTCGATGTGCATATTAATCGGATTCCCTGTGAAGGGGTCATTGAGGATGTGCAGTATCAACCAGGTTTGTTTTTGGTCGCCAGTAAGCCGGATGCGACGTTGAGAAACGAGCAAAATGCTCTCATGATTCGAACCGTGGAGGGTACGAAAGTATTGTGTGTGCAGGTCGCCGGGTTGATTGCCAGACGGATCGTCTGTTGGGTGTCGCCAAAAGATCGGGCAGTGCTGGGTGAACGGTTTGGTTTGATTCGATTTGGCTCGAGGATGGACACGTTTCTTCCTCTCGGGACGTCTATAAAGGTTGCGGTCGGCGATCGAGTGAAAGGTGGGGAAACCATCTTGGGAGAACTCCCATGAAGACTGTCGGACTTCGCCAATCATTTGGAAGAGATGGGAAGCGGCGCAAAGCCGCCATGCATTTAATTCCCAATCTTTTCACGACAGGGAATCTGTTGTGCGGCGTGTTTTCGATGCTGTCCGTGTTTAATGCGGACTACATGATTGCAGCAGTCGCCATTCTGGTGGCGATGATCTTCGATATACTTGATGGAAAATCTGCACGGTTGACGAACAGCACCAGCCATTTTGGTTTTGAGTACGATTCGTTGTCCGATGTGGTGTCGTTCGGGGTTGCACCAGGCCTCTTGATTTATTCCTGGGCGCTGAGCGGGCAGGGTATGTTCGGTATGGCGGTGATGTTCGCGTATGTCGCGATGGGCGCGGTCCGGTTGGCCCGGTTTAACTCGACGACCTCTGTGCCGGACGGCAAGTACTTTACCGGGTTGGCGATTCCTGCAGCGGCTGGGGTTGTGGCGTCGCTCGTGATTTTTGATCACTATAGCCTCAGGATGGGGACGGAAGTGAAGCCCTTCCTTGTGTTGATTATTACGCTGACCTTGTCGTTCTTGATGGTGAGTACCATCAAGTATCGGAGCTTTAAAGACATGAAGTTCCGTGGCGGTCGGCACATTACCTATCTGGTGTGGGGCATTTTGACGCTCATGCTCTTAGCAGCCTGGCCCCAAGTGATGTTATTTGTTATCTTTGCAGGGTACGCTCTACTCGGTCCGGCAGAGCGGCTTGTCGGACTTTTTTCCAAAGTGACTGGGAAGCGTCCATTGCCCAAGACCGAACAGTCAGTGAACGAATCGAAGGTCTAATTGGCTACGACGAGGAGTAGTACGCGATTCGCACAGCAGTAGAGAGCTGGTGAATGGTGCAAACCAGCCTGTGTGGCGCCGAACTCGCCTCTGAGCCAGAATCCATGAAACCCGAGTAATGGATTCCGTCTCGCCCCCGTGACAGGGCGTAATGAAGAGCCGTGGATAGCATACGTTGTCCAAGGCTAAATCAGGGTGGTACCACGGAGCTTCTTGAGCCTCCGTCCCTGGGCGTAGGGATGGAGGCTTTTGTGTTTTTGCAGACTGCTGAAAACGACCGCCAGCTTCGTTCTCGGCTTGAAGACATCCTCAGCGTACCCCAGAGGGTACGCCTGCGGTGTCTTCTGCACCTGCGGCCTTGCTGGACGATCGTTTTGAGCAGTCTGAACCGAAGAGAGGTGAAATCATGACACGCATGATTAGAATTTTTGATACGACGCTCCGGGACGGCGAGCAATCGCCGGGGGCTAGCATGAATGTGGAAGAGAAAATCATGGTGGCGAAGCAACTCGCGCGGTTAGGGGTCGATATTATTGAGGCAGGGTTTGCGTATAGCTCGCCTGGGGATTTTGAAGCGGTGCGGCGGATTGCTCAGGAAGTCGAGGGCCCGACGATTTGCAGCTTGGCGCGGGCTCGTCCGGAGGATATCGATCGAGCCTGGGAGGCATTGAAGGGGGCTCCGAAGGTCCGCATTCATACGTTTCTCTCAACCTCGGATATCCATTTGAAGCATCAGTTTAGAATGACGCGTGATGAAGCAAAGAAACGCGCGGTCGAGATGGTGCAACGTGCGCGGGGCTATGTGGAGGATGTGGAGTTTTCGCCCATGGATGCCAGTCGTTCCGATCCGGCTTATCTCTATGAAGTGATTGAGGCGGTGATTGCCGCAGGAGCTGGGACGATCAACATTCCCGACACGGTCGGCTACGCGGTGCCGCAAGAGTTTGGCCGGCTCATTCGGGGCATTCGTGAGCAGGTGTCGAACAGTGCACAAGCGGTGATCTCTGTCCACTGCCATAATGATCTTGGCTTGGCTGTGGGGAATAGTTTGGCGGCGGTGTTTGAAGGAGCAGGCCAAGTCGAATGCACCATCAACGGCATAGGCGAGCGTGCGGGGAACACAGCATTGGAAGAAATTGTCATGGGGCTTCGTACCAGGAAGGATTTCTATCAGGCCGACACGAGGATTCGCACCGAAGAGATTTCGAAGACCAGCAGATTGGTCAGCAAGATCACCGGCATGGTGGTGCAGCCGAACAAGGCGATCGTCGGGGCGAATGCCTTTGCCCATACGTCCGGCATTCATCAAGATGGTCTGCTGAAAGACAAGACAACCTATGAAATCATGCGACCGGAGACGATCGGGTTGATTGAGAGCAAAATGGTCATGGGAAAGCTCTCAGGCCGGCACGCGTTTCGGCAGCGGCTGGTGGAGTTGGGCTATACCCTTTCGGACGAAGAGGTCAATCATGCGTTCGAGCGGTTTAAAAAGTTGGCCGATCAGAAGAAGGAGATCTACGAAGAGGACCTCGAAGTGATCGTGTCCGAAGAGTTAGTGAAAATGGCCGATCAGATCACTTTGAAGTCTTTCCATGTGGCCAGCGGGACGGATCAGGTGCCGACCGCCACAGTCGAGCTCGAGATCGATGGGCGAACGATTGCGCAGACCGGGGCCGGAGATGGGCCGGTGGATGCGGTGTATCGGACGATCGCCATCATGACGCAGACGAAAAGCACGCTTCTCATGTATGTCGTAAAGGCGATCACAGGAGGGACGGATGCTCAAGGCGAAGTCTCGGTCCGTGTTCAAGAAGATGGGCGCACGGTTTCAGGGCATGGCGCGGACACGGATATTATCATGGCCTCAGCAAGAGCCTATCTGAATGCGCTGAATAAGCTGTCATACCTGGCGGGAAAACAGGCGCAGGGCGAACAAAAGGTTAACTTGATTTAGGGAAAGTGAGCACGATAGAGTCAGCGGCTCCGGTCTGAATTCGGGACGATATTGTTAGCTGTGAGGTGATCCGTGGTTCATGTGAATCTGGCAGCTCGGCCTGAGTTTCTGGCCGGGGATCATACGCGCCTGCGAGAGCTCCTGCATCCGGTGAAACAACCGCTCGCGCTTGGGTATAGTATGGCGCATGGGATCTTGGCTTCCGGCGCTCGGTCGAAAAGGCACCGGCTCACGTCCTCAGAGGTCTACTACATTATTGCAGGTCGTGGGCAATTGACAGTCGATGATGCTGCCGTCGCGGTGGAAGCTGGTTCCGTCGTCTATGTGCCCCCTGGAGGCACACAGTCTTTGGAAAATGTTGGGCCTACTGACATCGAGTTCCTGTGTCTGGTCGATCCTGCTTGGCGGCCGGAGGATGAAGAAGTGTTGGAATAGAAGTTGGTGCGATCAATACTCACAATGGGGGAGAGTAGCCTGTGAAAGCGAAGATAGCCGTATTGGCTGGTGATGGAGTGGGTCGAGAGATCGTTCCTGAAGCGGTAAAGGTGTTGAAGGCTGTGGCCGATAAGTTCGGCCATACATTCGAATTTCTCCCCGGTGATGTTGGCGGGCAGGCCATCGACAAAGTGGGTGTTCCACTTCCTCAAGAAACGCTGACCTTGGCGAAACAGAGCCACGCGGTCTTGCTCGGTGCGGTCGGCGGTCCGAAGTGGGAGGGGTTAGAGTATCGCTTGCGTCCAGAGCGTGCGCTGCTGGGTTTGCGAGAGCACCTCGGGCTCTACGCGAATTTGCGCCCGGCGAAGCTCTATCCGATGTTGGCCGATGCCTCCACGTTGAAACGCGAGGTGATTGAGGGCATCGACATTCTCGTCGTTCGTGAACTGACCGGCGGCATTTATTTCGGGAAGCCAAAAGGAATTGAGAAACTGCCGAATGGGAGCGAGCGAGGCGTCAATACCGAGGTCTATACGACTGAAGAGATCCAACGTATCGCAAAAGTGGCATTCGAGGCGGCGAGAAAACGACGGAAAAAAGTCATGTCTGTCGACAAAGCGAACGTCCTGGAGTCATCCGAGCTGTGCCGTCGTGTGGTCACGGACGTTCACAAACACTATCCGGATATAGAGTTGAGTCATATCTATGTCGATAATGCGGCGATGCAACTCGTGCGAAATCCAAGGCAGTTCGACGTGATGCTCTGCAACAATATCTTTGGCGACATTCTGAGCGACGAAGCCGCGATGTTGACTGGGTCCATCGGCATGTTGCCGTCGGCCAGTATCGGCGCGCAGGTCGGATTGTTCGAGCCGATTCATGGCAGCGCGCCGGACATTGCCGGAAAGAATGTGGCGAATCCTATTGCGACGATTGCTTCGGCGGCGATGATGCTGTCCTATGGGTTCAAGTTGGATGCGGAAGCGGAAGCCATCGGGCAGGCGATTGTGAAAACGCTCGATCTCGGTTATCGCACGAAAGACATTCACAGTCTTGGTACTCGCCTGGTCAGCACAACGGAAATGGGCGAGGCCATCCTGCGCAATCTGAACTGAGAGAGATTTTCGATAGAGATGAAGACTGATCTCACAGCCGGATTGATCCGGACCATTGTCGGTACCGGAATTTCAGGCTGGTCAGGTGATGGAACGGTCGCCTCCGCAGCTTGTCTGAATGAGCCGAAGAGTGTGACCCTCGATGCAGAGGGAAATCTCTTCATCGCTGATTCGGAGAACCACGTCGTTCGAAAGATCGATCGGAAGACCCTCTGTATCACGACCGTTGCGGGCAGGGTTCAGGCGTTTGACGCAGGGGCGACACCCGTTCTGCCGGTTTCGAGGTCTGAAGATGTCGATGAGGATCCTCTTGCCGAAACCAGTAAGGTCGACTTGCGCACTGTGACCCAACAGACTGACCTGAGTGGGACGGTGCGATATATTGCGGTCAGTGCCGCGCCGGCTATGCACTTCAGTGGTGATGGTGGACCCGCTGATCACGCTCTACTGAATTTTCCAACGGCAGTGGTGGTCGATCGGGCGGGGCATCTCTATATTGCGGACACCCTGAACCATCGGGTACGGCGCGTGGATGCTGCGACAAGGGCGATTACGACAGTGGCAGGCCTGGGCAAGCCTCGGTACTCTGGCGATGGAGGATTGGCTGAGGAGGCCGGGTTGAACGAACCGGCTGCCTTAGCGTTGAGCGACGACGGGATCCTCTACATTGCTGATCAGAGTAACAATCGTGTACGGGCGGTAGATTTGGCCTCGGGAAAGATTCGGACGGTCGCAGGGACAGGCACAGCAGCGTATAATGGAGACGGTCTGACTGCGACAGAGACCGATCTGGCCGGCCCCAGCGGATTGGCGTTGGCATCGGATGGTACGCTGTACATTGCCGATTGTTTCAACCGAAGGATTTGCGCTGTCGATCCTGTCACTGGTCTGATACGAACTGTGGTAGGGGATGGCGGAGAGTATCGATATCAAGGGTTGGATGAACCGCCCTGCGCCAGTGTCTCTCGGCCAGCAGGGATTGCATTGGATGATGAGGGAAATCTTTACATGACCGATACTGACAATCACCTGGTGCGGCGGTGGGATCGAATCTCCGGGCGTATTGAACGCATCGCCGGCGTGGGTGTGTCTGACTATAGTGGCGATGGGGGCGCAGCTCTCGAAGCCGGTTTGAGCTACCCGTTTGGAATCGTGTTAGATCGCGCAGGGCATATGTTCGTGGCCGATACGTTCAATCATCGCATTCGGGAGATCATATTGTAGGTAGGATCGAGGGTCATGGTGAAAAAGAAATCAGGGTATGTGGTGGCCATCCTTGGCGCAACGGGGGCGGTTGGGAAAGAAACTCTTGAGATTTTAGAGGAACGAAAGTTTCCGTTGGCCTCCCTACGTCTGTTTGCCTCAAAGCGTTCGGCCGGTGAGGTGATGTCGTGCCAGGGCAAAGAATGGAAGGTTGAGGAGCTGACGACGGAGTCGTCGTTTGCCGGTGTCGACTTCGCGCTTATTTCAGCGACGGATGCCATCAGCCGCGAGTACGGTCAACGGCTTGGGGCGGCCGGGGTTGTCGTCATCGATGACAGCGGCGTCTTTCGGATGGAGGCCGATGTTCCGTTGGTGGTACCGGAAGTCAACGCCCATGCGCTGCTGACGATGCCTCGCGGCATTGTGTCCATTCCCAATTGTACGACGACCCCGCTTGTCATGGCGCTCAAGCCGTTACAGGACGCCGTAGGGGTCAAGCGCGTGGTCGTGACCACGTTTCAATCGGTCTCCGGGACCGGCGCCGCAGCGATAAATGAACTGATGACGCAGACAAAAGATCTGATGTCCTTTCGCGACACGAAGGCCGAAGTGTACCCCTATCAGATCGCCTTTAACCTGCTGCCGCATATCGGATCTTTCAACGATGGAGGGGATTGTTCCGAGGAAGTGAAGATCGCTCGCGAGACGAGGAAAATTCTTGAAGCGCCGGCGCTTCGCGTGACAGCGACGACGGTGCGTGTTCCGGTGTTACGCTGTCATTCTGAAGCGATCAATGTGGAGCTGGGGCGGCCACTTAAGCCGAATGAAGCCCGTGCGCTCTTGGCGGCGATGCCGGGGGTGATTGTGTACGATGATCCCACCAAGAAGCTCTATCCCATGCCTTTGGATGCGACCGGCAAGGACGAGGTCTACATCGGCCGCGTCAGGGAAGACGAGTCGATCACGAACGGCCTGAATCTCTGGGTGGTATCCGATAATCTCCGCAAAGGGGCTGCGCTCAATGCGGTGCAAATCGCAGAACATGTCGTTCGAGGCTGATGGCTGAATGGGGACATCTCGGGAAGGTATTTGTCGGGGTTGGAGTGTGTGTGGTGTTGGTCGGCTTGTTGCTGCTGGTCGCAGATCGCGTTCCTGGAATTGGAAATCTGCTAGGATGGTTCGGAAAATTACCCGGCGACATCTCCATTCGACGAGATAATTTCAGCTTTTCGTTTCCCATCGTCACCAGCCTGCTCCTCAGTGTCATCCTGAGTCTGGTATTCTATCTGATTACATGGATCTTTCGCCGATGAGCCAGTTGAGGAGCAGCGTGTATCGCGCCATTGCGGTAGGGGCCTGTCTTCTCAGCCTGTCTTCTGGAGTCGAGGCGGCAGAATCGATCCGGGTGCTACTGTCTGCCGATGTGCTACGGCTCGATATCCGTTCAAGCAATCCGCTGTGGGCGACCGACGCAAAAGGCCGTCGTCAGGCTTTGCGCACGCCGGCTCAGATCATCGCTGCCGGCAAGGGGTTTTTATTGAACGGTGTCCACAGGCAGGCGGAGCAGTTGACATTGCATGGCGGAGGGCAAGGGCTCACACTGACCTTCCCGCGACCCACTCGGAAGTCCAAAGGGGCGGCGGTGTTATCGGGCGACTCCGGCACAGAGGTCTCGGTGAGCGGCCTCATCCATCTCGTGCGAAAAGATAAGGGGTTTCTGGTTATTAACCAGGTCGATATAGAAGAGTATGTCAAAGGTGTGGTTCCTGCCGAGGTCAGTTCAGCGTGGCATCCCGAGATGCTGAAAGCACAGGCGGTTGCAGCCAGAACCTATGCGCTCTATCAGCAGAAGTTGAGTGCCGCGCGGGAGTATGACGTGGCGGCGACCGTACAAGATCAAGTCTACCGCGGGAAGCAGGGGGTTGATGCTGCGATTCTACGAGCGGTTGAAGAGACGAGAGGGCTGGTTGTGACCTTCCAGGATGCGCCGATCTACGCAGCGTTCTCATCAACTGCAGCTGGATTGACGGAAGATGCGACGAATGTGTGGTCGAAAGAATATCCTTATCTCAAGGGTGTGGAGTGTCCCTTCGACCTGATGTCGCCCTATTTTCAATGGAAGTCTTCCTTCAAAATCGACACCCTCGAGCAGAATTTGCGGGAGCAGGGCTTTCCTGTGGGTACGATTGCGACGATCACGCCGTTGTCGTTTAGCAGAGGAGGGCGAGTCGCCACGCTGCGTGTTCTCCACTCCGACGGTGAATTGGTTCTTCGCGGAGAAGAGTTGCGGAAATTGGTTGGCTACACCATCATCCCCAGCACGCAGTTTGCCATCGAGTCGATCGGCCAGGATGTGGTATTGTCCGGTTATGGTGCTGGCCATGCTGTTGGCATGTGCCAATGGGGCGGGAAAGAACTGGCTGAATTGGGCTATCCTTTCTCGATGATTCTTCGATATTATTACCCAGGGACGGAATTGCAGAACATGACGTTGACGAAAGTTCCGACCCCGCCGTCTTCCTGATGCAACTCTCAGCATTCGATTTTCCCTTCGATGCCTCGCTGATTGCCACTCAGCCAAGCCTTCCGCGCGATCATGCCAGATTGCTTGTGCTACAGCGTGGCGACCGCTCGCTCGCCCATCGCCGCGTCGACGAATTGCCCGAGCTTCTTCATCCCGGGGACCTCCTTGTTGTCAATAACACAAAGGTTATGGCCGCACGCGTGACTGGACGGAAGCGCCCGTCCGGGGCGGAGGTCGAGATCCTCTTCGTGAAGGATCTTGGCGATGCGATGTGGGAAGTACTGATCAAGGGAACGTTTCGGCCTGGACAGATTCTTGAGATGGGCGCAGCGGCGGTTGCGGTGGTGGTTGAGCGTAACGCCATCAGAACGACAGTTCGGGTTGAGAGCCCTATTCCAGTGTCTGAATGGCTGCAACAACATGGCCGGATGCCGCTTCCTCCTTACATAAAGCGGGCGCCGACCGACCAGGATCGAGCATCGTACCAAACGATGTTTGCGCAGCATGAGGGCGCGATTGCCGCGCCAACTGCCGGACTCCATTTCACATCGGATTTGCTGGCCCGACTGCGACAGCGAGGGGTCGAACTGAGGGCTGTCACACTGCATGTCGGTGTTGGAACGTTCAAGCCAGTGACGGTTGATCAGATTGACGATCATCGAATGGCCGCGGAGTGGGTCGAGGTCGGATTAGAGACGGTGCGTGCTATCGAACAGGCGCGCGCAACAGGAAGGCGAATTGTGGCTGTCGGGACCACGGTCGTACGCGCACTCGAAACTGCGGCTCGCGTGGATGGCCAAATCCGACCCTATCAAGGAGAGACGGATCTGTTTATGACGCCGGGATTCCAGTTCAAAGTGGTCGATGCCCTCCTCACGAACTTTCACCTGCCACGGACCACATTGCTGATGCTGGTCTCCGCATTGGCCGGGACCGAATTTCTCCGACAGGCCTATGCAGAGGCGGTTCGAGAGCGGTATCGCTTCTATAGTTACGGCGATGCGATGTTGATTCTCTAGTGAGTCTTGAGGCGATCGCGGATTTCAGTCAACGACTTGACCGTGCTCTGTTCTGACTAGAGAGCCGGTAGGCTTGATGAGGTGTGACGAATTGAGCTACAGCAACTCGCGGTTGATCTTGATGGGAATGGTCGTTTTGAGGGATTGCGTGTAGGCCATTAGCGCACGTTGCTGCTTTTGAAAGAGGACGTCCTGTATGGCGCGGTCTTTCGCTTCGGCAGCTTTCGCAGGATCTGATTCTGTTTGCCGCAATGTGAGAGCTTGGGCTTCGGCAAGTTCAGCAGGAGTGAGGGCGACGGCGTCGCGGATGATCATCCTGGCCTTGTTGCTCAGTACTTCCTTCGCTTCCATTGCTTCGAATGTTGCAGGTGTCAAATGATTCGCTGCCAGGAGCTGTTTGTAGACTTCCGGATCGAAGGTGCCGTTCTTTTGAAAATCAGGGATCTGCATGATGACATCGCGCAAGTCGTCGTCAGTGACAGTGAGGCCCATGTTTTTTGCCGCGATGAGCCAGGTTCGATTGTCGACTAGTTGATCCACCACTAATTGCTTGATCGTTTCGTCCTTGAATTCTCCAGGGACTTTATCCTTATAGAAACGGTACGTATTTTCATAGGCACGCCGGAATTCATCGTGGGACACCGTGAGATCGCCGACGGAGGCGACTCCGGTGCCGGTGTCAGTGCCGGTCTGTCCTCCTAACCCCCAGCCCATCGTGATGACGAAGGCGAGGGCGATGACTCCCATGATAGATTTGAGAAGCCAGGGATAGCTGTGCGACCCTTCGCGAATCAATTTGAGCATGACAACCTCTGGGAATGTTCGCCTTATGTGGATTCTACTCAGGGGGGCTGCACAAAGGCAAGAGACCACCGCGCCACGCACTACCATATTACGATCGAGTAGAGTTTTCGTGCATCATGCCAAGGAAGATTGCGTACAATGTCTGATCTGCAGAAGAATGCTCTTTGTTTGTGCTAGGTAGTTCGATTTGTTATACTTTGCCTCTAATTGTAAGGAGATCCCTTGACAGAGGAGGTCAGAGGGGTTCAGTCAATCAGCGCCGGGGTGTATCCCAAGGCGCAGATGTTGAACCGTGGTATCGCCCGACTGATCGATTTGTTTATTGTCGCGGCAGCTGGTCAAATGCTCGTGCCGGTAGGTTTTCTTGGAGGATTGGCGTATATACTGATCGCTGATGGATTTTCCGGCGGGCGCAGTATCGGTAAACGGTTAATTGGTCTTCAGACCGTGCTTCCAGGTCAGCGTGAGGCGGCAGGCTTTCGGGAATCCATTATCCGCAATCTTCCCTTTGCGGTGGCGCAGGTGGCATTCGCTATTCCCTATGTGGGATGGCTTATTTCGATAGCAATTATTGCATTCGAAGCGGTATTGATTGTTGGAAACGAGCAGGGGCGACGGTTTGGTGATGAGGTAGCCGGTACCCAAGTCTTGGATGTTGGGCGTCTGGTATCGCCTGACTGAGCGCTTCCGTAGTGGTGAGGGAAGGGAGAACAATCGTGGGCTTTGGTAGCGATATTTTCGGGTGGTTCTCAAACGACCTGGCCATCGATCTCGGAACGGCCTCGACCCTTGTGTATGTGCATGGGAAAGGGATCGTACTGAACGAACCTTCGGTTGTGGCGGTTGAAAAAAAGACGGAACGCGTACTTGCGGTTGGCATAGAGGCGAAGAAAATGTTGGGCCGCACGCCAGGCAACATCATCGCGGTGCGGCCGATGAAGGAAGGCGTGATTGCCGACTTTGAGATGGCAGAGCAGATGTTGAAGCGGTTCATTCAGAAAGCGCACAACCGCAGTGCGTTCGTGCGTCCACGCATCATCATCGGTGTGCCGTCACGCATTACGCAAGTGGAGCAGCGGGCGGTTCGAGACTCGGCTGAATTAGCCGGAGCCCGGGAAGTCTATCTGATCGAAGAGCCTGTGGCTGCCGCCATTGGTGCCGGTCTTCCGATCACCGAACCTTCGGGCAACATGGTGGTAGATATCGGCGGCGGCACGACCGATATCGCTGTTATTTCGCTCGGTGGAATCGTCTACAGCGAGTCCGTCAAAGTTGCGGGCGATCGCATGGACGATGCCATCATGAATTACATCAAGAAGAAGTATAACCTCCTCATCGGTGAGCATATGGCGGAGCGGATTAAGTTCGAAATCGGATCCGCCTATCCCTTTGAGGAACGCAAAACCATGATGATCAAGGGGCGCGACTTGATTTCTGGTATCCCCCGCACGCTGGTGGTGGATGACGCAGAAGTCCGGGAAGCGCTGCAGGAGCCGATCGGAACAATCGTCAACGCGATTAAGGTGGCACTGGAGAATACCCCGCCTGAATTGGCGGGTGACATCATCGATCGTGGCGTTGTCCTCACGGGTGGAGGGTCTTTGCTGAAGGGCATGGATACGCGCTTTCGAGAGGAAACAAATTTGCCGATCATCACCGTGGACGATCCGTTGACTTCCGTGGTCTTAGGGGTCGGGAAAATCCTCGATGAATTGGATCTGCTCGCTAAAGTGTCGGTGATGTCCCAGGCTAATACCTACCGATAAGGTTCCATCCCGAACTCCCTTATGTGGATGGCTCATTCTAGTTCTCCCTACGGTACCAGACGTATTGCGCTTGTTTGCTTTGCCCTGTTGTTGGTGGCTCTCTTTCTGTTCCCCAATCAAATCCAAGGACTTTCACAGTATCTGGGTGGGCCGGTCGGATACGCCGTGAGTGTCCCACTCGAAGCCATTGCGTCCATCGATACCGGCATTGCGGATCGCTGGGAACAGTACGTGGCATTGCAAGGGGTTCGAGAAGAGAACCAACAACTGCGGAAAGAAAACGAATGGCTACGCGGGCAACATAGCCGGTTGCGAGAGTCGGCTGCTGCGACAGAGCGATTGACGGCGTTGTTGCGTTTTAAAGAACAGGCCCTTCCCACGATGGTCGCTGCGCAAGTCATCGGGCGTGATGCCACGAATCGGTATCGCACCATTATCCTTAATAAGGGCGAAAGCGATGGGATCAAGTCGGACATGGGAGTCGTGACCCCTGCCGGTGTTGTTGGGCGGGTGGTGAAAACGACGGGGGTGTCTTCGGTGGTGCTCTTGGTGACTGATCCAAACAACGCCATCGCTGGGCTTATTCAGCGGACGAGAGATGAAGGCATTGTGGAGGGGACTCAGCAAGGGCTGGCCCAGCTGAAGTATATCCCGCTGTTGTCGACGCTTCGGGATGGCGATCGGGTCGTGACCTCAGGCCTCATCGGAGATTTTCCTCGAGGATTGATGATCGGGACGATTACGCACATCGACAAACAGGAAGGCGCCCTCTTCCAGTCCGCCGAGCTCATGCCGGAAGTTGATGTCAGCCGTGTGGAGGAGGTGTTGGTGATTCAGACATCGTACGGGCAGTCGTCGAAGGCAGGGTCGGGCGCAGACCTGCTTGAGAAGCCCTTGCCATGAAATTCTTCTTCTACCTTATTCTCGTGCTGCTACTCGTCCCGTTGCAGACGACGCTATTGCCACATTTGAGCGTGTGGAATATCAAACCGGATTTGGGGCTTGTGGCCGCCGCGCTCATCGGGCTTTTCGCCGGGGAGTTGGAAGGTCTTCTCATCGGACTCACGATCGGATGGGTTCTCAATCTCTTTTCAGCCGGCGAACTATGGTTGAGTCTGCTCACGAATGGAGGGGTTGGTCTCTTGGCAGGATTCCTGGGGCGGCAGGTGTCGCAAGTGACGTCGTACTCGCTGGGAGGAATGCTGTTGCTGGTATCGTTAGTGAGTGGGCTACTTGCCGCGATAAATTTCAAAGGTCTCGACATCTCTCAGGTGTGGTGGATGGTCGAGTCCATCGTTGTTCCGCAGGCGTGTTTCGATGGGGCGGTGGGGGCGGGATGCTACTGGTTACTCTCTCGACGGTTTGATCTCACCCGCCTGAGGACCGACCGAATGGACGGTCTCTTATAATGGGCGTGGCAGAATGCGACTTGTGACGCATGGCAACAGCTGGTCTGCACGATTCTGAACTCGGTGAACTCCAACGCCGACTGATCATTCTCCGCGTCGGCTTGTTGCTGGTCGTGGCGTTACTCGGACTGCAGCTTTGGAACTTGCAGATTCGAGAGGGGCCCTACTACCGCGATCTCTCGGAGAACAATCGAACACGCTCGGTCATCATGGAGCCGGCTCGAGGGCTCATTTACGATCGCAACGGGGTATTGTTGGCGAATAATGTCCCCAGCTTCACGCTCTATGTTTTGCTTGAAGACGTGACAGATCGTGAGGGGCTCATTCGTCAGCTCACCAACCTCCTGGGGCTCGATGAGGCGCTCATCAGGAAGAAACTGGTGGCGCGCGGCAGTAAACAACTGCCGCGTAAAGTGAAAGATCGCTTAACCCTGCGAGAAGCGACATTAATCGAGTCTCACCGTCTGGATTTGCCCGGGGTTATGGTGCAAGTCGAATCGCAAAGGAACTATCCTGGCGGAACGACGGCGTCACATCTCCTGGGCTATGTCGGGGAAGTCTCGCCTGAGCAATTGGAGAAACCTGAATTTTCCGAGCTGCACCAAGGGAGTGTCGTTGGACAATATGGTGTGGAGAAGTTTTTCGATCGGCTTATGCGCGGTCAAGCCGGGCAAAAAAGAATAGAAGTCGATGCCATCGGTCATGAGAAACGAACCGTGGTAGTGGAGCAGCCCCATGCCGGAGACAATTTGTATCTCACGATTGATGTGCGGCTGCAGAAAGTGGCCGAAAATCTGTTGGGAGAAGAATCGGGCGCGATTGTCGCACTGGATCCGAGGACCGGTGATGTGCTGGCGATGGCGAGCCGTCCGGGTTTCGACCCGAATGTCCTCTCGCGGGAGCTCACACCGAAGCAATGGGCTGAGATCGTGCAAGACGAGGGGCGTCCCTTAAATAATCGAGCCTCGCAAGGGCAGTACCCACCCGGTTCGGTCTACAAAGTGATGATGGCCGCTGCAGCGTTAGAAACCAAAACGGTGACCCCTTCGACAACCATTTTCTGCAATGGAGGGTATCAGTTCGGTCGCCGTCTGTATCATGACTGGAAAGCTGGGGGGCATGGTTCAGTGGATCTCCGGCACGCGCTTGTGCAATCGTGCGACGTGTATTTCTATACGGTCGGACAGCGGATGGGGATTGAGACCATGGCTTCCTTCGCCCATCAGTTTGGGTTGGGAGAAGAGACAGGGATTGAGCTGCCGTCTGAACGGATTGGGATTGTGCCTTCCGAGGCATGGAAAAGGAAGGCCAAGAATGAACCCTGGCTGCCTGGCGAAACGATTTCGGCATCGATCGGACAGGGCTATGTGAATGTCACTCCGTTACAGATGGCGAGTTTGATCGGCACCGTTGCAAACGACGGCGCTATGTTTCGTCCGCGCTTGGTCCAAGCTGTGATGGATCGAGCGACGGGGGAACTCCTACGTCGGCCTGCGGTGCTCAAGCGGACGTTGAATCTGAGGCCTGGAATCTTGCCGGTGATTAAAGAGGCGCTGGCGGGGGTCGTTAAAGAGGGGACGGCCACAAAGGCGCAGTCGGCGCTGGTGACGATTGCCGGGAAGACTGGCACGGCCCAGATGACGGCGTTACGAACCGGTCCGGAGAAAGACATCCCGAAGAAATTTCGTGATCACGCGTGGTTTGTTGCTTTCGCTCCAGTTGAAGCGCCTACCATCGCCGTTGCGGTGTTGGGTGAGCATATGGGCCATGGAGGTTCTGCCTCGGCGCCTCTCGCCAAGGAGCTGATCGAGACCTATGTGAAGTTAAATCTTGACGCGCCTTCTCACGTAAAAGATGGCGCCGTCGTGCGGGTAGGGGATGCCGGAGGCCAGGGAACACGATGATCGACCGGGGATATATGAGCCGCGGCTTCGACAATTTCGATGTTCGCTTTATCGGGCTGATCTTTGCCATCCTGGGGATTGGCGTCCTGTCGATTTACAGTGTGACGCACGACCAAGGGGTTGCGTTCCCGTTTTATGCCAAACAGGTTGTGTGGATTCTGCTTGGTACGGTCGCGTTTCTTGTCATGTGGCTCTCGGACTATCATCGGATTGCGCGGTTAGCGTATCCTGCCTATGCGATTATCTTAATCCTATTGACTGTCGTGTTGTTTGAAGGCAGGAGTAGCCGTGGAGCGCAACGCTGGATTCCGATGGGTCCCTTTGCCTTCCAGCCTTCGGAATTCGCAAAGCTGGTCCTCATTTTGACCTTGGCGCACTACTATTCACAGGCGCCGCGGGTGGGCTGGCTCCAACGAGTGGTGCTTCCGGGACTCTTGGTGTTGCCGGGGCTGCTCCTGATCCTGAAGCAGCCGGATCTTGGGAGCGGATTGAGCTTTTTGGCGATTTATGCTGCGATGCTGCTGATGGTGGGCATGCGGTCGAAGGCGGTGGGGGTCATCCTTTTATTTTCATTGATGCTGTTTCCCTTCGCCTGGGAAATCATGTGGGGGTCATTGCATGATTATCAGCGTCAGCGCATTATGACGTTTGTCGACCCGGTGTATGATCCAGGCGGCAAGGGATATCATGCACTCCAATCGCGGATTGCCATTGGTGCAGGAGAGTTGACAGGGAAGGGGCTCTACGGAGGAACACAAAGCCAATTGAAGTTTTTGCCTGAGGGACATACCGACTTTGTCTTTTCAGTGTTTGCAGAAGAATGGGGATTTCTCGGAGTGCTGGTACTTCTATTGTTGTTCGTCGGGTTGATCTGGCTGTCGCTCGAAGTTGTGGCTCGTGCGAAGGATCAGCTCGGGGCACTGTTGGCGGTCGGCATTCTCTGCATGCTGTGTTTTTGCGTTGTGATCAATATCGGCATGACGGCGGGCATGTTTCCCATCGTCGGCATTCCTCTCCCGCTGATGAGTTACGGCGGGAGTGCGACGATTATGACGATGGCATCGTTGGGCCTGTTGTTGAATGTCAAACGCCGTCGATTAAGTTTCTTTTAGAGACAGATGATTGCACGGTTTCGAATGGGTCGGGATCGAAGCAAGCCGCTATATGTTGGGTGCGAGCCGTTGAGTCAGCGCGTCGGCCAATGGAGGCCGAACCTGGGGATTCCCCGCCTTCGTCCCGCATGTCGACGCGACGATTCTACGGAATGGAAGGAGTTGGTATGGGATTAGAGATTGCGATTACAGTTGCACGCGAGGAAACTCGCGTTGCGGTATTGGATGGCGGAGTCGTCACGGACCTCTTTGGAGACCGTGCGAAACACAAGGACTTCGTCGGCAACATTTACAAAGGAAAAGTGGCAAAAGTGTTACCCGGCATGCAGGCGGCATTTGTAGACATCGGTCTCGCGAAGGCGGCGTTCATGCACGTGTCGGATCTGTCCTTGGATTCCGAGCCTGGCGATACCCTCGTCGATGCGGATGAGGAAGACAAGGATGCCGACAAAGACGGGGATATGCTGGGTCCTCGGCGCCAAAGCTCCAAGCCGATCGAGCAGCTCCTGAGCGAAGGGCAAGAGCTGATGGTGCAGATTTCCAAGGGGCCGATCGGCACAAAAGGATCACGGGTGACAACATATGTGTCGCTTCCAGGCCGGTATCTCGTGTTTATGCCCAGCGTGGAACATATCGGTGTATCACGCCGGATTGCCCGAGATGAGGAGCGGGCTCGACTGAAGGACATTATGAAGCGCGTGCGGCAACCTGGTTGCGGATACATTGTCCGCACAGTGAGCGAAGGGGTCAAAGAAGACGAGTTGCGTTCCGATGTCGACTTTTTGCACGTGCTTTGGCAGGACATTCTGGCGAAACGTGAGCAGAAAGGCTCGCCGGCCTTGCTTCATGCCGATCTGAGTCTGAGTTTTCGCGTTGTGAGGGATCTTTTCGGGAAGAAAGTCGATCGATTATGGATCGATTCGCGTGAGGAGTACCAGGCGGTTCGCGACTTCGTGCAGCGATTCTCGCCGGAGCAAACGTCACGCATTCATTTGTACGACAAAGATGAAAGTCTCTTCGATCATCTAGGCGTGGAGCAGGAGATGGCGCGGGCTCTCAGCCGCAAAGTCTGGCTGAAGTCAGGCGGGCATCTTGTGATCGATCATACAGAAGCGATGACCGTTATCGACGTCAATACTGGACGGTTCGTGGGGAAGCGCGATCAGGAAGAAACCATTCTTCGAAACAATCTTGAGGCGGCAAAAGAAGTAGCCTATCAGATGAAGTTGCGAGGGATAGGCGGCATCATTATCGTCGACTTTATCGACATGGAACGAGAGAAAAATCGTGACAAAGTGTACCACGCGTTGCTCGATGCGATGTCGACCGATAAGGCCCGCACCCGAGTGTCTCGAATCTCAGACTTGGGATTGATCGAGATCTCTCGTGAACGGGTGAGAGAGGACCTCCTCCGCTCGCTCTCTGAGCCCTGCCACTATTGTGAGGGACGAGGCTATACGAAGTCTCCGACCACGGTGGCCTATGAGATATTCCGCGATGTGCGTCGGATCGGCAGCAGCCCTGAGCCTCAGCGGATCGTCATCGGCGCCCACCCTTCAGTCGTCGGGTTGTTGCAAGATGAAGAACGGCAGGGGCTTGAGGCTGTGGAGCGCGAGTGCGTGGCGAAAATCATTGTGATGCCGGACGAACACTTGCACCTGGAACAGTACGATCTCGCAGTTCTCTAAGGATTGTGGCTCTCGTGCTGCAAGCCTCACACAATCTTCTTGTAACCAGACTGCGGGTGTGGATTTCTCTCCTAAGGATTCTGGTACGCCTTCCGGTCAGCTCATGACAAGACTGATGTTAGAGCCTTGGCTCCGCTTGCGGGCGATCGATGGAGTGGGAGACCTGACGATTGTTCGGTTAGTCCGCGCCTGGCGCTCTCCCGAAGCTGTCCTGCGTGCTTCCCGCGACGAGTTGATTCAGAGTGGATGTAGTCCGCTATTAGCAGATGCAATACGGCGCGGGCCTGATCGTTCCTCCAGCAGAAGTATCGAACGTGAGATCGAAGCGATCGAGCGTGAGCACGTTGAAGTCCTGAGCGTGTTAGATCCTCAGTATCCTGCGCGGCTGAACATGATTGCGGACCCTCCCCCACTCTTATACATCACAGGCACTTTGACTGAGCAGGATGAGCTGGCGGTGGCCATCGTGGGTGCGCGGCGTGCGACGGCAGCTGGACGTGCCGTAACTGAAGAGTTGAGCCACGATTTGGCAGAAGCAGGCATGACGGTGGTGAGCGGGCTGGCGCGTGGGATTGATGCGGCGGCCCATCGAGGCGCGCTTGCCGCAGGTGGGCGCACCATTGCGGTGCTGGGATGCGGGATCGATCGAACCTATCCACCGGAACATCAGCGGTTACGTCGGCAGATTGAGGAGCGGGGCGCAATTGTCTCTGAGGTGGCGATGGGTGTGGCCCCTCACAGCCATCATTTCCCTCGGCGAAATCGCATCATCAGCGGATTGTCCCTGGGGGTGATTGTGACGGAGGCGGCTGTCGGCAGCGGATCGTTAATTACTGCAAGACTGGCCGCTGAACAAGGCCGAGAGGTGTTCGCCGTTCCGGGCTTTGTGAAGCAAGATACCAGTCGTGGAACAAATGCACTACTCAAAGAGGGTGCGGCCTTGATCGAACGCGCACAGGATGTCATCGACGCATTGTTGCCGCAGTTGGAGCCAGCGCTGCGAGTACGCGTGCAGCCTTCTTGTGAGAAGAAGGTATCCGGCGATCCTTTAGGTAAAGAAGAACAGTTGGTGTATGATGCCTTGTCGTATGACCCCAGTACTGTGGATGATGTGGTTGTCTCTACACGATTATCTGTATCTATCGTGATGGGGTTGCTCTTGTCCCTGGAGCTTCGACAGCAAGTTACACAGCTGCCGGGACAGCGATATCTTCGAACATAATTATCGAACAGTTGCACGGACGTGTATTATTTGGTACGGATGAGAGGGGCACCCTCCTAGCGAATCGGAGTCTTCATGGCCAAGTCACTCATCATTGTCGAGTCACCGACGAAAGCACGCACTATCAGTAAGTATCTGGGGCGTGGGTATACCGTCATGGCCTCGGTCGGGCATATTAAGGACCTTCCCACCAGCAAGCTAGGAGTGGATCTGGAGCACGATTTCGAGCCCCAGTATGTGACGATCAAGGGGAAGACGAAGGTCTTGGCGGATATTAAGAAAAAGGCGGACGAGGCCGACAGGGTGTATCTTGCGTCGGACCCCGATCGAGAAGGCGAAGCCATCGCCTGGCATCTCGAACAGGAATTGCTCGAGAGGCCAAAAACAAAATCGAAGTCCAAATCCAAGTCGAAATCGAAGGATCAACCAGAGGGCAAGGTGTTCCGGGTTCTCTTTAATGAAATCACGGAATCGGCCATCAAGCGCGCGCTGCAGTCGCCTGGGCAGGTCGATATGAAACTGGTGAACGCGCAGCAGGCCCGCCGGGTGCTGGATCGGATCGTCGGGTATCAAGGCAGCCAATTACTCTGGACCAAGGTACGGCGCGGACTCAGCATGGGTCGGGTTCAGTCCGTGGCGATGCGATTGATTTGCGAACGGGAACAGGAACGAGAAGCGTTTCGGGCGGAAGAGTACTGGTCGATTGCGGTGCTGTTGTCGGGGACCAACCCTCCGTCGTTCGAAGCCAAGCTGCAGAAGATCAATGGACAAGATGCATCGATTGAGACCGAGACCGATGCGCTGCGCGTCGTCGATGCCATCCAAGGGAAAGAGTTCGTCGTTGATTCGATTGAGCGAAAAGAAAAGAAACGGAATCCCGTCGCACCTTTCATCACTAGCCGGCTCCAACAGGAAGCGGCGCGTAAGCTGCATTTCTCGTCGAAGAAAACGATGACGTTGGCGCAGAAGCTCTATGAAGGCATCGAAATCGGGGTGGAAGGCCAGACCGGTCTCATCACCTACATGAGAACCGACTCTCCGCGTATCTCGACGGAGGCGATGAACGAAGCACGACAGGTGATTCAGGAACGGTTCGGAGCTGAGTATCTGCCCGCTACGCCGAACTTGTATAAAACGCAGAAAGCGGCACAAGAGGCACACGAAGCCATTCGCCCCACGTCGGCGTCCCGTGATCCGGAATCGATCAAGCAGTACCTAGAGCTGGATGTCTATCGGCTGTACCAGTTAATCTGGAATCGATTTATTGCGTCACAGATGGTCCCTGCGATCTTCGACGTAACTCGCGTAGACTCGAGCCCCGTCAAGACGAAGGAGAAGTTTCTCTTTCGCTCGACCGGCACTGTCGTGAAGTTTCCCGGCCATACGATCGTCTATATGGAGGGCGTCGATAAGGAGTTGTTCGCACAGAAGCAAAAAGGCGAGCAGGAGGTTGAGGAAGAGGAGCGTCAGTTGCCGCTGCTCAACGAGGGAGAGAAGTTACAGCTTGTGTCTTTAGAGGGGCAAACGGTTCCTGGCCTACTCTCGAAGCAACATTTCACCCAGCCGCCGCCCCGGTATAACGAAGCGTTGCTGATTAAAGAATTGGAAGAAAAAGGCATCGGTCGGCCATCTACCTATGCGAGCATCATTTCCACGATTCAGGATCGCAAGTATGCCGAGAAGGTGGATGGGCGGTTCGGTCCCACCGAAACCGGGCGGACCGTGAACGATTTTCTGCTGAAGGGATTTCCGGACCTGATCAATGTCGATTTCACCTCGCACATGGAGGAGGAGTTGGACGCAGTCGAAGAAGGCAATAAACCGTGGGTGACGGCTGTGCGGGAGTTTTACGGGACCTTCACCACGGACCTGGAGAAAGCCCAAACCATTCCTGGCCCCAAGGACACGGTGGAGCCACCGACGGATCTTCCTTGCGAGAAGTGCGGCAAGATGATGGAGATTAAATGGGGGCGAAATGGAAAGTTTCTCGCCTGCCCTGCCTACAAGGACAAGCCGCCCTGCAAAAATACTCAGAATTTTGAGAAGCTTGAGGATGGAACCTTTAAAATAGTTCCGAAGATTGAGTTAACGACGGATGAGAAGTGCGAGAAATGCAGCAGTCCGATGGTGGTGAAGACCGGACGATTTGGCAAGTTCATTGCCTGTTCTGCGTACCCGGAATGTAAGACGACCAAGCCGCTTGCGCTGGGAGTGAAATGCCCACAGCCAGGCTGCGGTGGCGATCTTGTTCAAAAGCGCACCAAGAAAGGCGCGCGGGCATTTTTTGCCTGCAGCAAATATCCGGCTTGTGAATATGCCATGTGGGACCGTCCGATCAACAAGGCCTGCCCGACCTGCAGCGCCCCGTTTCTCATCGAGAAAGTCAGCAAGCAAGTTGGCCGTAGCGTCCAATGCCGTAGTGAAGAATGTGGTTACCGCGAAGCCAGCTGAATCCTGCTCCCATCCGCTCAGAACGTTCCACTCCTATCCCTGTAAGTGACTGGGGTCGAGGCAAATCCCTGAAGCTGAGAACTGTTTTCATTATCTACGTAAAAACACCTTGACAGATCGCCGGCAGGGAGCCGACAATATGCCTGTCGGCTGATTGGTTTTCGTTGTCAGTGAGCGCCATTGAGCGCCCCGTCGCTGCCAACACTTTTGATAAGGAGGGACTCGCCATGAAAGCTAAAGAGGGCGTCATCAACATCCTGAATAAGATTCTGACTGCCGATCTCACGGCCATTAATCAATATTTCGTCCATGCCAAGATGTGTGAAAACTGGGGCTATGAGCGGCTCCATCACAAAGTTCGAGAGCGGAGCATCGCTGAGATGAAAGACGCCGACGAGCTCATCGGCCACATTCTCTATCTGGATGGTGTGCCGAATGTGCAACGCATGAATACGGTGCAGGTAGGAGAAACAGTTCCTGAGCAGCTCAAGCTGGATTTAAAAGCCGAACAAGAAATGCTCGGCTTGTTAAACGATGGTGTGGTGCATTGCACAAAGGTAACCGACTTCACCACACGGCACATGTTTGAGGATATGGCCAAAGACGTGGACCAACATATTGACTGGATCGAAACGCAATTGGAAACGATTAAGCAAGTAGGGCTGGAGAACTATCTGGCAGAACAGATCAAAGCGTAACGGCGCTCGCGTCAGGCTTCCACCGCGAGCAGGCTGCTATGGGAACTCATGGTATTTCCTCCTTTCCATGCGAAGCTCACCGTCCTATGAGGCTTAGATTCTGGCCAGCGCCGTACCTTTGAATCAATCGGTCGTCGAGCCGATTTTGGACCTGTACTTCCGCGAATGCTTCTCCGTGCCATCATCTCCCCTATGGGCCACTGAACAACGATGGCTCTGAACTTGATGTCCGTTCGCTTCGCCTGCTCGATACGCGAAGCGAAAGAGGGGCGGGGGCCTCGGGAGGAAGACCGGGTCCCCCCCCTCGGAGTGGAGGGTCCCCACCCCGTTGCCGGTGTGATGGGCACCGGCAGATTGTTTCTCTGTGCCTTGATGATGCCTATTGATAGTCCTCATCCAGCGATTTAAGGAATGCGACTAGCGATGCGATGTCGCCGGTGGTGAGCGCGATCCCCTGAAGTTGCATGGCGCCATTGCGCAGCCTGCCTGCTCGGACTTGACCTGAGACCTCGATGTAAAAATCAATGATGTCGTTCAAGGTAGAAAATTGGCCGTTGTGCATAAAAGGAGCGGAATGACTGAGATCGCGCAGGCCCGGCGTTTTAAATCTGGCGATGGCTCGATCCAGTAACGTCGCATCGGAAAGGGGACAGGGCACTTGGTCATCGCACAGGATGGCTCGAATCTTTTCCTGCGGGTTCGGCATGTCGGGATTGGCGAAGACGTTCCATACTCCGAGATCAGTCAAGGCAGGGGCAGCGAGAACAGGGATGGATCGGAAACGTTCCGAGGCGTTGGGATGAACCTCGGTTGCGGGGAGGAACCCATTGTAATTTCCGTTACGAGTGGCAAGGGTTGGAATCGTGAGAGCCGCGAATGAGTTGACACCGTGAATACTGTCGTACTCTCGTTGTGTCGTACCGGTGTTGTGCAACTTGAAGTCCGTAAAGTTCGGAGCCGCGTGGCACGCGAGACAATTGCCGATTTTGCCCGTGGATAATTCCGGCCCGGTGGGTGCGGTCGCAGATGGTTCTGCGAGAAATATTTTCAATCCTTCCAACTCTTGGGCTCCAAACTGGAATGGTTGAGCGTGGAATTGGAATAGGCCATCTCCTCGATGTGGATTAGACGTCACAAACTGCGGACTCGCTAGTCCGTTCACCAGTGTCAGGAGGCGGCGGCTGTAATTGAGGGGAGTTTCGCCGCTGTTCGGCTCTTGCGGAAGGCCGTTGCGACTCAAAAACACGTCGAACGGTGAGCGAATGAGCGCACCACTTTCCTCCTCTTGTGAGAATTGAAGCTGGCTCACATAGGCGGCGACGACCTTGACCGCCGCATCAAAAATTTCCTGATCGGACCCGGACTCAATATTGGCTCGAAACGCCAGAGGAAGGCGAAGTTCATCCGGAATGGCTGGATCGGTCCCGGTGAACAACATTCGATAGGAAAGTCCGTCGAATTGCTGTGCAATGACCCCGTTTCCATCGTCGCCTCGCATAACCCGCGCGAAGTGCGCGATCGCTTCCGTCTTTTGCCCCGGGAGCCAGCCTAAGTTCCGACCGGTAAAGGTGCCCGCGGTCAATTCTTCCATCGTTGAGAATTCGCCATCGAAGTGGAATAGCCCCCCGCCCGGGCGATCAAGCGATGCATTGACCAGAGGCGGAGAGTTCCGGGGAGCAGTTCTCTTGCCGTCGCTACGATTCGGCAGAGGACTTCGTTGAGCGAAATCGGCATAGGCCCGCATTCCTCCCCCTGGCGTACCGACATGTTCATCGACGAGGTGGCAAGCTCGACAATTCATTGTTAGTCCTGCGAAGGGCCCAGGAAGGCCTACTCCTGGCCTTGTTGTTTCAGAGAGATCCATGATCGGATCGCCGACAGTGAGGACGTCATTCACCTTCCCGCCAGAGTCCATATAGACCTTAAAGGCTTGGGCAAAACGAGTTTCGACAAACAGCCGTTCTCCCACCGAGGCTTCGGCCCCCGGTGTCCCTGTCGTCGCGACTGAGATTGGTGGAGGATTACTGCTGTCTCCGTTGCATCCGGCAAGGAGAAGAGAGAGGAAAATCAAAAATGTTTTTCCTATGACATGAGAATATGCGTTGTGGGGACGATGAAACGGAAACATGATGGAGCCTCCTGTACTTCTAAAGTGAATCGAAATAACAGTGTATCGATGGCTCGACAAGCTCTGAGTGTGGGATAGATTCCTGAAGCAAGCTCAATGCGGTCACTAACTCCGGGTCAAATTGGGTTCCGGCTGCGACGTGGATAATTCTGAGCGCGATTGTGTTTCGGGCAGCGCGGCTTGAGACTTCAGGGATGCGAATGGCGTCAAAGGCATCGGCAATCGATAGGATCCTCGCTCCAAGGGGGACGAATCGTCCTCTGATGCCGTAGGGGTAGCCAGACCCGTCCCATCGTTCGTGGTGATGGGCCACGAGGACGGAAGCCTCCCGGAGAAAGAAGAATGGTTCAAGAAGCAAGGCTCCAAGCCGAGGATGATTCTGAATGGCGATGTAGGACTCAGGCTCAAGACAGTCGCTGCGTGACATGAGGTGGGGCGGAAGCTTCAAGAGTCCGATATCGTGGAGGAGTGCCGCGAGCGTGAGATCGTGCAACTCGACTGAGTTCAGGCCGACTGTTTGTCCTATCAATATTGAGATCGTAGCCGTACGGCGGCCATGACCAGCCTGCCATGGGAGCGCCCGATCAATTTCCTTGCCGACCTGTCGAACAAGGATGCGTTCGACGTCGCGGCGTGAGGCCAACGGAAGTTGGAGGCGATCGATCTTGCTCAGCATTCCCTGGATGGTGAGGATTCCAGGATGAATATATTCAGAAAGATATTGTTGCATCGTCATGTCTCCGGAAAAAACGCAGAGCCCAAGATCACAGTGCAAGATCTTGGGCTCTGGGTGAAAAACCTCTGGCCGAATCTATGTCAAATGTCAGGCTGCCTTAGGTCATTCTTCTTTTCCGTGTTTCCCAGCCAACAGTGGCTGGTTCAAGACCCACATCTCGTAGAGAGGAATCACCATCATGATGAGAAATCCCACCGTCATGAGGGTATCGCCCGTCAACATGGTGAGGACGAACATGGGCGAGACGTAGCTGATGAGCCAGGGAGAGACTAGGTCCAAGATCACTCCACCGAACGAGACCCAGGTCGTGATGATTTTCAGTTTGTTGCCGACGCTGGTGAGATAGAGCACATGCACCAGGATCATGAACACGACCGGCATCGTGAAGAGGTGAAAGTGGGTGATTTCCGCCAGCTCCCTGAACGACATCGGTTCGCCGAAGGTGGCATTCGACCCCCGGTAATGATCGGCGATCCCTTGCGGCGATAGCCCTGTCATGCTGTGGGCCCAGAAGAAGGAAAAGGTGAAGCCGGCCAGCATCAAGAGGAGAAAGAAGGTGTAGACGAGCCGGATGTGTCGATCTGAGTCCCGGAGGCGGAAGCGAGTGTTGAAGTTGCGCATGGATGAGAATGTCAGTCTACCCCTGTTAGTTCCCGAAGATAGAGCCGAAGATCCCCTGTTCAGATTTCTTTGCGGCCACAGTATCGCTGCCCATCCCCGCCGGTTTCAAATAGAATTCATCGACGAGCACGAGCACGCGCTTGACGCCGGCGCTGATCGAACGAACCGACATGGTGGCGCCGCTGATGTTGATGATGTCTTTATTAATGCGGATGGGGTCGGACACCGTTTTGCCTTCGTACTGCGCATTAAACCGTTTTCTTCTCACTTCGCTGCCTCTGGCTTCTCGAAATACTAACAACTCTACATCCGTACAGGCGCCTCTGGTATCGACTCCGACCATGTAGGTCATGTGCTTGTGTTTCCCGATGGTGTTATGGACCATGGCGTAGCCGTCGATCGTGTCGCCGGTTTCACCGATATACACCTCAAACGACTCTTCCGGGAATTTCCAGCCGATGCGCTCTTCGATTGCTTCTTTCTTTCCCTGGCTCAGGCGAAGCACGGCTTTGCGGATTCGTTCCGACTTGGGAAACATGATCTTGACCGCGTCCTCCTCAGTCATGAAGATTTCGGCGTGGTTCGTCTCTTCCTCGCTGAGATAGCGTTTGAGGTCGTTATCCCAGATGCGCTCGGCAGCGAACGCGTCAGCGGCCAATGTAAGCCCGATCACGAGCAGAAGAGAACTGAGTCTTAGGTGAGCGAACATCCATGCTCCTTCAATTTGCTGTCGAGTCGGTGCTGGATATCGCGCATCACGTCTTCCGAGGGGTCTGTCGAGGCCCAGCCAAAAAGGCGAGAACCGCCTCGAAATACCCACTGTTGCCGCTGTTCGACAAAGCTGATCTTGGTGACGTCATCAAGCCGTTTGACCGTTAGCGTAATACGGGACCGATCTTTGCCGTCCGACACGTCACGTTGAAGAATCCCAAAGGCTCGACCAGTCATCGGAATCTCCGTCCAGTCGGTTTCAATGAGGCCGGTGTCTTTATTTTTCGTGGTGACGGAGCGATCTTTCACTGCCTCAAGCGCGGCATCCCACGCGTGGTCATAACTGCAGACGGCAAATCGTTGCTGCATGCCGCTTGTGGCGGCACAAGCCGTCAAGAATAGGGGCATCAGAAAAAGGCTGAGAGAGCGAAGAGACATTCGGTACGATCCTGCTTTTCCTCAGGGGCTTCCCGCCTGGCGGGAAGCCCCTGACTCTGGTCACTTAAAAGTACGTCGCGGCTTGAACCAGGAACCCATTTCCATTAAGCGGGCTGTTTGCATTGCCCAGATCCCCGCCGTTCACCAGCCCTTTGGCATTGTTTTGAGTGTTGAATTGCCAGTCGAATTTGAATACGGTGTCTTCGATCGGCCTAAAGTTCAACCCAAGTGTCAGCCGATCCAACTCCCGTCGATTTCCTAGAGCATTCGACGCGATCCGAGTGCGGTCGTCGGTGTCGGTGTCTACCTGTTCCCAGCGCACGACTGCCGTAAAGGTCGAGGCACTCGTGAAGTGGCTGGGCGCCCATTTTTTCAGGAATTCAGGCATGAAGTGATAGTTGCCCTGAATGTAGTAGCCTTGCATGCCAGCAGGTCCGATGGGATTGCCCGCAACCCCGGTCGCATCGTTATTGCTGATTCGAGACCAGGCAGACTCTCCAATGATTTCAAATGGCCCTCGCTGCAGGGTCCAGTCGAGGGCGAATATGCTGATACGCCCGGTCCCGACCGCCCCAGCTGACGGTTTGTATGTGCCATGAAAACCGGACCCCGCGATTTCGATCCCCAGTATCGGGCTGAAGGCGACGCGGCCGACAACGGCCTTGTTATCGTCACGGTCCCGGGAGACGCTCCCTCGTGCGCTTCGGACTCCTGCGTCCGTGATGGCGCCTGCGGTCTGACTCATGCCGTTGACTGCATAGACTTCATAGTCCAGCTTGGATTGGGAGGAAGGATAGAGGCTGCCGTAGATGCCGGCGCCTGCTTCGAACCAGGTGCTGGGGATGACGATTCTGGATACCATCGGTCGATCCACGAGATCGTTCAATGGCGAGTCGTGCAGCAAGTTAAACTTACCGACCGGCATCAAGAGGATACCGGCACGGGTGTTGATTGCCTCGTTGACTAGGTAGTCGATTTGCGCAAACTCAATCGTCATGGAGCCATCACCTTGAGCGGCATTCGTCCCGCCTCGCTCGAACTCAAGCTCCGCTGCGAATTTGATGCGGTCGGTGATGTCGGCATAGATAAAAGGAACCAACCGTTGCTGGCCGAATGAATGGCGGCTTGGGTTGTCCAGATTTTGACGAGAGAGGTTGTTGTACATGACGTCGACATAACCGCCGATGGTTGCCTTCGGGGCGCTCAAGAAGGGCTTGGCGTAGATCAGTTTTCCTGACCCGGTTGAACCAAATCCAAGAGGGATGCCCTCCTCTCCCTTTCGCGCACCTCTGATGTTGACCATGGGTCCAATTGAACTGGAGGCCGGCGCGGCAGTCGGAGAAGCGCCTTCTTTGTGCTCCATGGCCCGTTCGCTTTTTTCGTACTCCTGTATTTTCCTGTTAACTGCCTCGTCGACTATCTTCTGAATGTCCTCCGGGGTCATGCTCTCAGCCCACACCGGCGTAAACGGCAAAGCTGTAATCACGAGAGCCCCGAGGATTGACCGGATCTTCATCGGCATCCTCCACGGTGAGTAAGGTTGTGGTCTGACTCGGGACTCGCGGGTCTCTGGTCTTCTTTGAATCGGCAACGGTTGGTTATGCATCGGTATGTTGGGCTGTTAGCTCCTTTCGTCGATAGGGTGATCATGATGTAACCGCACTCCATCCTTTGATGGAAGAAAAGGGGATGACGATGATGCGTTTACAGCGTTTGCATTTGAGTTCTAAGCCTTGTCCGCGCACTTTGGCGATCAGTTGACCGCATTCGCAGCGGGTTTCATCGCACTCAGCAGAGTGATGACTCGGGGAAGTGGTACTGACCATAGCGATAGATTTTTCTGCTCAAATGAAATTGAGAACGATTATTAGTATCTCAATCAGCGCTCGAAAGTCAAGGTCCATCATGTTGTGTGTAAATGGTCCGAGTACGGAGTGTATTAAGTCCAGTCTTGTCCTATAATCCGATCCTTCGATTGTGCAAGGCATGATAAAGGAGCGCATGTATTCCAATCTGTTCGATCAGTCACTTCGTATCCAGACAGCACTTCTCATATTGCTGTGCGCCGCCTTCGGCGGGTGTGCAGGGGTATTCTCTGGCAAGGAACCAACCGTTGTTACCAGAGCCCAAATGCAGATGGGCACGCTGGTGAAGATTACAGCGGTGGCTCGAGATGAATCCGACGCACAAGCTGCGGCGACTGCCGGGTACGCTGAGATCCATCGCCTCGAAGAACTCCTGAGCACCTGGAGTCCGACGAGCGAATTGTCTCGCGTGAATGCCTTGGCGGGTGTGATGCCGGTTCCGGTAAGTCATGACACGATGACGGTTGTCCAGCGTGCGATCCAAGTTGCAGAGTTGACTGATGGCGGATTCAATATCGCCATTGGCCCGGCGGTGGATGTCTGGAATGTGGTCGAAGGACGACGAGTCCCAACAGAATCTGAGCTGGACGCGCTCCGCCACATGGTGGATTTACACGCGGTTCATGTCGATGCACAGACACAGACGATTTTTCTTGAGAAAGCCGGGATGCGGATTGATGTGGGTGGGATCGGCAAAGGATACGCAGCGGATCAAGCAGTGGCGGTGATGAAGAAAGCCGGAGCGTTGGCGGGGATCGTGGCCCTCTCAGGGGATATTAGAACATTCGGGCAGTTGCCTGGGGGGAGAAAGTTCCCCGTCGGTATTCAACATCCACGCAAAGAGGGGGAGGTGCTTGCCTTCATCGACTTGGAAGATGAGGCAATCTCAACGGCCGGCGACTACGAACGATTTTTCGAGCGTGAGGGTGTTCGGTATCACCATATTCTCAATCCGCGCACGCTCCAACCCGCGCGCGGTTGCCAGAGTGTCACGGTAATTGCCCGCGAAGGCATCTGGGCGGACGGGTTGGACACAGGAATTTTTGTCATGGGGGCTGAATTGGGCATGCAGCTTGTCGAAGTGTTACCAGAGGTGGAGGCCATTATTGTCGATCATGAAGGTTCGGTCCATGTGTCATCAGGGTTACGGGGTCGGATCCGAAAACCGTGAAGCAGAGGGTTATCGGTCCAATCGATAGTTCATAGGAATCTTGATCGTCATGCGCGGCTGTCCCAATGGATGCGGCAAATGGAATGGGGCGGCTTGCCGCATGGTTTCAACCGCGGCTTCATCGAGCACGATGTGCCCCGAACTCAGAAAGACGCCAACTTCACTGATGCTCCCGTCTTCGTTGATCACAGCTTTGACCACGACTTTCCCTTCAGCTCGATCGACTCGAGCCGAGGCGGGATAGCGTTTCAATTCTTCCATACGACGTAAAATCGCTTCAGAGAGCCAGCTGTAGTCACGCTTAGCCGGTACGACGGATGGTGCCGGAGAAATGGCTGCCATCTGGGTTTGCGCTGAAGTGTGTTCAGATTGTGGAGTCTGTTCGACGGCTGTGGATTGGGCGCTTGATGGTCCTGTCACGGCATCAGTAGAGGCGGAGACGGCCGTTGATGAGTCGTCTGTTTTTGGAACGGGCGCAGTTTCGGTGGCGATGGGTGCAATGACCTCATGTCTGATCGGTTCGGCTGGTTGCACGGTGTGAGCCGCTGATGGTGAGGGAGTTGTGGGTTGTGGTGGGGACGGGACCGCCTGTTGCGTAAGCGTTTGTGTCGGCGTACCCCGCCGCAGGGGGGGAGAGGAGGTCGATGTCGTCGATGGAGCTGATCTGGCAGGAGCCTGGATTGAGGATGATGTGGCTGGTTGAACAGGTTGAGCCGGCGACACCATGGCCACGTTCCACTTGAACGCGTTTTCCTGCGGCGCGAGTTGAACGTGCTTAATAAGGAGTATCGCTATGAGAGCCACGGTTCCGTGGAAGAGGACGGAGATCAACCACCCTTGGACATGGGATTCCTTGTGACCTCCGGAACGAAGTGGCGCCTCAGCGATCACAGTCGGATGACCTCCAGGCTGACCTGTTGAAATCCTAACCCTCGCACCTCATCGACCACCGACACGAATCGTTCAAGTAACGTAACTTTATCTGCTCGCACGACGACCGACGATTCCCGAGGCTCCGCAGTCAGCGCACCCGGAAGCCCTCCTTCAGGGACAGCCCGGTCGTTGAGAAAGAGCGCGCCGTCGGCCGTGAGGGTGATGACGATGGGAGCCTCTTTGCGATCGCCGACCTCCTTTGCTTTTGCCAAATTGACCGGAATCTGCCCGCTGCTGATAAAAGTGGCGGTGGTCAGTACGATGACCAAGAGAACCAGCATGACGTCCACAAGGGGAATGACGTTGATTTGATCAATGTCCCGTTGCATGTTGTTCCTTATGTCGGGCGAGGAGCTCGGCCACTTTCCGTCGGAGTACGTTGTTCATGACGACGCAGGGAATCGCGACCAGTAGTCCGACCGCCGTGGCCTTGAGCGCAAGGCTGAGCCCGATCATGATGGCATTGACCGCCATGGTCCCGGAGGTCCCCATCGTATGGAATGTGAGCATGATACCAAGCACAGTGCCTAGCAGGCCAATATACGGAGCATTTGCGGCGACTGTGCCGATAATGACCAGGTGTTTGGTCAGCGCCATCTCCAACCCCAGGCTGTTAGGGTATTGTGTAAGATCGACACGACGGTAAAAAAGCCACCGTTCCACCGCGATGGCCACCGTCCAGACACTGAGCGCTAATAGGAGCCCAATGACTCCATAATCGACAAGGTTTTGTAACCCATTCATAGGCAAGGCCTTCGTTCCTTCATTATTCACAAACCGGCAGGTCAGGAACCGCCGTGAACCTCTATCAATGCCAGATCGCGAAAAAGCCTGTCAATGTTTTCGTGTGATCGGTCGGATTGACTCGCATGCCTATCCGGTGGGCTTCTCTTGACGAAAGAGCACGGTATGGGTCGCCAGGACACGAAGTTCTACTGCCGTGCCTGCCTGATAGACGCTCGTGGAACCTTGGCTACTATGAACGATTTGACCTGAGGGGAGGCTGACCGTATACAGATTTTCTGATCCATGAAATTGGCGGGAGAGGACGCGCGCGCGCGCGCCCTTCGTGGGGATAAGATGGATATCGTCGGGCCGAATCATAACGACCACATTGGTGCCATCCGCGCATTCGATGGTATCGGGAAACTCTCCTAGTTCGGTCTGGACCAGGCCGTGGGAGACAGTTCCAGGGATGAAGTCTGCCTGACCGACAAAATCGGCGACGAAGGGTGTGGCCGGCATGTGGTACATCATTTCCGGCGTATCGAGTTGTTCCAAGCGGCCCTGGTTGAGTACGGCGATTCGATCGGCCATGGCAAACGCTTCGTCATGATCGTGTGTGACGAGCACAGTGGTTGTCTTTGTCCGTCGTAAGAGATCGTGCAATTCTTGGCGCATGCGCCCGGCCATGTCTGGGTCCAAATTACTGAATGGCTCATCGAGCAGCAAGACGACGGGATTCTGGACGAGGGCGCGAGCCAGTGCGACCCGTTGTTGCTGGCCGCCCGATAATTCGTGAGGATATCGTCGTTCGAATCCCTCCAGCCCTGTGAGGCGTAACATCTCCTGGACTCGCGGTGCGCGTTCGCTCCGGGCAAGATGATGGAGCCCGAAGGCGATGTTGTCTTGGACGCGTAGGTGGGGAAACAGCGCGTATTCTTGAAAGACCATTCCGACGTGCCGACTCTCTGTCGGGATCATGACGTCCGGTGACGAGACGAGTTGCCCGGATAAGAACAGTTGGCCGGAACGAACCGGTTCAAATCCTGCGATCGCCCGTAAAATGGTCGTCTTCCCGCACCCCGAAGGACCCAGCAGGCAAAGAATTTCCCCTTCTCGAGCCGCGAAGGAAATTTCCTGGACCGCAGGGCGCCCGGTTTCGTAGGCGCAAGAGACATGACGCAACTCCAAGACCGACGAGGCCGGTGCAAACAGATTGCCCTGGAATGTGCTTTCACCAGAAGGGCGGGGTGCGGTGGAGTGGTCGGAGATCACAGAATCACGATCCTTCCTCTACTAGGATGCTGAAAAAGTCCGCCAGCTTCGTTCTCGGCTCACCGAAATCCTCAACGTACCCCAAGAGGGTACGCTTCCGGTTTCGACTCGCCTGCGGCCTTGCCGGACGGTCTTTTTGAGCATCCTTCGCGATGCTTTCCTGTAGCCCCACATGTGTGGCTATCGAAGTTCTCGTTGTCTCAACATAGTTTTTCAGCATCCTGCTACGCTGCGCGCCAATCTTTCGAGACCAACAAAGCCAGTGCCGGGAGACTCAACAAGACAATGAGGAGCGCGGAGGGAGCGGCCAGTTGATAATATTCCTCGCTCGCTTCCATCCAGACGCGAATGGCCAGGGTGTCGAACCCCACTGGCCGCAACAAGAGCGTCGCAGGTAACTCCTTCATCGTCTGCAAAAACATCAAAACCCAGGCGACGACAAATCCATTCCGAATAAGCGGCAGTGTGACCCGCCGCCAGGTGTTGCGCATTCCAAGGCCTAGCGTGCGCGCGACTTCCTCTAGATTCGGCGACATCTGCTGGAGTGCCGGTTCCAGTGACTGGAGCCCGGCTGGGAGAAAATGGATCACATAGGCGACGATGAGGATGAGCACGGAGCCATAGAATACCGGGGCCAGCTTAGTAAATAGAACAAGGACGGCCAATGCTGCCACCGGTCCTGGAAGCACATAGCCGGCATAGGCGGCTTGCAGGCAGCTTAGGTTCAGGATCGTCGGGCGGCGGCTGGCGAGATAGGCAAGCGGCAAGCCGATCAATACGCCACCGGTGGCGGCACAGGCGGCCAGAATACCGCTGTTCCAGACAAACCCGAAGAACCGGCTGTCGAGCGTCGCCTGCGCCTCAGGCGAGAGGCTCCATTGAATTAAGAGCAAGGTTGGAAGGGCAAAGGCTGCGCCGACGATCAATCCGAGATAACCGGTAACGGCCATGGAGCCGAGCCAGCCATAGCGGCGCCGTTGTGGAGCTCGGTAGCGGCCGGTGGTCTGATAAAACCGGCTTCGTTGTCGGAACCATCGTTCCGTGATCAGGAATATCAGTGCGAGTACGACCAACAGCAGACTTAAGATGCTCGCTGCGGTATTGTCGGACCGTCCCGTCATCTGCTGGAACACGGCGTAGGTGAGCGTTTGGTAGCGGAGTAACGACACGGCGCCGAAGTCCGACACGACGTACAAAATAACGAGCGCAATCCCCGCAGCAATCGAAGGGCGCATCAACGGCAGCGTCACTCGCCACAGGGTCGAGAGACGGGAGACACCGCTGGCCCGCGCCACTTCTTCAAACGACACATTCATGCTGAGAAGCGCACTCCGGCTGAGGAGGTAAACGAAGGGAAAGGTGTCCAATGCCATAACAAGTGTTGCGCCCCAATAACTATGGGGAGAAAAGACTCTGGCCTGGGGCCCGGCCACGAGTTGCCAGAGATGTTCAACGGGGCCGCCGAATCCTAAGAGATAAGAGTACACATAGGCCAGCACATAGGTCGGCATCGCCAAGGGAAGAACCAGGGCGCCTTCCCACAATCGGCGACCGGGGAAGTCCACACGTGTCACCAACCAGGCGGTTGAGACCCCCAGGATTAGCGTGATGATCGACACGCTGCCGGCCAGCGAGACGGTGTTGAACAGGAGCTCGGGAATGCGCGTTGCCCACAAACGGCTCCAAACGGCCGGATCAGCCGAGAGGGCCTGCGCAGTGACATAGCCGAGCGGCAGCAGAATAATTCCCGCCGTCGCCAAGACAACGAGTTGCAATGGCGAAGCAAGTTGGTGGCGAATCGTGCTCACGACGGGTCCCTTCGAGTTACCGGAGGCCCACTTGTTCGATCAGCGTGAGCGTCGGCTCGCGCAGTTCGGCGAGTTTGGAGAGGGGGACCAGTGCCGCGCGGAAACTCTTACGTTCCACGAGGGCCGGATCTGCCTTCACGTCCTGATGGAGGGGATATTCCTTGTCAAGTTCCGCAAATAACTTCTGCCCCGCCTGGGCGACTAAGAATTCGACGAGCAGCTTGGCGCTGTCGAGGCGCTTGGTTGTCTTGATCACACCGACGCCCGCGACGTTCATGATCGCTCCCATGCCGCCCTCTTGCTGATCCGGCATCACCACCGCAACCGGCGATCCTGGCTGAGCGGCCAGATGACGGTACACGTAGTAGTGATTGACGATACCCAACGCGACTTGTCCTTTGGCCACGGCATCCACGATCTGCGAGCTTTTCTGGTAGACCTGGCTGTCTGCATTGGTCTTGAGGCCTTGCAGGAACTGTTTGGTCTTCTCATCACCATGGGTTGCGCGGATGACCGACACGCCTGCTTGCAGATATTCACTGCCGGAATTTGGAATCGCAATCTTATCTTTCCATTTCGGATCGGCAAGGTCGAGGAGGGACTTCACTTGGTCCGGTTTGACCATCGTGGTGTTATATACCACGATCCAGAATCGCCCGGAGAGTCCCACCCACGCATTGTCCGATGCGCGAAACTGCGCCGGGATGGCTCGTTCGACTTCCCGCATATTCAGTGGGTGGAGGAGCCCTGCTGTTCGGGCCAGTTCCAAACTGCCGGCATCGTTGGTGATCAGAAGATCGGCCGAGGTGCGATCACCTTCAGCCTTTAGTCTATTGAGCAATTCTGTCGTGCCCGACGATAACAACTCGATTTGAATGCCGGTAGTTGCCGTAAAGGCGTCGAGCACCGGCTTGATAAGCCGCTCAGACCGACCGGAATAGACGATGAGCGAATCGGCGGCAGGGGCGGAGGGTACGAAGGCCCAGGCGGCGCAGAGCACAATGAAGCTCGAAAGGATTATTTGGCGCACTATGGGCATTGAACATACAAATGACATGGGGCAATCCTTATGGAATTGAAATTGATAAGCTGTCTCAAAATGATACTAAAAAAAAGGCGATTCGTCAATGACGGCAGCGAGAACAGAGGCCGTAGAGCTCAAGTCGGTGGGTTTTGATGGTAAATCCGTTCCTGGTGGCCACTTCTTCCTGGAGCCGCTCAATTTCTTCGTTTTCAAATTCCACGATTTTTTCACAGCCGGTGCAGATGAGGTGATCGTGGTGGCCTTTGTGCGAGACGTTATCGTATTTCGTCTGAGAGCCGAAGTGTCGGGCTTGTGCGAGGCCCGCGTCGCAGAACAGATTGAGCGTTCGGTAGATAGTCGCGAGCCCTAGATGCGGATCGGATTTCGCCAGCTGATGATACATGGCTTCCGCGGTAATGTGTTCTTGCCGGAGAAAGGCGCTCAGAATCAATTCACGTTGCCTCGTGAGCTTGAGCTGATGCTTGCCCAGGTGCTCCTTTAGGGCCTGCATTTCCTTTACATGGGTATTTGCCAAGATGGGCCTCCGATGGGGCCCATTAAAAACGAAACTGTCCGACTGGTCAAGGGGGTCTTATGGCATAGGGTGCCGAGAGAAAGAATTGACGGAGATCTCCGGCGCTGCCTATAGTGGAGGCTTCCACAAAGCGGAACGCGCGCGCGAGTATCAGAATGCGGACACCCAATCAGATTACGGTCGACCGGGCTCTGTTGCTCTATGTTCTGCATCTGACGGAACCTCACGGATTGCTCAGCGATGTGAAGCTGCAGCAACTGTGTTTTTTGTGCGAGCTGCAGATGTTCGGCAAGGGGTTCAAAGGCTTTCACTTCGAGTTTTTTCGATTTGCCTATGGGGCCTTCAGCAAGGATCTCGATAACGACTTGATGTCGCTACGCCGAAAGGAACGGGTGGAAAATTTCACGCTGTCCGACCAGGCACAGGAAGAGGTCATTCCGTTGCTGGAGAAAAGCATTGAGGGAATGGAGACGAACGAGAAGGTCGCGGAGATTCTGAAGGCGGTGGTGGCGGTCTATGGGCCTCAAGATAGCGGGACAATCACCCAATCGGTCGAGTCAGTCGAATTGAGCACCCCACAGCAACCGGAGTTCAAGATTCCCATCCGCGATATTGTGTTCCATACGACGATCTTGGTGCCGTCTCGCATCGAGGTACAGGCCGAGTTCATGTTGTCTGCTGCGAGCTTGGCCCAGCTCAATCAGGCGATGGGATATGCAGGATGCTGAAAAAGTCCGCCAGCGGCCTTGCTGGACAAACTTTTTGAGCATCCTGTGTAGTGTGCTCCTCTTGTTCCAGACATACGAGCCCCAGGAAATTCCGACGTGGCCACGGAGTGTTCCTCCATCCCGCTAGAGCTTGTACAGTTCCCCGTACTTCCGCTCCGCATAAGATAAGAACGGTTCCGGACCGAGGCTTTTTCCGGTCACGCGTCGGGCGAGGTGATCCGGCGTGAACATCCGGCCCCAGCGATGAATCTTTTGTCCGAGCCAACGCCGTAACACCATCAATTGTCCTGCCGCAATTTCATCCTCTAGATGGGGGATCTCCAGTTTGGCCTGCTCATAGAATTGAACAGAGTAGAGATTGCCGAGCGTGTACGTCGGGAAATAGCCGAACGCGCCGAACGACCAGTGCACATCCTGCAGCACGCCTTCTGCATCGTTGGAAGGGGCGATGCCAAGGTATTCCTCCATTTTCTGATTCCAAATTTCCGGCAAGTCCTCCGGGCGCGTCCGCCCTTCGACAAGGTCCTGCTCGATTTCGAAACGCAACATGATGTGGAGATTGTAGGTGAGCTCATCGGCTTCGACTCGAATCAGCGACGGCTTCACGCGGTTGATCGCCGCGTAGAATTGTTCCGCATCGAGGTCGCGCAATTGATGATGAAAGGTTTGCTGGAGCATGGGGTAAAAAAAACGCCAGAACGGTCGCGACCGGCCCACGCAATTTTCCCACATGCGCGACTGGCTTTCATGAATCCCGAGCGAGACCGAATCGCCCAGCGGTGTGCCGAAGTAGCGGGGGTCGAGACCCTGGTCGTACAACCCGTGGCCGCCTTCATGGATACAACTGAACAGGCAGGATTGGAGATCGTGTTCGTGTACACGGGTGGTGACGCGCACGTCTGTTGGATGAAATGACGTCGTAAAGGGATGGGCCGACAGGTCGAGGCGCCCCCGTTCGAAGTCGTAACCCATGGCGATCAAGACCATCCGTCCGAACTCCAATTGGCGGGCCTGATCGAAGGTATGAAAGAGCATCGTATCGTCGACCTGAACCGAACTCTGTTGAATCTTTTTGAGCAGCGGGACAAGGCGTCCTTTGACCTGTGCGAACAATGGCCGCAAGGCCGCGATGGTCGACCCCGGTTCGTACACATCGAGCAGGGCATTGTACGGCGAGTCTTCGTACCCGAGGTATTCGGCCTCTTCTCGCTTGAGCGACAAGACTGTGCGGAGATTCGGGAGGAATTGCGAGAAGGCCTGATTCTCTTTGGCCTCCACCCACACTTGCTGAGCCAGCGAACATTCCCGGCTGAGCTTGACGACAAAATCCGAAGGCAGCTTCTTCGCGCGGCGATAGTCACGCCACACTTCGCGGAGCAGCGATCGAGAAGGTTCATCCCAGCCTTCGCCAGGGGTATCGCGGATTTCACCGGTCTCCGGATCGACCCAGGTGGTGAGCAACTGCTCGACTTCCGGCGACACAAACTTCTGGTGCGCGATGCCCTGGAGCGTCGAAATCTGTTCGGCGCGGGCTTCGCCTCCGCCGGCCGGCATGTAGGTTTCTTGGTCCCACGAGAGGAGCGAGGCCGCGCTGTTAATGCGCTGGATCTCCAAGAGTCTGGTCGTCAAGGCGTCAACAGTCTTCAGGGTGTTCACAGTCGAGTGTCTCCTTCAGGAACCGTCATGCTATGATGCGCGTCGTATCGATGAATCAATTTCGCGTAGTGTACGCAACCGACCGATCGTTTTCAAACCCAGGATTGCACAGATCGATGAAGACACTGGTCTCTGAAGATATCGAAGCCTATGCCCAAGCCCACTCCATGCCAGAGTCGGATCTCTGCCGTGCCTTGCGGGAAGAGACTCAGCGGTGTATGGAGACTCCGCAGATGCTTGTTGGCCCGCTCGAAGGGGCCTTTTTGAAAATGATGACGCAGCTCGTCCAGGCCACCAACGTACTGGAGATCGGCATGTTCACCGGCTATAGCGCCCTCTGTTTCGCCGAAGCGTTACCGGCTGATGGGACGGTGATCACGTGCGAAGTCGATGAGGAGTCGGCGGCGCTCGCGCGTCGGTATTTCGCACGTTCGCCGATCGGCAAGAAGATCAAGATCCGCATGGGGCCGGCGCTCGAGACGATGCGAGGTCTCAAGGGACCATTCGATCTGATCTTCATCGACGCCGACAAAATCAACTATCTGAATTACTACCGGCGGGCCCTTGACTTGCTCGCGCCGCAGGGTGTCATCCTGATCGACAATGTTTTGTGGGACGGCGATGTTCTGAAACAACCGCCGCCGGATGACAAGACAGCGGCCATTCAAGAGCTGAATCGAGTGGTTGTAAGCGATCCGCGCGTCTCTGTCGTGCTCGTCACGATTCGGGATGGAGTGCTGGTGGTACGGAAAAGAACATAGTTGCAACGCGTCAGGTTCATGGAAAACAGAGGTCCTCACCATTGACATGCAGGCCGTCCAGTTGCAGGTGCGTTGACCCGGCACCACGTTACGTATAGATTTGTCCCCTCTGAATGCTGAAGTCCTATTCTTTATCAACGGCCGCTCCACCAAAGATGTTCCCCATAACGGATCGTCTCTGGCATGCCTTCTCTAAAACAGATCACTGCTAACGAGGGGTGATGTATGAAGCCACACGCCTTTGTCGCCATGCCGTTCGGTGCGAAGAAGGATAGCCAAGGCGTCGAGATCGATTTCAATCGCGTCTATACCGAGCTGATCAAGCCTGCGCTTGAAGCGGCGGGTCTGGACGTGTTTCGTGCGGATGAAGAGGAACGTACCGGTGACATCCGCACCGACATGTTCCAAGAACTCCTGATCGCCGATCTTGTGGTCGCTGACCTGACCGTGGACAATCCCAACGTCTGGTATGAGTTGGGCGTGCGCCATGCGCTCCGCGCGCGAGGTGTGGTGCTCATCTGTGGCGGGCGAGTGACGACCGCCTTCGACCTCTATACTGATCGTAAACTTTGCTACAACATCAAGGACGGCGTGCCGGATCCTGCGACCATGGAACAGGAGAAGAAAAGCCTCACCGACATGGTCAAGGAGACAATGGAGTCGTGGCATGGCCGTAAGATCAGTCCGGTCTATCATCTGATGCCCAATCTTCAGGAGCCGGACTGGAAGTCGCTTCGCATCGGCGACGTGCAGGAATTTTGGCAACAACATGATGCGTGGGAGCGGCGTATCGAGCTGGCGCGCAAGGACGGCCACATCGGTGATGTGCTGGCGCTTGCGGATGAGGCGCCGGTTGCCGCCTTTCGAGCCGAGGCCTGGATCAAGGCCGGCGAGACTTTGCGCAAGGCCGAGCACTTCAACTTTGCCTTGGAACAACTCGATCGGGGGCTCGCAATTGAGCCGCGCAACCTCAGGGGCCTACGTGAGCAGGGTATCTGTCTGCAACGGCTGGCGTTGGTGGGAAGGCCGGGCCATTCAGTGGATCGCGCGCGCGACCACTACCGAAAGGTGTTGGAGCTGTATCCAAAGGACCAGGAAACGTGGACATTGCTTGGGCGTGTCGATAAAGATGCTTGGGTGGCTGCGTGGCGCCAGCCCGGCAAGACGCCGGCGCAGATGCGAAACGAAGCCGCCTACGAAGACGTGTTGTTACGGGCGGCCATCGAGAGCTACGCCACCAGTTACCGCAGCAATCCTCGTCATTATTATTCCGGTATCAATGCGCTGATATTGATGCATCTCCATCGGTATCTGACGAACGATCCCCGCTACGACCGAGCCATGAACACCATGGCTCGGGCCGTTCGATTTGCGGCTGAATGCGAGTCGGATGAGTCGCAGCGCTTTTGGTCCAACGCAACCGTTGGTGATCTGGAGGTGCTGGTCGGTACGCCGGACACGATACAGGCCGCATATAAGGAAGCCCTCGCGAAGAACGACAAGGACTGGTTCGCGCTGAATTCCTGTCTCGCCCAGTTGCAGCTTCTCAAAGACCTGGGTTTCCGTTTGGAGCATGTCGATGCTGGGATGGCTACCTTTGAGCGTGGCTTGCAGAAACTGGCGAAGCCCGAAGCCCGCTGGAAACCGCGCCAGGTGTTCCTCTTCAGCGGCCACATGATCGATGCGCCGGGAAGACAGCCTCCGCGCCTCCCTGCGGAGAAGGAATCGGTTGCTGCACAGAAGATCGCCGAGGCCTTGGAGAAACTCGAAGCCGGCCCCGAAGACCTCGCGCTGACGCAAGGCGCCTGTGGCGGCGATCTGTTGTTCACCGAAGCTTGTCAGCAACGAAGGGTACCGGTTCAGTGGCTGCAGCCGTTCGACGAGCCAGAGTTTATCCAACGGTCGGTGGTCTGTAGGGGCGAGGCCTGGCGTGATCGGTACCTCAAGACCAAAGCGGCCCTGACCATCACTCCCGGCATTCGCACAGCGCCGGCGGAACTCGGCCTGCCACCGAAGGGCGTCGATCCCTACGAGCGCTGTAACCGCTGGCTCTTGTATACGGCTTTGTCGTATGGCATTAGCAAGGTTCAATTCGTCTGCCTCTGGGACAGTAGCGGCGGGGATGGGCCCGGCGGCACGGCGCATATGTATCAGGAAGTGAAACGTCGAACAGGACAGGTCACATGGATCGATAGCCGAAGTCTGTAGCCCGCGCTTGTGGAACGAGAGTTCATCGGAAACCACTCCTCGATCGGCAGTGCCGTTTCAGACGACCTCGCGAGGGGCCATAGCCTTCCTGGCCGCTTGCGCCGACTTTCCTGCGCAAAGTTTCTAAAAGTTGCCGGTCTCCCGGCGAGAGGTGCAGGCCCCGCTTGTCGATGCCCGACAACACATCAAAGGCCTGCTTCCAATAGGTGCTCGCTTTAGGGGAGTTGTTCTGCTTTTCAGCGAGATCAGCCAACCTCCAAGAGGAGACATACAAGTCGCGCTGCACTGGGTGTTACTGGGATCGCCCGCCGCCAGTTTCTTCGCAATCGCCAGGCTGTCGCGATAGGCCTGTGTGGCGTCGTCGCGAGAGGGGCATCGTTCGCGTGGCTCACAGATTTGGAAAGAGTTCGAGATGAACCAGGATCCGCTGAGCGCATTACGACCAGATTGGTGAGAGGTCTACAGGAAACTCAGCCGCGTTATCTCCCATACGAAGTTGCAGCAGGAGTCGCTGTGCGGTCACCGGAAACGTAAACACGATGGTGCCTTCTTTCGCGCTATGGGGCTTCACGGAATCACTTAGACGGCTTGTCGGAGTTCGCGGCACGTCGTCGACGAGCAAGCGAAAGTTACTGTCTCCGAACCCGGTATCCAGCGGTCCCTCACTCGTCACCTGCACCGTCACGCTCAGCGACAAGGTGTCTGGACGTGATCGATCCACCTGTGTAGCCAGCACCTTGTACACACAGGACGCACGGTGATCTTTCAACCGTGCTTCCTGCCCAGCATGAAGGTACGTGATCGCAGCAGTCGTTTCTGGCGCGGCGGCTGATACCGTTTGTGGTGGGATCTTGGGAACGGCCAGGAGGGCTGTGCCAGTCGCTTCAACCGGAGGAGGAGCAGAAGGATTGATCAATGTGAGAGCAATCCCCGTGCTTATCGCTGTCGCAACTATGAGCATCCCGAGCATGGCAGGTTTGGATCGCCAAGGCACCCCATTGGGGACAGGCGAAGGTTTTTGACGTACTGCCGGAAGAGTGTTGATGAGCTGTTCGACGTCAAAGCTCCATCGTTTGTCCGTCAACTCGTGGGCTTGCCGTTGCGCCAAAGCATCAAGGTCATCAGGCAGAAGATCGATAGTAGGGACAGATGCTCCACCCACCAACACAGGAATGACAGGAATCTTTCGCTTAAGGGCAGCAGCGATTTCTGTTCGAACCCAATCAGAGGGGTCCTCAATGCGGGGCTTCCCTGATTTGCCGGTAACCGTAGCCCACTCGGGCCCGATCATGGCAAGCAAGACTTCGCAGGAACTCACCGCTTTCTGAAGTGCTTCTGTGAAATCTATACCTGGCTGAATCCTATCGATATCCATGAAAATGGACTCGGCCCCAAACTGTTTTTTGAGATACTCAGCCAATCGGCCTGTCCAGCCTGCGCTGTCTTCCCGTCTGTAGCTGATAAAAATACCGCCCATGGCTCGCTCCTTCTCGCAGGGTTTACTTTCACCAACCCCTGTATGCATGAGCGATACCAGTTGAGATACGTATGCCTCATTTTCCCAAAAATCAGCACACTCCACAATATTTTCACGTGTGGATACCTCATAGAATACACGCGGATCTTCAACCAATAGGGTGAGTTTCTCGTCAATCAGGACTTCTGGACAGCGAGGCGTTCCTGCCAGGAACAGGTGGCCCCAATCCACTTTGGCGACCCCATCATGCGGTACCCATTTTGATACAGTGCCGTATCGTTTTAGATTCTCCCTCCGATTGTTGCCCACGGTCTCGCAATCGTTCAAGGGTTCCCTCTGCCACCAAAAGATCGGATCATTGTGCAAGGAAATGCCGTATTTCCTCTCAGAGGCTGGGTCTGAAGCTCAAGTTGGGCATACCTCTTCCCTCAGATATTTCGTTGGCAAGATGTTTGCGTCATTCACCATTCTGAGCTCCAGAGTGAGTCGATGCTTATTACGGTTGAAAACATGGTCGAACTCATGGAACATACGCAGGATTCTAACCGGCTCAAGAGGTTCAACTAGCCGTAATCGGGGGCGTAGATTTGGGGTGAGAGTTATTTCCCACACACAAGGAGGATGATATGGCCAAGCGAGCGGTGCTTATCGGCATTAACCAGTATCAAGTTCCCGGAGCAGACCTGCGAGGTTGTGTCAACGACGTCAAGAATCTCGAGCACGCGCTCACGGCCCACTATGGATTTTCAGCCCAAGACATTACGTCTCTCACCGATCTGCAGGCGACGAAGAAGGCCATGCAGTCGGCAATTAAGAAGCTGATCACCGGCGGAAAGAAAGGCGATACCCTGCTGCTGCACTATTCAGGTCATGGGGCGAACGTGCCTGATGACAATGGTGATGAAGCGGATCATCGAGACGAGATACTGTGTCCAACCGACCTTGACTGGGAGGATCCACTCAGCGACGACTGGCTCCGTAAGACACTCAATAAATTGCGATCGGGCGTGAGTCTCACGGTGATTATGGATTGCTGCCATTCAGGCACCAATACTCGGGCGATCACTCCACCAGATGCCCCGATCAAAGAGCGTTTTCTCCCTTGCCCGTTAGATCTGATGGCCACCGAGTCAGGCAGGAAACTGCGAGGGACGGTTCGTGACAAGATGGGAAAAGCCCCGCGAGGGCGCAAAAGGAAGAGCGATATCGTCCATGCCGACATCAAAGAGATGCTGATCACCGGTTGTCGCGATACACAGACATCCGCCGATGCGCACATCGGCGGCTCGTTCAACGGTGCCTTGACATATTATCTGGTTGAGTCCATCAAGGAGGCCAACGGCGAGTTGACCTATCGAGAATTACAGCAACGAACCTCCGCGAAGCTCAAGGGCAATCAGTACGATCAAGTTCCTCAGCTGGAGGGACAGCGTGCTTCTTTTGATCGTATGTTTCTCAGCTAGAGAGAGTTCGTAGAGGAGTGTCTATGGGTGGGGCACCGCCACACTCCTGGTCGATCTATGCCAACAGAGAAGGCGCACTATGAAACCTGCATCAGACACACTCCACGTCTCCGTGTTGCATGGAGATCTCAATCACACCAGCCATCCCATTTTGCTCAGTCACTACGAAGGGGATACCATCGCCGGGGCTGAGCGCATTGTGGACAAGTTTGTCGGCAACGGCCTCTCTCAGCGCTATCATTTGGGGCGCTATCCAGGAAAGCCGGGCACGGTTGCTGTTGTGCTGGCCCCGCCCAATGAGATCCAGAAATCCTTAGGTGTTCAGCATGGCGCGATTGTCATCGGGCTCGGCAAGTGGGGGGAATTGACGCCCTCGGCGCTCACTCAATCCGTACATCAGGGGGTGATAGAGTATTGCTTGCACATCAACCAATGCCGTGGCTGGGCAGAACTAGCGAAGGAACCAGTTGGCCTCACGATCAACAGCTTGCTGATCGGGTCCAACACATCAGCGAACATTGCCGTGGAGGATTCGGTCAATGCCATTGTGCGTGGCGTGATCTTGGCGAATCGGGCTCTCGCGAATCGCGCCATCAAAGAGCAGCGTCCCACGCTTCCGTGGGTGACGCACATTCAGTTCATCGAACTCTTTCTCGATGTGGCGGTCGATGCAGCAAAGTCTGCACATCGCGTGGAGAAGCGCATCGAACGTGAATTTAAGACAGACATTGAGGTCGAACCTCACTTGAAAAAAGGGAAAGGTGGCCGGACGCGGCTCGTTCCGGCGAGCAGTCGAGGGTATTGGCGTCGCTGGGCAGTATCCGCGATCCAGGAAATCCCATCCCCGAACCATTTGAATCTGGCTCCGGTGTTGAAAGAACGCCTGCGTGCCATCCTGCAAGAAGACAAGGCCGACAATCCGCAAGTCTGGAGTGCGCTGCTCGATCTCGCGTTTAAAGAGGGCGGATCTGGCCTTCGTCGCCCACACACGCTCCGCTTTCTCGCCCTGTCAGACCGGGCCCGAGCCGAAGTGATTGTTCAAGAAAACCAACCCGAACTGATCGCTCAGCTCATTCAGCGCTCAATCACGTCCAGGGATTTCAATGCAGGCATCGCGAAGACCCTCTTTGAATTGTTGATCCCACTTGACCTCAAGGACAGTCTCCTCAGCCAGGATAACGTGGTCTTCATTCTCGATGACGTGACGGCACACTATCCCTGGGAACTGATGATCGATACGGACCAGCCCCTCTGTGTTTGCATGGGCATGGTTCGACAGCTTGAAGCCGTCGACTACGACGCGCGCGTCCGAGACAGCACCTCCAACAACGTGTATGTGGTTGGAGATCCCCTGACACCATCCAGCTATCCGGAGCTTCCTGGCGCCAGGAACGAAGCCCAGCACGTCGCGTCATTGTTGGGGACTCAATACAAGGTGACTCACTCTAGGTCGCGGCCCGGCGCGCTTGAGGTTTTAAACCAACTTGTGGCCCAACCCTACCGCATCATCCACATCGCCGGCCACGGTTATTACAACGAGGCAGACATCGATACGATCGGGGCGAAGGCCGGCGTCGTCCTGAACGATGGCCTTTTTCTCACTGCAGCAGAGATCACGATGCTGGATCCGATCCCGGAACTAGTGTTCCTTAACTGCTGCTATCTCGGGCAAATTGGCGGGACGGCCTACAATAAGATGGCCGCCAGTATCTCTCGTGAATTGATCCGGAAAGGCGTGCGCGCGGTCGTCGCGGCTGGATGGCCTGTTCAGGACGATGCGGCACTGTGTTTCGCACAAGCATTTTACACGGAACTTCTTGCAGGCGTGCCCTTTGGTCGGGCTCTGAAGAACGCCCGAGGGAAGACCTGGGAGGAGTTTAGGGAATCCAGTACGACGTGGGGGGCCTATCAAGCGTATGGCGATCCGGATTTCTGTCTTGGGCAGACATCGAGCGTTCAAAAAGCGGGTGACGACGATGTCACCGTTGCCGCGGAAGAAGTGTCCATCAAATTGGATGGACTCTCGCGCCAGATCGACACAGCGGACCCAGCTCAGTTGCAACAAGCACTGAGGGAGATTGAAAAGACTTGCGCATCGGATTGGCTGAAACAGGGCACCTTTCAGGAGCGCCTCGGAGGAGCCTATGGCGAGCACGGCCTTTGCCAAGAAGCCATCGAACATTATCAACGTGCGGCAGAGTGCGAAGACACTTCAAGTCCCGCGACGCTGCGCGCGATTGAACAATGGATCAATCTCGCCGTGCGGCTTGGAGAGAAGGACAACAACACGGCTATGATCGAAGAGGCCATTGAAAAAGGCCGGCATCTACTCGGGATAGCCAAAACATCAGAACGCCTGAACCTCATGGGAAGCGCGCACAAAAGACTGGCACAGCTTGAGACCGATGCGGAGAAGGTCAAAGACCACTTGGGACAATCGGCTGTCTTCTACCGCGAAGCGGCAGATCGACGCCAACGTGAGGGGGAAGCAGATCCCTACCCGATCATCAACGCGTTAGTGGTAGAGGCGCTCATAGGGAAGGAGGATTTCACGAATGAATCGTTGCTGTCGACATGCGAGTCTCTGGCGCAGCAACGTTTCCACGAGACGCGCAGTGCATGGGACGCAGTCACCATTGCGGATGTGGCACTGATCCGGGCGTTCCTGCACCAGTCCCTGCTCCAAGAGCAGGACAATCTCGTACAGACCTATCGATCCGCGTTTACCGAATCGTCGGCGACCCCACGAGAACAAGATTCAGCCCTGAAACAGATGAAATTTGTGAGAGACATCCTCGGAAAATTGTCCTATCCCGATCGGGCGATTGTCGCGTCAGCCATGGAATCGCTGGATTATATCCAACAACGCTTGCAGCCACGTGCCCAGACAACGGAACCTCCTGCGAGTAAAGGAAAACAGAAAGCCAGATTACCTCCCAGCCCAAAGGCTTCGGCAAAACAGCCTGTGCGAAAGAATCCTGTGCGAGAGAAAGCTACACGTCGGCCAACGCGTCGCGGAAAGAGCAAGGCGTGAAGAAGTGAGCCCAACGGTCACGAAAAGAATGGCGCCACAGTTGACAGGGCGTTCCACCACACAACTCTGGAGGATATGACATGAAGAAGAAGATTACTCCTAAATCGGCTCGTGAATTTCTCAATGCCGTTAAGCTGCCGTCCCCGACTCGAGGGGCTGTCGAAGGCGTTCGAGAGATCATTGACTTCAATGCACAGAAAAACCAAGCGATGGTAGTGGCCTCAGATATCGTATCGTTCGTGAAAGGGGTCTCCAACGAACGACGGCAAGACATTGTCAATGCCAGCCTGCTCGCCCAGCTCGTGGCCAACAAAAAAGTGCCTGACAAGACGAACATTATCCAATGGTACAACGCGTATTTCGACGTCCTGGAAAATATTGGATGGGTGATTCAAGACAGAAGTTTTTCTTCCTACACGGAAGAGGCAGACGGCCTTGAAGCCCACGAGGCGATCCTCAAAGTCGCGTCGGTGTTTCTCGGAGCCGCCCCGGCTGCGCTTGCAGTCGTGATAGCGACCCTCGAAGCCCTGAAGTCGATGGATTCCAGCAAGTCGTGGATGACAATTTTTGATCGCGAAAGCAAACATGTTAAAACTGGACACTTTCAAATTGCATTGGTCGAGCAAGGCGACAACGATCAGTTCTTTGTCTCACTGATGGCCTTTAGCTTAAAGGCAGAGTCGACTATCACCCAGATCCTCTTCTTTAAGATTCAGAACGACGGTGTTGAACTGGAAAAATGTTCGGGAAAGGTCACCATCAACGATGAGGTGCTTTCAAGCATACGAGATCAAGTGAAGCAAAAGATTACGGCCCACAGCAACGACTATATTGCGAAGCTCCCCGATCTAGGGTGAGATTGTTGCGCAATCGCTCCTGGCCTGCGTCCTCGCAGGACCCGCGATGCCATAGGATCGGCAGCGGCCTGAGCCCATCGCCTCTATGTAACTTCGTCACCGCAGTCAAGGGTATCGGGGCACGGCAGACAATAACTCCTTGACGGCAGGTGAAAACGACTGTATTCCCATGGTCCATGACACCTCCCTCCACCAGACTGGCCTATGGGGCGATTATCGCTGCCGCGATCCTGTGGGGCGGATCGATCGTGGCCCAGAAGCTGGCTTTGAGCGGATTCTCTGCGGTTGAGGCTTCCGTCCTGCGTGACATCGGCGGGTTGGCGATCCTCCTGAGTACCTGGTGGTGGCAGGAGGGCACCCTGGCCAAGCTGACCAAGGCGGATGTGCGCATGCTGGGACTGCTGGGGCTCGGCGTGCTGGGGAACCACTTGCTCATTATGATGGGGCTCAAGTACGTGAGCGGAGCCGTGGGCGGGGTGATCATCGGGGCAAGTCCGGTGGTGACGGCGCTGCTCTCGGCCATGTTGATTCAGGATGTTCCGCTGCGCGCGGTGTGGGCGGGCGGTCTCCTGTCGTTTGCGGGTGTGGGGTTGGTCTCCGTGGCGGGGTTCCAGGCCGCAGGCGATCAGCCGTTGCTCGGCAGCCTACTGGTCTTCGGTGGGGTGGTGAGCTGGGCTCTCTACAGTATCGGCAGCCGGCAGATCATGGAGCGCCACTCGGCGTTGACCGTCAATTGGGCAACCCTGCTCGTCGCGACCGTTCTTCAAGTCCCTCTCTTGTGGGTGGACCGTAAGATGCTGGATGCGGGACTCGGGTCCGTGACGACGGCGGACTGGATGGCGCTGGGGTATCTGGTCTTGTTCGCCACCGCGATCGCGCAGCAGGCGTGGCTGTACGGCGTGAAGGGCGTTGGGCCGTCGCGCGCGTCTGTCTTTGGGAATCTCACGCCTGTGGCTGCCATTGTCCTGTCTGCGGTGCTACTGCACGAATCCGTAGGCATGAGTGAAATATTTGGCATTGCACTGATTTTAGCCGGAGTGTGGGTCGTCGATCGGCAAACCTCCCGTCTCATTACTTAACCGGCTGCTGAAAAAATAAGGACGGGTAGCCTGGTCGTCCTCCTGCTCGCGGAACGCGCACGCTCAGAAGGTGCTCGTTCGACGCGCGCAATCGAGGATCAACCAGGCCACCCTTTTGTGAGCGAGTACTAAACTGCTGCGGCCTTGCCTGGGAAAGGCGCGTCTCGGCGCGCCAGGGTTGGGTGGGTGAGATGCCTGGCTTTTTGAGCAGCCTGCGAAGATCGAGCCTGTCCTGTCTCTCCTAGCACTGAAAGGGAATAGCCAGGTTATCTTTTCCTGCGCGCATCGAATGATAGACATGCTCCTTCCGAGCTTGCTCGTTATTTCTCTAGGGATGGGGGCTGATTGATCTTCCACTGCGCGCGTCCAACGAGGGTCTTTGGAGGCCGCGCGTTGCGCGAGCACAGAAGATCATCAGGCTCCATCCCTTCCCCCTCGCCCGCGTCTCTGTAATTGCAGTATGATACGGCCCATTTCCCAAGCAAGGAGCCAAGGATGTTGGAGCAACGCATCGAAGCAGTAAACCAAGCGAACCGCGCATTTTATGCCGCGTTTGGCAGCCTCGATATCAACGAGATGGATAAGGTTTGGGCCCATCAAGAGTATGTGACCTGTATCCATCCAGGCTGGTCGTTGCGGTCGGATTGGCCTGAGGTTCGAGACTCTTGGGTGCTGATCTTCAACAATACATTTTCCATGACGTTTGTGCTGACTGATGTGACGGTGCAGGTGGCGGGCGATTTGGCCTGGGTCGTGTGTGTGGAGAACATCACCACCCAACAAGCAGACGAACCGCAGCAGGCGCAGGTGTTAGCCACGAATCTCTTCGAGCGCATCGGGGATGAGTGGTTGTTGATACATCATCATGGTTCGGCGGTGATGGGCTGAGGCGGTTCGCTCTCTGTGCTCGCGCAACGCGCGGCCTCAGAAGGCCCTCGTTGGACGCGCGCACGTTGAGAGCAGAACTGCCTCAGCCCATTGTTTGAGTGGTGGGGGAGAAAGAGAGGATTATTCGACGGGCGCAGTGGGGAACCATTCAGCCCATGACCTTAGGAGATAGGGGCGGAGAGTGGTGCTCGTTGGATGTGCGCACGTTGACAACTCAGGGCCCTCTGGCTACAGTCAGGTTAGTGTAGCTCAAGAATGGGCAGCATGGAGATAGCCATGTCAACCAATGTCACTGAGATTGAAGCAAAGATTCGTTCTTTGACCCTCGAAGATAAGACCGAGTTGATTCGCTTCCTGATCGCGGATCTTGATGGTCCGGCTGATGCCGATGTCGAGGGCGCCTGGTTAATGGAAGCGCAAAGACGCTATCGTGAAGTCCTTGAGGGGAAAGTGAAGCCGATACCCGGTGAACGTGTTTTCGAGAATGTCCGCGCCCGCCTGAAGCAATAACCCCATCTTCGCTCCGTCGCCACCCATCTGCTTGAAGACCGGTAAGATGTTCTGACGATTCAGGAGCTGCTTGGGCATTGAGGATCTATACACACGTCCTCTGCTGGCCTTTGCGGTGCCACCAGGTGAGGTAGTTGAAGTAGTGCTTCCGATAGATGTTGTGGGTATTATGGAGACTTAGCGAGGTGGAACAATGAAAACGGTTACGTTTGAAGTACGGTCACCTGATGAAGGCATGAAGGAGTTTGTGCAAACCTGGAGGTCTGGGAAGGCCCAGCGGTCGGCGCGTATTGGCTTCGCGACGCCTGAACTTCTTTGGAAGGTCCTGTCTGCCAAACGATGGGAGCTTCTGAAGGCCTTGTGCGGCGCCGGGCCGGTCTCCATACGCGACGTGGAGGCCGTGCACAGCGATGTGACGGCTCTGTTGTCTGCGGGCCTGCTCAATCGCACCGAGACTGGCAACATTGAGGTTCCCCTACGAGGCCATAAAAGTTGAATTCCTTCTCCACGCGGCGTAGTTCTTTGCGCGGAAATAAAGCGGCAGAAATCGTTTCCTTGTGTGTTGGCGCGGAGCGGTTGGCTTTTGGCGCTAAGACTATGGGACTTCAGAATGAGGAATAGCACGTGTTCTGCAACTGAGAAGGCGCTAGTCGCTGTTGCTCTCCTTGTTATCGGCGGCTGTACGACGGTGGCGCAGGTCACTACCTTGTCGGATCAGAATTGCCGGCACATGTTCGTGGATCAGATGAGTTCGATCCTTGTTGAGCAGGGGGAGAAACAGGAGGTGGCCGAGAAGCTTGCTGAGTCCACGACGACCGTGCTTTCCACCGGCTCGCTTGGGCCGCGCCCTTTTCTGGTGGCTTCGCCATCAGGAGCGGACTACGGATTTTTTGTGGAGCAGAAGTCTTCGGACTGTCTGTTGCGGCTGTTCAGCCGGCAGAAAGGCTTCACTCGGTACAGGAACAATCTGACGTACATTGCGACCCGTCAGCTCGATGGGTGCATGTGTGCAGAATAGGCGAAACGTGTCAGAGTGTTTGGTCCAAGAAGGCTCTCAAGATTTCTGAGCGGCGATGGAAGCTTCTTCGGTGCGGAGTTTAACGCCTTGTGTGAATGCTCAGTGGGCATGTCACGCATTTATGCGGAATAATGATTTTCGAGGCGGCTGCGTTGAAAACCTAAGATGTGTCTGATCAATAATTCCTGATTCTGTGTGGTCATCCTGACGAAGCGGGCGTGTAGGCGGTAAGTACCGGCATGATACGGGAGGGGGTCTAGCCACAACACTTCGGCGTAGATTTTGAAGATGAGCTGATCGGGAAGGATCAGTGCGATCGACAGGACATCGTCAGGGCGGTAGGCCACGTTGACGGTCACGCTAATGCCCCCGCCGCTGATGTTGACGGATTTTTCTATGAACTCACCTTCTGTTGTGTCCGTCTCGGCCTGAATGCTGATCGATAGGACGGTGTTGACGCGAAAATACGCGCGGCGGTCTCGAGCGGACGGTTTCGAAGTTGGTGTATCAGATGCCATGCTATGAAAAGTATAGCAAAGTTCAGAGACGACGGTCGGCCAGAATGTGTTAGTGAGCTATCTAGGCGCGCACCGAGGGCAGGCATTCGTAAACCTTCGGCAAGAGATCCTGGATCGTGTGAGGCAGACAGAAATCGGAATTCCGCATCATAGGCGGATCAGTCTAACAAGCCGTATCCTTGAGTGTTCAGTTTACGGCGTCAGCAGTGGCCCTGTTCCGAGTTGAGGGGAATAGTTCCAAAGATTGGTACAAGGTGCAGGCGTTCAGTTTTCGTGGACATGACAGACAACAGGCTGTCGACTGACTTTGTAATGCCTGCGCATTGATTCCATGTGCAACGACGACGAGGCAGCGATGTCGATGGGAGATTGCCGGCGATTGGGATGCGATGGGAATCCTCAAGCGTCTATTGTCGATGGGCAGAAACACGCCTAAGAACCCTACCGAACTGTTTCTGTGACCGGCTCTATGGCTGAACGATCTATTACGCCGCTTATCGTGGTTGCGCTATTACTGGGGACAGTGTTCGCTCTCCGTTCCCTCACTCCCTCCCCGGTCACGCCGCCGCCTGTTACATCTCCCGTTGCGCTGACTGCTGATATGGTGTCGTTGGTGACGGGCGATGAGCCGATTACAGAGATCTTTACGAAGGCCGGCTGTCCGGTGTGCCACGTGGTTCCAGGTATTTCTGGGGCGAATGGACGCGTAGGACCGCCCCTTTTATTGGGGACCACGGGGCCTGCGCGATTGGCTGATCCGGCATACCGGGGTCAGGCAAAAACGGTGCACGAGTACGTGGTCGAGTCGGTCATCGAACCGGGGCTGTTCGTCGTGCCGGGATATCCGGCGGGGACGATGCCGACCTGGTATGGCGCGAAACTCAGTGCGCTTGCGCTGGAGAAGATCGCCTCGTATCTTGAGCGACAAGGAGATCGTACAGCACAGGATGCGCGGTGATCCTCGTCGGATTGGTCGGGGAGTGCGTGGGTGGTGTGGTGAGCGACTATCGCTTGCGTAGGGGGGTCACATTGCCCTGTGGCCCTCCCTGGATCTTGAAGGCTCCGGTGCTGGATTCGCCTGATTTCTTGTCGAGGAGTGCGCTGATCGCATCGTCCCCTCTGAGGCCCTCAAGCTTGATTTTGAGCCGGAGATTATTGGCACTGTCGGCATTGATCAAGGCTTGTTCAAGTGAAATACGCTCTGCCTTATAGAGTTGGAATAGGACATGGTCGAATGTCTGGCATCCTTCGTCTACCCCTTGTTCCATCGCCTCTTTGAGCAAATCGATCTCGGCCTTCTTGATGAGATCCTTGACGCGTGGCGTATCGAGCATGATTTCTAGCGCGGGAGCCCGCTTTCCGTCTACAGATGGCACGAGCCGCTGCGAGATAATGGCGCGAAGATTGAGCGATAATTGGAGATAGATTTGCGCGTGCCGTTCCACCGGGAAAAAATTCATAATACGTTCGATGGCCTGGTTCGCGTTGTTCGAGTGGAGGGTGGCGATACACAGGTGTCCGGTTTCCGCAAAGGTGATCGCCGCTTCCATCGTTTCCGTGTCCCGGACTTCGCCGATCAGAATCACATCCGGCGCCTGCCGAAGGGTATTCTTCAGCGCGTTTTGAAATGAGAGTGTGTCGAACCCCACTTCACGTTGAGTGATGAGTGATCGCTTATGATTGTGGACGAACTCGATGGGGTCTTCCACCGTCACGATATGACCGGGATGGATGGAATTGCGGTGATCGATCATGGCGGCAAGAGTGGTGGACTTTCCAGAACCGGTGGCTCCGACCACCAGCACCAGCCCGCGCTTCGTCATGGCAATATCTTTGACGATCAGAGGCAAGCCGAGCTGCTCGACGGTCTGGATCTCAGCTTTGATATGCCGAAAGACCAAGCCGACGTTCCCCCGCTGCCGAAAAATATTGACACGGAAACGGCCGAGCTCCTTGTAGTAGAGAGCCAGGTTCATTTCCATTTTCTCCTCGAATTCCCCACGCTGCTGGCCGCGCATCAGTGCGAGCGCAAGGGCTTCGAGCTGTTCGTTGGTAAACGGTGGCGTGTCGGTTTGCTGTGTCGAACCGTGGACGCGATAGGCGGGAGCCGAATCGACGGTGAGGTACAGGTCTGAGGCTTCCTGATCCACCATAACTTTTAAAAGGCTGCGAACATCCATGCTGCCCCCGGGTGTCCTGTCAGGTACGTTACGCCGCGCCGCTTATTGCGGATCCAAACAAATTGGGATTCATGCTGCGCGACTGGGCTTCGCCTTTTGTGACGATTCCGCGAGTCGCCAAATCGAACAGCGCCATGTCCATCGTTTGCATGCCGTCTTTCTGGCTGGCCTGCATGATGCCGGGAATCTGGTGCAACTTACCCTCGCGAATCAGATTTCTGACCGCGGTCGTGGCGACCATGATTTCGAGAGCGGCGACTCGCCCCCCTGTTTTTTTCTTCAAGAGGGTTTGGGTGATGACCGCTTCCAACGCTTCGGCGAGCTGTGTGCGGACCTGGGACTGTTGGTTCGGAGGAAACGCGTCGATGATGCGGTCGATGGTTTTCGGCGCGCTGGACGTATGGAGTGTGCCAAACACCAAGTGGCCCGTTTCCGCAGCCGTTAACGCGAGCTGGATGGTTTCCAGGTCGCGCATTTCACCCACGAGGATGATGTCCGGGTCTTCGCGGAGCGCAGCCCTCAGCGCATTCGCAAAAGACAGGGTATGGACGCCCAGTTCCCGCTGATTGACGAGGCACTTCTTCGATTTGTGGACGAACTCGACCGGATCTTCGATCGTGAGAATGTGTCCTTCGAACGTGTTGTTCAAATAGTCGACCATGGACGCCAGCGTCGTCGATTTGCCCGATCCGGTTGGGCCGGTCACAAGGATCAATCCCTTTTCCCGATCGCAGAGCTGTCGCACGATCGGAGGCATGCCGAGCTTTTCCATCGGAATGATCTGTGTGGGAATGTTTCGGAAGACGGCGCCCAGCCCACGGCTTTGGACAAAGACATTGACGCGGAATCGGGCGATGTCACCCAATTCAAAGGAAAAATCGCATTCGCGTTTTTCCTCAAAATTCTTCCGCTGGGTATCGCTCATCATGTCATAGATCAGCGAGTGTGTTTCTTCTGTGGTCAGGACAGGATGATCAAGTTTCTTCAGATCGCCGTTCATCCGGATCATCGGTGGCTCGCCGGCGCTGATGTGACAATCTGACGCGCCCTCCTTAGCCGTGAAGGTCAGGAGCTTCGAAATATCCATGTAAGTGGACTCCTCGATAAGAAAGACTAGTCAGCTGATGGCCTGTCGAACGTCACGATTACTTGGGAGCATCATGCCACAGGGTGATGGGAAAGCAAGAAAATAGCCCTAACCCGCATGATTCATGACGCGTCTGCTGCAAGCGCGGATACGCGGCTGCGACGGGCAGTCTCGCCGTTCAGCCCCTCGACGTACTGAGCGAGTACGCCTCAGGGCTTCACGTCTCCGAGTGCCCGTCTCGCGCCCCTTCCCTCACCCTCCCCATATTATGGCAACGAACCTTCATGAATCATGCAGGCTAAGCGGCTGCGTGAATGATGCTTTGGTGGTTTAGTGCAGAGAGGTGAGAGATTCGATCAGATTAGTCTTACCGATTCCCCCGCGCGTTGAAACGCGATGAGGGCCTGGTCGATATGGCTGGAGGTATGTTCGGAGGTCACCGTCACGCGGATGCGGCTGGTGGCGTCCGGAACGGTCGGTGGCCGAATCGCCGGGGCATAGACGCCTTCTTTGAAGAGGTGTTCGGCAAACGAGAGTGCCGTGTCGGCATTGCCGACGAGGATCGGCATGATCGGACTGACGCTGGGGGACAGACTGAATCCCCTGTGGGTCAATCCTGAGAACAACCGTTCACGGTTCGCCCACAAGCGAGCGCGTCGCTCCGGTTCTCGTTGCAGGATGCGCAATGCTGCCGTGGCGGCAGCAGCCGAACTCGGTGGGGGCGCCGTCGTGAAGATAAAGGACCGGCTCGTATTCATGAGATAACGGATCAATATCGAGGGTCCAGTAAGGTAGGCGCCACTGCTGCCGAAGGCTTTACCCAAGGTTCCCATCTGAAATGGGATTTGTGACTCGATGCCGAAATGTTCGGCTGTTCCTCGTCCGTGCGGTCCCATCACGCCTGTGCCGTGGGCATCGTCAATATAGAGGTCAGCCTCATATTCCTGAGCTAACCGACTGAGTTCAGGCAACGGGGCGAGGTCTCCGTCCATACTGAACAGGCCGTCGGTCACAATGAGTGTGCGTCGTGCCTGGCGTCTTTTGACCAGAAGGGATTTTAGGTGGCTGGTATCGTTGTGGCGATAGATACGGAAGTCGGCTGTGCTGAGACGGCAGCCGTCGATGAGGCTGGCATGGCACAGGCGATCGGCCAGGATCAATCCGCCCTGTTCGACCAGTGCCGGGATCGTGCCAATGTTCGCAAGGTAGCCTGAGCCAAACGTCAGTGCGGCTTCAGTCCCTTTGAACTGCGCCAGGGCCGACTCGAGCTCCTGATGCGGCGGCAACGAGCCTGAGACCAACCGAGCGGCGCCGGCGCCGGCGCCAAACCGTTGTGTGGCCTCAATGGCAGACTGAATGACTTCCGGGTGCGTGGCCAGTCCCAAATAGTCGTTTGAGGCGAGCAAGAGGATCTGGCGTCCTGCCATCTCAACGACCGGGCCGACGCCGGAATGGAGCGGAGTCAGACGCCTGGTCAGATGTCGCGCAGCCAATTCGTTGAGCCGTTGTTCAAACATGTATGCTGGCCTGTCTGTCAAATTGGGAGACGCATACGTTCTACAAGCCAACCGGCAGATGCCTCATTGACAAAATCGTGAAATCCCGAGTAAGTATACGGTGCGTACACAACTTGAGGAAACCGTCTCCGCTCTCTCCGACGATCCATCCATGAGCTATCGTATCAAGGTTCCTCCCAAGACTCTTACGGTCGATGAAGCCCACCTCTCGAGCTGGGTGGACCATACTCTCCATGGGCCACGGAATTATCTACGCCCCCTGCTCGTGGGGCTAGGAGTCGTGGTGCTTGCAGTAGCCGTGGTCGGCGGAGTCTTTTATGTCGATCGCCAGAGGACACAGAAAGCTCTAGACCTTGAGCAAGAGGCCATGCGTTTCTTGACCGCTCCCTCTGCCAGCGACCCTCAGAAAGCCGATCAGGCGCGCAAGGAAGCGATCACAAGGTATCGGCAGATCGTCGATCAATATCCACGAACCGCTTCCGCGCCACTGGCCTTGTACCATTTAGGAAATACGTTGGTCCAGGCCAATGAATTGGGTCCGGCGATTGAGGCCTATCAGCGCTTTCTTTCTTTATACGGTTCGAATCCGTCAATGGCTGGGTTAGTGCAGCAACGCTTGGCCTATGTGTACTTGCATAAGGGAGACCGGGATCAGGCGGTGAAGGCCCTCACCGGTATTTTGGAGACCCCCGGTACGTTGAATCGGGACCAGGCGTTATTTGAACTGGCGCGGCTGGAAGAATCTCAATCCCGGCCTGATGCGGCGTTGGCTCGCTACCAAGAACTGATCAAGGCCTATCCGAACTCTCCCTTCACCAGCGAGACCACGATTCGGACCAAGATTTTGGAGACGAAGAAAGCGCTAGAGTCAACGCCTCCCTCGACGTCGACAGCTCCCGCGAGTGCGTCACCACAGAAAAGCCCTTCAGCTCCTCCGCCCTCAGCAAACAAGAAAAAATCCTAACAGGTTGCTGTAAAAGTCCGTCAGCGTCGTGCTCTCCTCGAACGCATCTTCAACGTAGCCCAGAGGCTACGCCTCCGGCACGCCAGGGTTGGGCGGGTGAGTCGTTCGTTCTGTGGATCAGCAGAGTGGGAAATTGAGCTTAGCGGCTGATGATGAGAAAGTCGCCCGGTCGAATCGTCGGACCGGAAAGGCTATTCTTCGTCTTCAGGGTCTTGAGCGGGACGCGAAACCGCTTGGATACTTTGGCGAGCGTGTCGCCTATACGGACTTTATACCAGTGAGAGGACCCGGCGGTGGCAAACTGAGCTTTTGCCGGAAGCGGGGGGAACTTGTGGGTCGGGATCTGGTCAAGTTCCTGTTCCACGTTTTCTTTTGCTCCCACCGGAACCTTCAGGTGGTAGGTGTCGTCGCCGGGAGGAGTCGCGTCTCGCCGGAGCTCAGGATTGAGGAGCCGGAGGTCTTCATAGGAAATGTTGGTGGCCTTGGCGATCGCGCGTAGATGGAGTGGCCGCGTGACGATCACTTCATCGAATTGATGCGGCTCGGCGGATTCTTGAGTGAAGCCGTATCGATCCGGGTTTCTCGCGATAATTGTGGCAGCCATAAATCGCGGCACATACTCTTTCGTCTCGCGACGAATCAATCGTGTCTTTGAAATTTCAGAAAAGCTTTCCGCCTTGGCCTTATGGAGGGCTCGCATCACCTTGCCTTCTCCTGCATTGTAGGCGGCCATTGCGAGCGGCCAGGCGCCGAAGAGGTCGTAGAGGTCGCGGAGGTAGCGTGCCGCAGCCACCGTTGACTTAATGGGGTCACGGCGTTCGTCGACATAGGTGTCGACACGGAGTCCATAGGCCTTGGCCGTGCCTTTCATGAACTGCCAGGGGCCTGTGGCTTTGGCTCGTGAATATGCGTAGGGGTTGAATCCGCTTTCCACCAAGGAGAGGTAGACCAGATCGCTGGGAAGGTGAAATTCCGAGAAAATCGTCTCAACAAGGGGCTGGTAGCGACTGAGTCGCAGCAGCCATTGTCCGAAGCGATCGTGGATGGCCGTATTAAAGTAGCGGATGTGGGCCTGGACTGAAGGGTCCATGACAATGGGAACATTGTAGCTTGCATATTCCGTCTGACCTGCGTCAGTTCCGGACGGATCTTGTGTCTGCGTCAGCTCAGCCGGAGGATTGAAGGCGTCTGAAAACCGCGCCGTTGCCGGAGAGTTTCCGCTTGGGTTTGGTTGTAAGAGGTCTTCAGCTCTCGGAACGCTACTCGTCGTGGATGTGCTTTGGTCGGCGGCTTCCGATGGCGGACCGTCGGTATCGAGCGGGACAAGATTTGGGTCTGGATCGTCTTCTGATGCGTCGTTCTCGTCTATCAGTGTCAGTGCAGGCGGGTCGGTCGTATTGGGCGTAGAAAGAGTGGCAGTCTGCGCCACGAGAATGGTAGGGGCAAAGAGGCTGACCCACACACTGAGGAGGAAGGTTAATGGGAGGATGGTGTACCCTGGCCCATGAGGCTTCTTCAAAGTACGGCCGCCATCAGTATTGTGTGGAACATGTGTCATGTTGTGTGAGGCTAGACTATCGACGGACTGTATTCGTGTCAAGGAATTGCCAAAGGTATGACGTGCCTTCGTTGGTGGCACAGGAGTAGCCGCTTCAGTCGTTGCCCGTAATGGTCACGAGAAGTCTCGTGGAATCGACATGACTCAACAGTCTGGAAACACGTGTGTCTGCATGGTTCCTCGCCTTGACAGCTTTTAAGGGGCAATGGTATCGTCCGGCTTTCCCGCGTAAGATCGTTCACGTTTTATCCGCTAGGAGGTTCAGTCGATGCTGAAACGGTATTTGCTGGCTCCGGGTCCGACGCCCGTGCCACCTGAAGTGCTGTTGGCCATGGCACGGCCCATGTTCCACCACCGCGCCCCTGAGTTCGACAAAGTGTTCGCTGAGGTCCGTGACGGACTCAAATGGCTTTACCAAACAAAAAACAATGTGCTCATGCTGGCGGCTTCCGGAACCGGAGGCATGGAAGGTGCCGTGTCGAACTTTCTCTCGCCCGGAGACAAGGCGCTAACCATTAATGGAGGGAAGTTTGGAGAACGATGGACCAAGCTTTGCAAGACGTTTGGCGCCCAGGTGACGGAAATCAAAGTGGAATGGGGGTATGCCGTCGATCCTCAATCGGTGGCCGACGCGCTCAAAAAAGATCCGGGAATCAAAGCAGTGTACGTGCAGGCGAGCGAAACATCTACCGGTGTCGCGCACGACGTCAAGGCGCTTGCCGAGATCGTCAAACCCTATAGCGAGACCATTCTTGTGGTGGATGCCATTACCGCGCTCGGCGTGTT
>JBGTMB010000312.1:0-8499 GCA_041743755.1 Nitrospiraceae bacterium | reverse complement strand
ATTGTGGGCTCTGACATAGAAAAGTCCCGGTAAGGCTGGCGTATCCATCGGGACAATTCCTACGCTCAAAGGGTGGATAAATCAACAGTGCACAAGGGGGGCAGGCTCCTGGGGACCTACCTGCGCCCAGCATCGCCCGGGCAGGCGCGATGAGGCGGAATTCTAGCAGGATGTTGAAAAAGTCTCTTTTCTCACCCGCCCAACCCCGGCGCGTCGAGACGCGCCTTTCACCAGGCGGCGTTCTCGCATCGCTCAGAGACTCGACGAGAGTTGTTCGGAAATCTGAAGCACTGGAGGGGCTTTTCCGTTCGCCAAGATCTATTGCGCGGGCGAACGGCCCCACGAAATGCGGTCCGTACCTCCTCGCCTCTTCGCTCGCTGCGGCCTTGCTGGACAGCCTTTTTGAGCATCCTGAGACTATTGTGACATTGGCGCCATAGGGAAGATTCCAGCAGCGTCTTGTGTATACACCGAATTTTTCCGCAGCCTGCTAGAGGCCAAGCTCAGACAGCCCAGGATGATTATCGGGCCGGCGACCAATGGGCCAGAAATACTTTCGATCCTTCTCCGAGATCGGCGCGTCATTGATGCTTGCAATTCGACGGTGCATGAATCCACGTTCATCGAATTCCCAATTCTCGTTCCCGTACGACCGAAACCAGTTGGCCGAATCATCGTGCCACTCATACGCAAATCGAACGGCGATTCGGTTACCGTGGAAGGCCCATAGTTCTTTGATTAAACGATACTCCAGCTCTTTGCTCCACTTGCGAGTTAGAAACTGAACAATCGCCTCCCGACCGGCCAGGAATTCCGAACGGTTTCTCCACTGGCTGTCAGGTGTGTACGCGAGCGAAACCCTATGCGGATCTCGAGTATTCCATGCGTCCTCGGCCATTCGGACCTTCTGGCCCGCGGATTCAGCATTGAATGGGGGAAATGGAGGCCTAGGCTGTTCGAGAGTGCTCACGATAATTACCTCCTTAAGTTGTTCTCAAATAAGCGGGCATCAGAACATGACTTCGCTGTGCGCATCGAGCTACCGCCACTCTTCCATCTACCCCCTTGCAGGCAGGCCGGCAAGAGAGGCGTTCGTAGCCTGGTCAGCCTTGGCCGCCAGACTTCAGATTGCGGCCGAGGAATTCGCGAATCAGCTTCGCGATCTCGTGGCCGTGCGTCTCCAAGGCAAAGTGTCCGGTATCGAAGAGGTGGATTTCCGCGTTCGGGATGTCGCGTTTGTAAGGGGCGGCACCGGCTGCAACGAAGATGGCGTCGTTCTTCCCCCACACGATCAGCGTCGCCGGCTTGTGCTCGCGGAAGTAGGCTTGCCATTGGGGATACAGCGGGATGTTCGTGCGATAGTCGTAGAACAGATCGAGCTGAATCTCCGCGTTACCCGGTCGGTCGAGAAATGTTTGGTCCATCGTCCATGTATCGGGACTTACCAGCGATGCGTCCTTCACGCCGTTTGTGTACTGCCACTTCGTGGCCGCAATCGCTGTCAGCCACCGGATCGCTTCGCGCTCGGTCGCTCCCCCGGTGCCCCAGTAGGCCTTGATGGGATCCCAGAACTGCTCGAGGCCTTCGTTATAGGCGTTGCCGTTCTGCACGATAAGTGCTGTCACTCGCTCTGGATTCTTCGACGCCAGGCGGAAGCCGACGGGTGCTCCATAATCCATCACATACAAGGCATAGCGGTTCACGCCAAGTTGGCGAGTCAGCTTATCGACCACCTGGGCATAGTTGTCGAAGGTGTAGGCGAACTTCAACCGGTCGGGCATCCCACTCTGGCCAAAGCCTGGGTAGTCAGGCGCAATGACGTGGTACTTGTCGGCCAATTGAGGGATGAGATTTCTGAACATATGCGACGACGTCGGGAAGCCGTGAAGCAGTAGAAGAACGGGAGCATCCTTCGGCCCTGCTTCACGATAGAACACGTCCACGCCATCAACTTTGACGGTATTGTAAGTAGTGTGAGTCGGATTCGCTTTGTCCATCGTTTGCGCGAACACCGATATGTTCATTGTCAGTAGTATCAGGCCCAACAACACAAGTGACACAATTCGTCGGCCCAGCGTCATTTGCAGATATCGATGTGATTGCCCTTGGATATTCATGGTTTTCAACTCCGTATAATTGATCGCTCTTGTTGAAGATTTGAGAATCAATGTGGGAGCGAATGGCATAGGCCATCCGCTCCCACGCGACATCACGCTTGATTAGCCATGGTAGTAGCGCTCTTTGACGATCTTGCCGTCCTGCCAGTCAGTCTTGACGACTTGTTCGAGACTGATGGTTTCCCCATTCTTCAATTTCAAAGTCAGCACCGCGTCATAGAAACTGGTGTTTCCCGCGACGGCCACAGCACCGATGGCGTAGCTGATAAACGCCGCCACTCCAATCGTCTCTCTGAATTTGTCCAGTCTTTCAATGGAGGCTTGCTTGCCCACGATGGGCGGCTGATTGCCTTCCTGTGTGACGACCGAATCCGCAAAGTAGATCTTCTGACCTTCGGTCATTTGACCCTCCTTCAGAATGCCCAACATTTCTTGCAAGGTTTCGCTCACCTGCTTACCCATGATGATTCCTCCCTCTATGCCTTGCGGCGTTTTATATGTGTGGAAACCAGAAATTCTCACACAAGTATTGGTTGAAAACTCGGGAAGCTGTCACCTTCTGCTATCAGGCCCACCAGACTCGGTGAACCGGTTGTGTGCGGAGCCGCGTTGTCGATAACTGCGGCATTCATGGTATCTCCCTCCCCTCTAGTGCGTGAGACTCTCCCCTCAATTTAGACTCTCTTGTTCGGTCCTATCTCAGCGATCATATTCACGGATTCGCTCGTGCTCCACACGTCGCTGGCGATCATCCGGAAATTCACGAAGGCCGCCTCGAAGCCGTCGTACCCTGGGAACTTTGCGGCGGCAGTGGCATTGGGTACGACCACCACGTTGAATCCCTGCTCGATCAGATCGCGCATATGGGATTCCACGCAGAGATTCGCCGACATGCCGGCGAGAATCACCTGCGTCACACCGGCCTTACGCAGTTGCAGGACGAGATCGTTGGTCTGCGGGCCATACACCTTGTGCGGACTAGTCACAATCGTCTTGCCGTCGTTGATGTAGGGCTTGTACTGCTCAAGCCAGTCGGCTCCTGATTCCCCAAAACCTTCGGTCGTAAGAGCCCCTTTGCGGTCAAACATTCTGATGCTGTGCATAAGTGTTTCCAGCGCGCCTTCAAACTTCCACTGTTGGTCGTGTTGGTAATAGTAGTGCGGACTGATAAAAACCGGCACATCAGCTGCCTTTGCCGCTTTAAAGAGACTCTCGATATTTTCAACGGTCTTGTTTTCGGTAATGCTTTGACCGACAACTCCCCACGCCACCCCCTTGGGACTGAGGAAGTCATTCTGAGGGTCGGTGACAACTACTGCGGCCTGCCCCTTCCTAAGCTTCATTCCCGGACGTGGAATGGGGGCATCGGCACGGGGCTCTCCGATGTAGTGAACAGTCTTTGTTTCGTTGCTCATTGCGAGTTTCTCCTTTTCTAATTGTGACGGTTTGTCCGATTAGCGGTGAGTTCGCTCACACGGTGGCCTCACGACGCGCGAACGGTCTCGCATTCATGATATCTAGCCACCTCCACGTGGTCGCCGACTCGAATGTCGCCGCCCCGAATCACATAACAATTCAAGGCAAGCGTGCCCTCGAATCTCCGCACGATGTCTGTAAGCACCTGACGGTCTTGTTTCAGGCTGTCGGGATCGAACGTCGTCATGATGCAGCGCCCACGGAGGTCCTGTATCCCGATGATGACGTCTCCAATGTGTAAGCACTGTCCAGGCCATGAGCGCTCAGCCAGGCCCTCGACCCCGCCGATGACAAGATTCGGTCTGAGGCGCCGGCCGTCACGCCCGAATGATGCGATTGCTCCATCCGTCGCCACCAACAATGGCAGCACGTCAAAGCGATCGCTGGAGTCGTCGCGAATGAGTCGGGCGCCAGGCCCCACGATGTCTTCAACATTTTTACGGACATTGGGATCGCTCCACAGCAAGCCGCCAACCAGAGGCTCGCCGGACTCATTGAGCGTGCCATGGTGACCGAGCAGCCGATGGTGTGTTCTAGCCGTAATCACGTGCCCGCGCGCATCCTCTACATGCACGACGCGATCTCCCTCGATGCCGAGCGGCCCGATGCGCGCATGATTCAGTGGTTCACCGGCCATCGACTTGACCGGATATCGCCATATCTGTGCGACCTTCATCGTATGCACTCCTTCGATAGAAAGGGAGGCCTTCTTATTGCGAAAGCCTTCATGATTTCACTGCAAGCAGTTGTGCTTCGAGCTCGGCAATCCGGCACTTCAGCGGACCCACATGCTCTTCAACCTCTTCTGCTGAGTACCGGGGGGTGATGTACTTCGGACAATTCCAGTCGAATGAGACGACATCGATGAAGACCAGCCGCTCCACCGCCGACCGCATCTTTGGGTCGGCGAGCTGCGCAATGAGTTCTGGATGAGCACGGGCATCCTCGATACGGGCATGGCCGAGAATCTTCAGCCGTTCGCGGTTCTTATAGTCCATGAGAAACAGTCCCACACGGTCGTTCGCTGAAACGTTGCCGGTCGTGAGCAGCTGTCGGTTCCCTTTGTAGTCGGCGAAGGCCAGCGTCGTCTCGTTGATCACCCGCAAGAATCCCTGAGGCCCACCGCGATGCTGAATGTAAGGCCACCCGCCTTCGCTGATTGAGCCCACGTAGAAGCTGTCCTGAGCTGCGATGAATTCAACTTCTGCCTGGCTCAGGGGGTCTCGTTCAGGGGCATCTGCGATCTTGCCTGCGTGTCCGTAATACTTGGTCTGTGCACGGCACACCGCATCCGTAAACATCAGATCGAGATATTTTGTCGCCATCGCTTCCCCCTATTGCCCTTCAACTCACCAGCGCTCAGAACACGACTGTATTCCATCCCTCCGCAATGTACCGACGGAGGCTCAAGAGTCCCGCTGTTCCGGCCAGCGCATGGTCTTTCACCATCGGCACCCCGCACGACTTGACACTTTCGGTAGCCCCGAAGACCTCTGCACAGCCGCAGGAGGCGCCTTGCACGACATCGCGAACTGCGTTGTAGAGGCCATTGGCCGGATGCGTGAGCTTGGTCAGCTCGCCAGGCCACCGCGTGCCAGCTCCGTTAAAGACCACAGCGACTTCGTCGCCCTTCTGCTTGCATTCGGATGCGAGGGCCAGCGCGTTAAAGACTCGCCCAAGCGCTTCTTCAGAACCACTTTTCGGATCGGACATAATGATGATGGCGGTTTTCATGGGTCCTCCTAGAGTAAATAATTTGGCGGTCTCAATGACCAAGTGCAAAACGCGCAGCATGATGCGGCCTGAAATCGAATGGTCCGGGGCAAACAACTCCGCGGGACATCTGAAGCCCAACGACTTGCGTAGTCGGGTGTTCAGTGTCCAGGCAATCGCATCCAATCTCTTCCTGCGTGAAACCGCGCAAGTCGCTGCCCGGTGCCACTGTTTAATACATCCGGTTGTTCTCGTTGTTATCTACGACACTTTGAATATCGGCAAGGTCGTCCGACATTTTCCCGTGGTCCTTTAGTGCCTGCGCATAGGATGGAAGGCCATCAATCGATCCCCATTTTTCTGGCTCCCACATGCCGGAACGCATCATTGACTTGCCGCAATGGAAAAATGCCTCCTTCACGCGCACGATCAGCGTCAGCGTCGGTACTTTGCCATTGACCGCCATCGTCGCCAACAGATCTGGATCCTGCACTATCTCGGCCACGCCGCTGACCCGGACGACCTCCTTGCGCTTGGGCACAATAAAAATAATGCCAATACTCGGGTTTTCCAGGACGTTGAAGAACGTATCGCCCCGGTTGTTTCCGAGCCGGTCAGGAATCGCTAGGGTGTGCTTGTCCAGAATCTTGACGAACCCCGGCGCATCACCTTTGGGCGAGGTGTCTATGAGGCCGGATGCGCCAATGCTGGAAACGACAATGAAAGGACAGCGCTCGATCCAGGCCTTGCAATGCGGATCAATATGATCAATGATTTTGGCTGTCTGGCTGGGAAAATCAGGCCCGAGGGAGGCCCTGACTTCAGATGCGCTTGTTACGGGTGACTTCGATTGATACATGTTGCTCCCTTTCTGTGGTGGGTTATTGGGCTCGCCCAACAAACCGTTCCAGCTTGCGGCGGACACCTGAGCAATGGCGTTTGGTTGCAGCCTTGCAGGTGCCTGGCGACAAATGGCGGTGGTTGAAATGTTTGGGAAGCAAGTGATCATTACTTTCTTGATGCCCCTCTCCAGTTCTGTGTGGATCATCATTTGTTCCTCAAGCCTCAACTGCGTATAGATAATTCCCATGCAACAGTATCTCCCCAACATGTTGCACGTGGCGTTTGAGTGCACCTTTCTATAAAACTGTTGATATGTATTCGACTTGCTTCCAATGATGCGACTGATTTCGTCCCAAGCATCGTCAGTTCCTGTCTGCCTTCTCGATGAACCAGGGGATATCCTGGTTCCAGCTCTCTTCGATCTCCTTGCTGTAGGCTACGTATTCGTTCGTCTTACTTCTTCTTTCCGTTCGCCACCTTCTCTGCATAGAAACGGTGCATATTGTTTGAGATGTAGCCGAGATGGTCTTCCACTGCGAAATGCCCTGCGTCAAGACGATGCATTTCAGCCTTGGGGAGATCTTTCAGGTAGGCTTCTCCCCCTTCTGGCTTGAAGAAAATATCGGTCTGGCCCCAAAAAATAATTGTCTTGGGCTGATGCTTACGAAGGAATTCCTGCCACACTGGATACAACTCCACGTTCTTGCGATAGTCGTAAAACAGGTCGAGATTGACGCGGACCGCGTTCGGTCTTTGCATAAACGCAAAATCCGACTCCCAGTTATCCGGACTGATCAGCTCAGGGTTCTTTGCTCCAAACAGATAGATACCCTTGATCGCATCGTGAGTCAGAAATCCCTCCAAGGGCTTTTCCGATTCTGCCGACCTGTTCTTCCAGAGTGCGCCACGGAAGCCATCCCACACAGGGCTAAATCCCACTTCGTATCCATTGGTATTCTGGACGATAAGCCAATCAAGCGCCTTGGGATTGCGTCCGACAATCCTGAAGCCAATTGGTCCACCGTAATCTTGAGCGTAGAGCCCGTAGTGGTCGAAGCCCTTGAGCTTCAGAAAATGTTCAACGATCTCTGAAATTCCGTCGAATGTGTAGTCGTACGCGGCCGGATCTGGCATATCACTGAGCCCAAAGCCAGGATAGTCTGGTGCAATGACATGAAATGTATCTGAAAGGGATCGGATTAAGTCCCGATATTGATGCGAAGCAGCCGGAAAGCCATGCAGCAGCACAATTTTCGGATTATTGGGATTCCCTGCCTCACGATACGCGATGTTTAATCCATCCACCTTGATACTGCTGTACCTCACGGCAGCCGCCTCACGATTTGTCGCCGTCTGATTTTCCTTCAGGGTTTGGCCATGAGCCTCGATGCTTGCCGCTAATAGGACAATCGTCAAGACTCCCATCCCCAAACTCGACCACCATGCCTTTTCTATCATCTTATTTTTCATCGTCGTCTCCTGCGTATTATTAGTAGCGCCCAGTTGAACAGCGGATGGATTTAGTTACTTGCCGTCGTTGCCCTATCTCGACATGTTCTCGCTCTTGAATTTTCTCTGCGATGGCCATCGCACTCATCCTATATGGCAAGGCTGATGCCACATGCCACAACGATGGATGAAACGAGATAAACTGCTGGCAAGACAGGAAATTAGTGCGCTCTTCGCGGCAAGGTGAATCAATGCGAAAGAGAGACGCCTCTACGAGATGTCGTGGAGCTACGATATATCGTGGTAATGGAACGTTGGATTCGTTGCTACGCAGTGGGGCGAGACTTCTTGATGCCGAGCTTCTGCATACGTGACCGTAGTGTGTTGGGATGGAGACCCAGGCGAGTGGCAGCCCCCTGCTTTCCTTCGATAACCCAACTCACATCCTGCAGGACTCGAAGGATGTGCGCTCGCTCGACTTCTTCCAGGGAATCGGCGACCGGCATCAGCGAGGCTGAGTTCCCGTGAAGCAGCAGGTCGTCGATCTGAAGCCTCGATCCTTGTGCGAGGATCGTGGCCCGTTCGATGACATTTTCTAATTCCCGAATGTTGCCGGGCCAGGAATATTTCATGAGGCGGTCCATGGTCGATTGAGACACCCCCTCGACTTTCTTGCCCATCTTGGTTGAGAACTTGGTGACAAATCGGTTGACCAAGAGTGGGATATCCGACGCACGAGCAGAAAGAGGCGGCACCTCGATCGGAAACACATTCAGCCGGTACAGAAGATCGGCTCGGAAGGAGCCGGCCTTCACCGCCGCATGAAGATCACGATTCGTGGCGGCAATCACCCGCACATCGACTTTGGTAGAATGACCGCTGCCGACCCGCTCGATTTCCC
>JBGTMB010000311.1:0-6537 GCA_041743755.1 Nitrospiraceae bacterium | reverse complement strand
CTCAAGCGGCCTATTTAAGGGGGGATCATGATACGACGAGAATTCGGCTTGATAGTCATTGCCGCTTTGTTCGGTGTCATGGGAGGGTGGTCAGCCACGTATTTACTCAATCCCACGGTCGTGACGGCTCAGGTCGGGGCGCGGTTCCCCCTGACGACGACAGGTTTGACGATCATCAACCAGGCCGGTAAACCCCGTGCCAGTCTGACGCTGTGGGACGGCGAACATCCGGCCTTGATTTTCTCGGACGACACCTGCGATCGACGAGCGTCGTTGATCGTTGCTCCCCAGGAACGAGCTGCGTTGACCCTGTTCGGCAAAGATTGTAAACGGCGAGTGGATTTGGAACTGCAAGCCGACGACATGCCAACGTTCGTGTTGCGGGACAGTAGGGACACTCCTCGGGCTAGATTGCATTTGCTGGCCGACGGCAGTCCGGTGTTTGCTCTCTACGACGCCAATGGAAAACTGCTTCGTTCAATGCCCTGAGGTCGGTTCTGGTGATTCGGATCTGAGGCGTAGTCATCGGTCGCGTCTTCTGTATCACAATTCCAAGATGCATCAAGGAGGGATATGAAAATGATTCCAAAGTCGAATTGGAACGGCCGGAAAACCGGCGGAAAAGCGTTGTATGCACGGGGTTTCGGAGCCAAATGACCTACCGGTTTTCTTGCGGCACTGCTTGAACAGATCGACCGACATTCAGGATCTGTTATCCAATGCCCTTACCGCGCCGTTTTTTTTCGAACCGGCTGGGTTGGCCCGTGAGGACTTGGTGGCCGACGAGGATCTTTGGGTTGCCTCGGTGGACGCGGATTCGGAACCGGTGGTCGGCTCGTTCCGCGCAACAGGCGCTCCGAAACCATGGTGACACCGGTTGTGTTTTCTCGGTGGTTCAGTATGGCAGGCATCGAAGGCTCCTGGTGCGATCTCGTGACATTGGGCACCTTGTTGTCGTATTCATGCTTTCCCCCATTATTCCTTATCTAGGTTTTATTCGATCGTCCTCCGATCGTCCAAACTCAGCCCCCGCGCTCCGGCCATAATTACATCCCTCATTCATACATCATGATTGTGACTTGCCACACTAGACGTATCCCTAGCTTTCCGTCTGCATCCTTATTGTCTCCAGCACAGGTCAGCCTCGTTAGCGAATTGAGGTCATGCCTCTGGGAGTAGGCACAAGGTTCGTCGCGCGACGTAGCCGAACAGCACCGTCCTAGGGCTTCTCCTAGTACCAGGATGCGCCTGCGAGCACATGATGACATGGTCATCGTGGGTGAATGGTGGCGTACAACGAGACACACCGATGATTGATGGTAGACGATGGATCTTCAAAATGAGGAGGTGCAAGCCATGCCACACGTGATGACGAGGATATTTGGGCCAATCTGTTTCGGGGCTCTGCTCTCGATGACGGTCGCCTGCAGCGGGTCCTTGAATGGAGGCTCACCAGACCAGGGTCGAGAGACATCCCCCACGACGATGCCGACCACAACGACCGTGGGGAAGGACCGGGCGATGCAGGAATTCTCCCCAGTCAAACAGTCGAACAAACAGGTCCTCTTGTCAGGCGATCGTATCGTCATTGGAACGGTGGAAAGGATCGCGGGCGATCAAATCGAAGTCGAGTATCCGGAGTCCCTGCAACCCCGCTACCTCCCGCTGAGCCAAGCCAGAGAAAAGGGCATGCAGATCACCAAAGGGGACAAGATCAAAATGGTCTTCAACGCGCAGCACGTCCTGGTTGATTTTCATCCCCTCGGGCATGTGGAAGGGCATCATCAGATAATCAAGGGGGTGATCGACCAACAGATGCCGGTGGGGCAAGAGCACGTGGTCATCAAGACGACCAGTGGAAAGACATCGGCCTATACCGTGCGGCCGTTGGCACGGAGCAAAGTGGCCTCGATGCCGGTCGGAGTGGACGCGGTGTTTCTGGCCGATGAAACCGGGAAGATTGTGGACGTGACATTTGGGAGTATTGAGGCCCTGACTCAGGCCTCACAGGAATACCAGCAGATGTCTAATCCGCTAGCTCCGCACGCCCGGATGGCGGGGAGAGTCCTGAGCCCCTTGACGGATAAGACGATCACCATCGAGACCTCCGATGGCAAAACGTGGACGTATCCCGTCCGATCCTTTCTCACGGAACGCGTGAGCGCGTTTAAAAAGGGAGAGCAGCTGACGCTCTTAATCGATTCGGACGACCAGGTCATTGATGTGACTCTGCCATAGCGCTGAAGGGAACAGGCAATTGTCTTTTTAAATTGCGCTTTATGATGGCTGTGATTGCCGCGGCGCACTCGCATGTTCTGCTGGTTCGCTCTGCCTAATGCGGCGAAATGCATGGAAAGATGGGCGTGGTGGATCAGTGGCATATGTGTCAGCGCCTGTAGGCAGTTTCCAAGCAAGTTGCAGGAAGTGCTGACCGGTGAGACAAGGTGCATCAACGGGGTGAAAGGCTAAATTCTTTATCGTGGAGCGGCTGCTTCCGAATGAGGCGGCATCTTCCATTTATACAGGAACCATTTAGATGAACCGTTGTTTCCGAATCGTCACGGCGGGAGTCCTGCTCTGCGTACAGACCGCCTGTCATAAGGCGCCTTCCACCTATAGGCTCGCATCTTCGTCTCTCCGGTCCGCCTGATCGCGTTCTGGTGGTGGGGAATGAACCCAGCGCCGTGAGCGCGGCTATTACGTGGCTCCAATCACGCCATCTCTCTACAATCGGAATGCCCATGCCTTGGGACATGCCTACGGCGGTCCAGCTCGTTACGTCCAAAGCCTCCGATCTTGATGTCCAAGTTGTCGTATGGGTCCAAATGACTGGGGACCTGCGAGCCCCGATGATTGCCGTGCGAGGAGTCGACGTCGGATCGAACGCAATCGTTTGGAGCGGCTATGCTCGTGCCACGGATTATCGGGCTTCGCCGGCACCCGATCGGGTGGCCGATCTCACCTGTCGTGCATTGAGCGCGGCGTGGCATGAACGGGACACCGATGGGGGAAACGAGTCTTGCGAGTGACCTTGCACTGCATTCGTCAACTCAGACGGCTTATCTACTGGACAGTGGTAATGCCGGTCCTCCCAGCGGTGTTGGGGTGTAATTTAACGGCGGGCCTGGTGCCGAGCCCGCGCACGCCGATTGAGCAGCTCCTGCTCACACAAGCGCTTTTTCGCAGTCTTGATCAGATATCCCTGCCAATCATGTCAGGCGAGTCATTATCAATCGAGTTGGCCGGGGTTCCGTCTCATGATGATTTCAATGGAGACATCGCCTTCAGTCAGGCAGTCCTCACCTCTTGGTTTGCACGTAAAGGCGCGACTATTGGCGATGTCGGAACGTCCACACACCGCGTTCGTGTATTGCTGCATGCCTTCGGCGTGGATAAGAAAGATACCTTCATCGGCATACCGCCGGTCCAGAGTCTCGTGCTCCCGGTTGCACTACCGGAATTGACGCTCTATCAGAATAGCCACAGGCGCGGCTACGCTCGTGTATCAATTGACGTCTTCGACGCTGGCGGTAGGCTCATCAGCGCGCCGCCGCCTGTGGAAGCGACGGTACAGCACCGGCGGTACACGTTGCTTTTCCTCCTGTCTTGGGACTCAACGGATCTCATTCCCCCGCCGCTCTGAGTACGACATGCTCACTCTGTCGCTCGGAAACACGCAGTTATCGGTTAGGAGAAGGAACAGGAGCCATGCTCTCGAGCACTGAGGACCGTGCCGAGGAAGGCACTGACATACCTAGTGCTCCAGGATCCAAAGAGCAATTGAAGAATCGTCAGTTCAATCCTGCTGACGAACGTGCGGCCTTGAACGATCCTCATCGGAGGCAGGCTCAGAACCAGCAAGGCGCGCCCAGCAAAGATCCATCGGGGCTGCAGATTCCAGACGGAGTTCCTACAGGTCAACCATCGGACTTATCCAGGGGTGAGGGATCTTGGCCCCGAGGGCCGAGTGGTGCGGATATTCTGGGCGACACTGGCCATCACGTGTCACGGCACATAAGGAGCAGTATCATGTATGAAAGAATCTCTAGCTGGTGGATGGTTTCTACGGTTCTGTTTGTTCTTGCCTCTCCCTTCACCCTGTCGGCTGCCAATCGCACCGCTGGTGCGTCGTCGATGACGGTGGGAGGCGGCGAAAGCGATTGTGCCGCAAGTGCAAACGCTTTCCGACCCCAGACTCCAGTTTGGGTATCAGCAGATGCCTATGGTGGAACCATTGCAAGGAGCCATGGATGGGATCGGACGCCGATCGCTCATCTCAAAGAGTCGTACTCTGACTTGCACGTCGTTCATAAGGCCATCGAGATTGTTGAGCAGAACCAAATTCTTGTTGATGCAGTTCGAGAAAACGGCCAAGTCTCGCCATGCCGTCGGCTGAGAAACAGTACTCTCACTCTTGATCTAGCATGTGAGCAATTTTAGACAGACGCGACAGAGAGGAAGCGTCCAACATACAGGAAAGGGTTGCGTCGCAGTCGTGCTTGAACCGAATGCATCCTCTTTTAACCAAGGAGGGTCGTGATGAACCATCTCTACGGAGTAAGCGGTGTAATGTGTGCCAGTCTGTTATTCGCGACGGGCGCGTATGCGGAGATGCGAGGCACGGAGCCCGGAACGTCGAGCAACCCCAAAGATCATGTTTCTAAGGAGATTCAACGGAGCACACTGGGTGCAGGTCCTTTTGGGCTAGGTGGGACTGTTGGGCTAGGTGGCACGCGGAGTGACGAGCTGGTGGGCATGGAGAAAGAACAAGCGGAACCCGTCCCCCTGGACGATCTGAAGAACAATGTCGAGAAGACGCATGGGGGGGCATCGGCGATGCCGGCCGAAAAGCCAAAAGAGAAAAGTGTGTATGGCGCGGAAAAGGGCATAACGTTTTAAGAGATGGGCGGCGACCGCCGGCCACCGTGCGAAAGTGCGGCATGGAGTGATCAAGATGCAACGGTCTGGCCTTGCGATCATGCAGATCGAAAGCCCGACAGGTGAAGTCCGTGTCTGCTACGAACCGCGATGTGAAGCGCAAGGCAATCAAATGGGTCGAAACTTTTATTCGAGCGTTTTGGAAAGGAGTTACACATGGATCGAGGAACGGCGCAAATTCTTGGGTGTTGTTCGTAGGCCTGTCCCTGCTGACGGCGGGGTGTGCCAATAGTCCGATGACCACTCGCACGGGCGACATCGTGGATGTCAAAATTGAGAACGATGTCACCCCTAAGCGGGTAATAGCGCTCGTAGGCGACGAAGTCCGCTGGGTGAATCATCGGTCGCAGCCAGTTCGGATCGACTTTACGGGAGGGGCACTCGACGACGCGTCCTGCCGGCGAGGATTCACCAACTGGATCGGGATGAAAAAGGAATCGGTTCAGCTCGACGCGAATGAAACCGCCAGTCTTTGTTTCTCGGGTCGAGGCGTACACACGTACAATGTGCGAATGGATTCGGCGTTGCCGGGTGGGAAACAGATCGTGCAGGGAGAAGTCCAAGTCGGTAAAACCGGAAAATCCATGCCGTAAGGTCAGGGGATCAGTGCAAATCGCCGGCCGCAGGTTTCACTCGTGATTCTCGATGACGGCCACGAGATGGCCGATGGAAAGGTGTTGATCTGATGAAATGGAACGGAAGAAACACGAGTTCGCCGCCGATTTTGAGGACGTGGCACACCGCCGGGAAAGCGTTGTGTGCCGTGATGGTGACAGCGGCGTTCCTGGGGCACCAACCCGCTCAAGGCGCTTCGAGTCATGCAATGAAATCCCAATCCACCACGACCAGCGCCGAGAGCCCAGACGAGGCGGGAGGGGATGAAGCTCAGTCTGATTCGGCCGAGAAACTCTATGGCACCTGGATCGCCAACGACGTGGATGTGACAATGGGCGAGGTGAAGATCAAGCTCACGTTTCGAAAAGAAGGGCCCATGACAATTCTTGCGTGGTCCGATATCCCGTTCGCCGGCAAAGTCAAGGATCTCAAAGAGCCGTATGAGATCCATGGCGATACGATTCGCTCGAAGGCAATTCGTGGCGGAACGACGGCGAAATACTCGTTTGAAGGCAAACAACTATTGCTTCGGTTCGAAGATGGCAAAGTCGTGCGCTTCCGCCGTGAATAGCGATGATGGTTTACAATGAAAAATTAGTCAGTGTTGACTCAACCTGCACGATGAAAGACGAAAAACCAATTGATGCTCACGCTCAGATGTAAAGCCATTATTACAGTCATGAAGCGAACGAATCACGCAACAGGAGGCAGGAGATGAAACAGACGTGGACAATGCTCACGAGCGAATTGGTGGCCGAGTTGGGAGCAGATCACCAGCCGCCGTGTCTCTCACTCTATCAGCCGACTCACCGGCGCCATCCCGAGAATCAGCAGGACTCGATCCGGTTTCGCAATCTTGTGAAAGAGCTGGGGACCTCGCTCCGGCAGAAGTATCCGACTGCTGAAACCCGGCTCCTTCTGGAACCGTTTGACGCACTCGCTGACGATCATGACTTCTGGAACCACACACTAAACGGACTGGCC
>JBGTMB010000310.1:0-5854 GCA_041743755.1 Nitrospiraceae bacterium | reverse complement strand
CGACCGCGTCCAGGTTTGTCGCAGCGGCGAATCCGCGATTGGAGCAGAAGTGTTCATGAATCATGCGGGCTGTGCCTCCCATCTGCTCGCCTGCGCAACTTGTTCCGTTCAGGGCTGCGCTCGAACGGAACTTCGAACAGTTCTCGTCGTCGCTTACGCGACCGCAGCTGCTCGGCAAGTGCGGTTCCCGATCCTCCGCGCAAGTCGCGATGCAGGTCCCACCAGCCCTCATGAATTGCTGGAAAACGGCCAGTGGATTCTCGCTTTCGCATTAGTTGATAAGGCCGGTGTCTTCGCCACGGGCGACAAAGACTTGCTGGATGTGGCAAGCGAAGTCCGTCGTTTGACGATTACCGATCCACGCGGTTTCTGGAATCTTGCCAAGAAACAGCCCTGAACCTTCGATACGATCGCGCCCAAAGTTCTATTTTCTTGGACTGGTAGCCTAGCGAAAGGTGGTTTTTACATCTCGAACTTCAGCGCGTCGAGTTAGCAAAAGCTTCAACGTCTTTCTCACCAGACCGCAAGAAGTCCAGAAAGTCCACTTCCTTGTATTTGCATGTCTGACATATGCTAAGCAGAATCAGGTAGTCACGAATGCCCTTTTCTGAAGTGACCCCCGCAAGTGTGCGGCGAGCCATCGCAAAGGCTTTGACCGCGTGTTCGGCGTTATTGTTGTTCCAGGGCACGCCGTCGTGAATCAGAAAGGTGAACAGCGCACCTTTGTTTTTCTCGAAACGTTCCTTGAACGTTCCCGCTGAGTCACTTTGAAGATTGGCGCCTGAGAGTCGTCTGTAGAAGCAATCTACGGATCTGAGATGCTTTCTCAAAAAATGGCGTTTCAGACCATGACGATCAACGGTTTCCACCATTGGTTTCACCAAGTCGGCAAAATTCTTTACGAGCCTTTTCAGTTCCTCGTCGTAGGGATATTTCAGAACCGCATCGTTCAAATCTCGGATTAGGTGAATCAAACACTTTTGTTGAGGACAAGGGATTCCATCGTAGGCTGCGTAGAAGTCTGAGACCAAGACGCCAGTGAAGTCCTTGAGCAAGCTTTGCGGAGTGCTGCCATGGCGGGTCTCGCTATAGACATAGGCCACTTCTTCCATATTTGCGAAGACCCACACAAACCCGTCCTTGCCTGCTACGCTGATCTTCGTCTCATCGGCGTGGATCAATTGGCCCTTGCATAGCCGTTTGACCAGCGCATCATATGTTCCTTCATAGAGTTTCGCAGCCTTCGCCTTAAAGCGACCTGTCGTTCCAATCGCTAAGTGGACGTCGAACAACTTGTTCAGGCTGCGATCAACACTTTCCTGCGGTATCCGCAGGCCGATGTTCTGGTAGAGCGAGTACGCCACGATCCCAGGACCAAACTTGCTGCGTGTCCAGCCCATTTCAGGGGAGAAAGTGGCTCCGCATCCCTGACACTTGTACCGGTGAAACTGGTAGAGAATGATCCATCTCTTTATGCCATGCTGCATAAACTTGAGATCAAGAATGTTTTTGCTCTTTCTTTCCCATGCCCAGAAGTTTGTCGATCCACACTTTTGGCAACAACGAGGCCGGGGACACTCAATTATCTTGTTGGGCGAAAGCACCTTCCTGACTCTTGAAGCGCGAGTCAAAGCAACCTTCAAACGTGCATTCGATTTCACGTATACGCGCTCGCGCTGGTAATCCCAATATGCGGCCTTGTTTATGGCACTCAGTTCTGGAAAGGAGAACGTGTTGCGCTTAAAGCCGTATAAATTCTCATGCTTCAGCCGCTCTGTGCGCACCACATCGTTCGGAGATACGCCGTCTTGATGCAAATCAACCAATTTGCGCGCCACTAATTCGAGCGCCTCACAGTCTTGCGCGTTGTAGGTGATGAGCGCCGCTTTCAATGAGGGCGTCTTGGTGGCTTCCCATTCATGGCGCCAAGCGATGGTTTGCACGCCAGACGCTGCAGGATCTGACCAAGTGAATCCCAGATACCCCGCAATTTCCTTTAACCGATTGGAGGAAGTTGGGAAGTAAATCTGCGCAAAAACCACAGACACCAGGTTAAGCGACGATTCGACAACGTTGGCCAGTGCTGAACCTTCTGGCAGTTCGCCATATCGGTCGCACATTCGTTTAAGGAAGTTCGTTTCGAAGCTGCCATAGTGGACCAAGACTGGGGTATCGATTTCTGACAGGATATCCAGGAAATCAGTCCATATTTTCTTCTCTTCATTTACGGTGTTAGCCCACAGGCTGTGCTGGATAACTCTCTGAGCGGTTGTGACGCGGATGCCGATGAGGTAATAGAAATCGCGGTCTGGAAGCCCCTCGACATCCAGAAAGACCGGCGTACCTTCGATCTTCAATTCCGGGCTGCCGACGATGTGGATTTTTTGCTCTCGAATCGCGAGAGCCCTCAGGGAATGGTGATACTTCTCGCGCTTGGCGGCGAGCCGCTTTGGCCTCCGGCGTGGCCGGAAGGTGTAGGAGAGCTGGGTGACGGTGAAGATGCCTTTGCTGTTGAACTTCTTTCGCTCCTTCTCCGTCATGCTGGACAGTAGGCTGAGGTCGTCTTTCTCAATGGCCTTCTGCCTGCACCGAGATTGAAACTCGCACTCGGCACAATGCCGATTCAGTACGAGATCGGGCGGCGACGGGGTGGACAGCATCGTGGCTATCCTCCTAGTCAGCTTCCGCACCTCGCCTGCCAGCGCAGAAATCTTCACCTTCAGTGTGGCTTGGTTGTCCCCGTGGATGATCTTGCCTAGGCCGACTTTGCGGCCCAGCATTTCCGACAACACGAGCGCATCGAATGCCAGCAGCAGCTTGTCGCTCCGGGTGAGTTTGTTGGTAAAAACGAATCGAATCGGTGTGAACTGGCTGGGCTGACCTCTCCCATCTGACGGAGCTCGTTCCACCGCGTGAAGACTAGATTCCAGATTCTCTGCGTGGGCCACGAGGTCCACGGCTAGCCGCCACTTGGCCGTTTTCCAGTTTTCCGTTCCGGGCGAACCGATGATGTATTCATCGTCTGCCGCTCCTGCCATTAAGTCCTTCATTCCCGAGTTGCGGTAAGATTCGGCCTGAGTCCGAACCCAGTCGGCATAGGCGTTCCCCGTCCCCGTTTCGCCGAGTGATCGGAGGAAGCATTTCGTTATGCATTTGAGGCCGGCTTCAAAGAGAGGGGTGGTGATTTTCATTTCGAGATGGAGAAAAGGTGCGGAAGACTTTCCCGTATTGTCCGGGAAGTGGGAAAAGGGTTGGAAATCTTTGTTTGAGTTGCAATAGCGAGAACGTATCTCTTCGTTTCCTCACCCCTCTCGCAAATGTGGTCTGATTAGCCGCTCGCTCCGCGCGTTCACCGAGCAGTCTCTTTTTTCTTCACTCCCTCTAGCGAGGGCGACCGAACTGTCGTTCACTGCGCGCATCGGACGATATATATGCTCCCTCCAAGCTTGCTTGTTCTCTCTTAGGGATGGGGGCTGATTGATCTTCCATTGCGCGCGTCCAACGAGGGCCTTCTCAGGCCGCGCGTTGCGCGAGCACAGAAGATCATCAGGCTCCATCCCTCCTCATCCTTTGTGCGCTTCCATGTAGGCTCGAAGGAGGGCATTGATCCGCGTCTGATAACCAGGCCCCTTGGTCTTGAACCAATTTAAGACCTGACGATCCAATCGAATGGTGACGGCAGTCTTTGGTTCGGGGAGCCGCCGAAGCGCACGCTTAAAAAATGCTTTCCCTTGCGCCGGGATATCGGAAGTATCGATCTCGCCGTCCTTGAGCGCATCAATTTTTGCCCAATTCGTCCGCGACCGCTTCTTGGTAGTGCGGTTGTTCATCGACTATTTCCCCAATAGTGGGATCCTGCGGGATCAATACAGCCGCTGGAAGTCTGGTTTGCTCAACACGCGAACAATATCGATTCGAGTGCCTGACCGCTTAAAGACCACCCGATAGTCTCCCGCTCGAAGCCGGTAGAGATTCTCCTTGTAGCCTTGAAGCTTCTTGATTCGCTTTCCATCTGGGACTGGATTGTTTGCGAGTCGGGAGCAGTCAGCGACGATTTGGGCGGCGATCTTCCTTGGAAACTCGTCGAGGTCGTCTTGCGCCTTCTCAGAGAGGAAGACCTGAAGTGTCACGCTCTCTTTGCTTTCCGCTTCGCGCGCCTGTTCATGTATTCTGCCAACGGCATCGTGCGCCCTGCTCGAATGTCTTTCAGCCCAGCCTCGATTTTCTTGCGGAGTTGCGGGCTATACGCCAGCATTGCGTCCTCAATATCATCTTCCGTGACTGGGACGAGCATGGCTGTGGGACGTCCGTGGTTCGTGACCAAGACGGTATTTCCCATCTCGACGGTTCTCAGCATTTCTGACGTTTTGGCTTTGAGTTCTCGAACGTTTGTGAATTTCACATACCCTCCTGTAGTCACAAGTGTGGCCACATCGTAAATATTGATAAAGTTGAAGTCAAGAAGGGGTGAGGTAGGCTAGACTTGTTCGACATCTGCAATAATGGTGTGCAGGCCGCTTGACCCTGCCGGTTGTGGCCGGACAATCTCCGCGATTTGTAGCTGCCCCTTCGTGTCTGTCGCGCGAACAACGGTTTGGAATTTCCCGTTCCGTGGAGGCTTCCATGTGTAATTCCAGATGATCCAGGAATATGGCGACATCGGCGGTTCAATCTGGCACTCATTCCAATTTCTTCCTGCATCGAAGCTTAATTCCACCTTGGCGATGCTGTTTGGCCCGCCGAAGGCGATGCCGCGGAAGAGTTGCTCTTGTCCGCGGAGGGTTTGGTAATGGCCTGGACTGTCGATGCGTGAAAAGATTTTGATGGTGCCGTCATCGGTCCAGCCTTTGCGTTGCCAGTAGCCTTGATAGTCGCCAGGATAGACCTCGATCTCGACGATCCATTTCACATTCTTAATGCCGTAGAGGCCTGGGACGATAAGTCGGATCGGAAAGCCATGCTCCTTCGGCAGTTTCTCCCCATTCATTAAGAAGGCGAGCATCACGTCGTCTTGCATGGCTCTCTTGAAGGGGATGCTGTCGTCGTAGCCATCAATCCCGCGGAACACCACATCGCGTGCAGTCTCTTCATCGGCTCCAGCGTCTTGGAGCAGCGTCTTGAGTGAAATGCCGCGCCACGTCGCATTCCCCATGCTGTCTCCGCCCGGCAATGTGTCGATGCACATGAGTGTCGAGACCTGATCGTGGGAATCGCGATTGAGAATATCGCGCCAGCCGAGTGACATGGGAGTATTCACGGCGCCTTTGACATGGAGTTTCCACTGTTCGATATTGAGGTCTCGCGACATCGAAACGGCGCCATCGGCGTAATTAACTACATAGAATTTTGAATTGGGTGTGAAGTAGGTCGTGTCGCGTGGGGGAATGGCAAACATGCGCCCAAATGTCGACCCTACTGCGTCGCAGCCTCCGATTAATCCGGCGAGAGTCCCCAGGCCGAGAGCCTTCAGGATGGTTCTCCGCCGCATAGACAGGGGTGATTTGTACAGTGACATCATTTTTTATTATACACGCAAATGAAACTTGACTCTCATCTGAAGCTTTGGTATCTTGCGCCTGTTCGATGGTGCTTGTGCTTCCTGCCTGTTGACCGCGTGCAAGTGTGCGGTGAGGGCATGCGGTTCTAGGGAATACCCGGCCATAGATTTGGTAGAAGGGTCCCTTGACACGCTTTTCGTGCACGGAGTATAGTGCACGGCTCGCGTGACGAGTGCATTTGTTCTTTGACAACTGAATAGAGAATGTTGAGCAATGGTGTAAGTGTATTGAAGTGGTGGCCCTTGGTCCAAATTCTAAGAACACCTTTATGAGAGTTTGATCCTGGCTCAGAATGA
>JBGTMB010000309.1:0-5924 GCA_041743755.1 Nitrospiraceae bacterium | reverse complement strand
CACCAGTGTGAGAGCCGTTGAGGTGAAGAGGCCGCCGATGACGACAGTGGCGAGCGGCCGTTGCACTTCGGCTCCGATCCCCTGCGCAAGCACCAACGGCAAAAGACCCAACAGGGTCGTCATCATCGTCATGACGACAGGCCGAAGCCGAAGAACGCAACCGCTGACGATAGCCTGGTCAATCTGCGTGCCTTCATTGCGCAACTGATTGATATAGGAGACCAGCACAATCCCGTTCCCCACTGCAAGGCCGAATAGTTCGATAAAGCCGATGGATGCCGGCACGCTCAGGTATTGCCCGCTCAGCCACAGAGACACGACTCCCCCGATCAAGGCGAAGGGAAGATTAATGATGATCAACGTCGCGTAACGGAGTGAGTGAAACGCCCAGAAAAGCAGAAAGAACACGAGCCCTAACGTGATCGGCACTACGATCAACAGCCGCGCGTTGGCCCGCTCCATGTTCTCGAAGGCTCCGCCCCACGTCACGGTATACCCTTCCGGCAAGTGTACTAATGATTCCAGTTTCTTCCGTCCTTCATCCACGACGCTGCCGATGTCGCGCCCGACGACATTGAAGCCGATGTAAATGCGGCGCTTCACATTCTCGCGGCTGATGCGGGCCGGGCCTTCTCGCATCTCGATCGCGGCAAGCTCGCTCATCGGGATCAGTGCGCCGGACGCCGACTTTACTCTGATCTCTCCGATGGTGCCGATGCTGTTGCGTTGCGGTTCCGGGAACCGAAGCGTCAATTGAAACCGCCGCTCGCCTTCGTAAACATTGGTCACCGCCTTGCCGCCGATCGCGGTGGTCACGATCTCCTGCACATCGGCCACGTTGATGCCGAAACGGGCGATCTTCTGCCGGTCGATATCGATGGTGAGATAGGGCTGGCCGGCGATCTGTTCGACTTTGATGTCTTTGACGCCATCGATCTGCTGCATCAAGGCGGCAATCTCCTTCGCCTTGTCGTGCAGGACATCGAGATCCTCTCCGAACAGCTTGATGGCGCATTCCGTCCTGATACCGGAGATCAGCTCGTCCACTCGTTCCTGAATCGGTTGGCTTATCAGCACGGAAATACCAGGGATCTCTGCGAGTTTCCGGCGGATCGCATCGGTCAACCCCGATTGGGTCTTCGCCGTCTTCCAGGTACTGCGGTCGTTCAAAGATACAATCGGGTCGCTCTCATACAGATCTTCCGGATGGTAGGGGATTTCGGCTCTTCCGATTCTGCTCACAGCCATCTTCACTTCGGGAAACTCCAACATGACCTTCTGAGTTTGCTTCTCCATCTCGATGGACTCGGCCAGCGACACACTCGGCAGCCTCACGACTTGGGGAGTCAGAGCTCCTTCTTCAAGGAGTGGAATGAATTCCCGCCCCACGAATGGCACGAGAACGAGGCTGCAGAGCACGATCGCCGTTGAACTGGTCAGGACGAGACTGCGGTGCCGGAGCGTCCATTGCAACACAGGCACATAGCACTGTTTCATCCAATGCGTGAGGCGCGTTTCCTCCGGATGGTCTCCGCGCAAGAACAGCGACGCGAGCACCGGCGACAGGGTCAACGTGACCACGACCGAGGCCAAGAGCGCGATCACCAACGTGTAGGCCAGCGGCGCGAACATCTTCCCTTCCATGCCCTGAAGCGTCATCAGCGGCAAAAACACGACGCTGATGATCAGAATGCCGAAGAGGATCGGCCGGCCCACTTCTTTCGTGGCCTGAAGAATCACCTCCGACGTGCTCTTCCTCGTTGCGCCATTGTTCTGCGCCAGGTGCCGATAGACGTTTTCCACCACGACCAGCGAACCGTCGGCGATCTCGCCGATGGCGATGGCCAACCCCCCTAGCGTCATCAAGTTGGCCGAGAGCCCCAGCCGCTGCATCACGATGAACGTGATCAGGGGGGTCACGATGAGCGAGACCGTCACCACGACGGCGCTGCGGACGTGGCCCAGGAAGAAAAAGAAGACGAAGACCACGAGCACGATCCCCTCAATCAAGGCATCTCGCACCGTATCAATGGCCGCCGTGACCAACTCAATGCGATCGTAAAAGGGCAGGAGTTTCGTGCCGGCGGGGAGAATATTGTTCTGCTGGAGGTCTTCCACCTTGGTCTTGACCGCCTCAACCACCTGACGCGCATTGCCCCCGCGAATCATGAGGACCGTCCCTATCACGACCTCCCGCTCCCCATTGAAGACCACCGCACCATGGCGAACAGCGTGGCCGATGCGGACTTCCGCGACATCACGAACGAAGACCGGCGTGCCGCCTGACTCTTTGACGATGATGGACTCGATATCGTTCAAGGTCTTGATCAGGCCCAGCCCACGGACGATCGCGCGCTCCGCATGCCGCTCCAGCACATTGCCGCCGGCATTGGCATTGTTCTTCGCCACCGCGTCATAGATATCGTGGAGCGTCAGATCGAACTTGCGGAGCTTGGCCGGATCGACCAGAACTTGATATTGCTTGACGAACCCGCCCATGCCGTTCACATCGATCACGCCCGGCACGCCCTTGAGTAGCGGGCGCAGGACCCAGTCCTGCATCGTGCGCTGATCCGTCAACTCCGTCTCGACGATCGTGGGATCGGTCGCCGTCGCATTCGGCCCCTCCACATAATAGTGATAGACCTCGCCCAGCCCCGTCGTGACGGGAGCCATCACTGGTTCGAGCCCCTCCGGTAAGCGCTCTTTCGCAGCCATGATCCGTTCGAGAACCAACTGGCGGGCGAAGTACATATCCACGTCGTCGTTGAACACGACCGTGATCTGGGACAGAGCGAATTTGGAAAGGGATCGGATCTCCGCTAACCCGGGCAGTCCGGTCATCTGGAGTTCGAGCGGATAGGTGATGAACCGCTCGACTTCGATCGGCGAGAGGCCCGGCGCCTCGGTCAGCACCTGCACCTGGATGTTCGTCACGTCAGGGTAGGCGTCGATCGGAATAGACTGAAAGGCGAACACTCCGGCGACGGACAACAAACAGGTCAAGCCGAGAACCAATATCCGTTGACGCAGCGAAAATTCCAGCAGAGAGGCGATCATGGCGTCGGTTCGATCTTGTGCCGTTCCATCTCAGACTTGAGGACGAACGATCCCTTGGTCACGACCTGCTCGCCGGCGCTCACTCCCTCCAGCACCGTCACCAGCTCTCCCTGCTCGCTTCCCACCTTGACCGTTCGCGCTTCGAAGTCGTTCGTTCCCCGCTGAACGAACACAATCTTACCGGCCACGCCGTTTTGGACTGCCTCGATCGGCAGGGTCAGCGTATCCGGGGTTGCCGCCGCATAGACAAGGACGGTGGCGAACATTTCCGGTTTCAACAGCCGATCAGGATTCGACACCGTCACCCGCAGACGCATCGTGCGGGTGGCCGGATTGAGCACATCCCCGATGTAGGTGATCGTTCCCGGAATGATGGCATGGGGATAGGCAGACACAATCACATTGACCTTCTGGTCCTTCCGGATGAACTGTATGTCCTTCTCCGGCACGTTGCCGACCACCCACACATCCGAAAGATCCGCGATAGTGAAGAGCTTCTGCTCCATCTCGACCACCTCGCCCCTCGTGATATTGCGCATGATGACCCGGCCGTCGAACGGCGCGCGCAGAGACACATCGGCCTTGATCGTATCCTCGCGATCCAGCCGTTCGACTTCCTGCTTGGGGACGCCGAGCAGTTCCAGACGGTTCTGCGCCTCGCGCACTTCGGCTTGGGCCGTTTTCATCGTGGCCTCGCGGCGCTGCAACTCGGCCAGACTCACAACCTTTTGTTCATGCAGATCCCTGGCACGCTCATACGCCAGTTTCGCTTCGTGCAATTTTGCGGCAGATTTGAGATAGGCCCCCTCCGCCACACCGAGGTCCGTGCTGTGGAGCATCGCCAGCAAGGCGCCTTTCTTCACGTCTTGACCGACATCCACGTGGACCTTCACCACCCGGCCCCTGATAAGGGTGGTCACCTCAGCCAACTCATTTTCATTGGCTTGAACTGTGGCGGGAAATTCACGCGGTACCAGCAACTGCCCACGGACAACAGGCGCGACCTCGATCACCGTCCGCGCGAGTTCTTCGGATGTGAGATGGAGCACTCCAGGTCTCTCAGCCACAACGGCATTCTTGGTTTCAGGCGCTTGGTCGGGAGTCCTCTCGCAGGCAAGAAGTCCCGCGAGGACAAAGGCAATGAGGACAACGATCCCGCGTTGTTTGTGAAACATGAACCGTGAACAATCGGATTCCGGGAATGAGATACGCTTCATAGTCATACAACCCCATGGAGGAACCAGCATGAGGTGTGCCACAGAAAATTCGAGACTTTGCGGAAGAAATGATCGATCTAGGAGCCTTTTGCCACGGCAGAGAAGATAGACCGTAGCGAAATGCAACAGTGGAGAGGCAGAGCCTTCACGACCTTTTGCAGCACATTGCACTAACTCCTCTGTTCTTCGCCCATTTGCGTGATCGCCCGCGTGAAGCATTCATGGCATTTGCTTTGCTCATTTGAATGCTCAAGGAAGCAAATAAATTTATGTGCATTCTGTCTGTCAGAGAGGGAGGTTGTTATGTCGGTACTGAAACGACTCAAGAGTTATCTCGAGGCGAACAAGAGTCCCTATGAAGTGGTCAACCACCCGAAAGCCTATACCGCCCACGACGTGGCACACACACTTGATGTGCCAGGGAAACTGGTCGCGAAAGTCGTGGTCGTCAAGGCCGATCAGTACTTCGTGATGACGGTGCTTCCCTCAACCTGGCGTGTGGATTTGAAACGATTGGGGGATGTGCTGGAAGTCCGCGATGTGCGACTGGCAACGGAAGCAGAGATTAGCAACCTATTCCCGGATTGCCAAGTGGGAACGATGCCGCCGTTCGGGAATCTCTACGGGGTGGAAGTGTATGTGGATCAGCTCCTGACGGAAGACGAGTCCATCGTGTTTGAAGCCGGAACCTATGTCGGCGCAATCAAGCTACGGTACAAGGACTTCGCCGACCTCGTTCGTCCGAAGGTTGCCGCGTTTCATCATGAGCCATCGAAGATCGAAGAGTAGGAGCCGTGGGTCTGGTCGGAGGGCTTGAGGCGCGTCACTGTTCTCGTGAGGCAGATGCCGCTCGAACGAGCCGCTCACAGAATGTTTCGGCGTGTCGCAATCGGCAAGGCTTCCGGGACATAGACGCCGGCGAGTTCTCTCGGTAGGTGCTTCACAAACAGGGCGGTGAGGTGTGCGGCGCTCCAGGCAACCGGTGAACAGGTGTGTCCGCGTCGGCGCAGCTCGAAGAGCGAGGGGAGCCATGCGTCCCACCGGATCATGAAGGGGTTTGTTCGCTTGCGCCCATAGACCAATACCGCCGCCGCGAAACGTTCGTTTCTTAAGATGCCCCGCCGCACTAATTTCGACAGGGCGCGTGGCGTCGGTGTGGCGGGAAATCGGGCCGCGACCAACCCGCGGGATCGGGTCAGCTTCCCTTGTCGATACCAGCGGCGCAATCGCTCCATGTCGATCCCGCCGATCTTGGCATCCATCTCGCGCACTTGAAGCACATGCGGAATCGTGACAACCTCGTCCTGGGCTGCCAGCAACACGCCGACTTGCCCGATCGGCGCTGGAAAACGGAACAGTTCCCGCTCGCCGAAGCGCTCTCCAAACTCGAATCGCCCATTCCGGTAGATTCGCGGCCGCGAGGCCGCCTCGTCGAACGAATCGTCGGCAGACCATTGTGAGACCGGGTTGTCGCTTGCCGTCTCTTCAAAGAGCCGCACCTGAACCTGACCCCGGTTGTCAATAGTGGACGCCATGAGTTGCAGCCTCACGCCGCCGGCTGTTGACGGGCCCACTGCTGGGCAAATGCCACTGGCGAGCGATTCCCGAGCCGGGAGTGTCGCCGCTGTCGGTTATAGAAGATCTCGA
>JBGTMB010000308.1:0-2848 GCA_041743755.1 Nitrospiraceae bacterium | reverse complement strand
CTCAATGTATTCCAGCGAATACACCTCCGGTTTTTTCCGGCCTGCGGCCTTGCATCCGGCCGTGCCTCTTTTGCCTCGTCACGAAGGCAATGTCGGACAGGCTTCTCGCCGTATCAGCCCCGAAATGGCGCTACGCCTCTTCCAAGGCGCTTGGCCGTTCTCCGGAGAGTTGGCTTGCCATGCAGCATGTGAAGCTCGGCAAGGTCAGGAAAGTCCGGCTCACAGCGGCCTAACAGGTGTTTCGGGGCGGACACGGTGACACGTCGCGGAGGTTCCTTCTACGCGCTTGGCCCGCGCAACGCACGGGCGTGGACTTCCCTCGCTCGGGATAATGGCACGTCTCGGGAAATCGATCGCGAAGTAATCGGAGGGCAGGGCGGGTAAAAATATCTGCCAGTGGGTAGGCGGGTGAGAAAGTTGCGCGCACTCGAGGATCGACCAGGCTACCCTTGAAAATGAAATTGAGGATTAGGATAACGCGCACAGTGGAGACCATGCCAGCTGACTCGCTTGACTATCAGGAGATCTGGTAGACCTGCCTAACCGAGGGCGGAGCGATGACTAACGAGGCAGGAAAGGAGAATCTATGAAGAGGGGGAGTCGTAAAGCAGGCGACGAACTGCGACCGGAATACAGGCGGTCGGATTTCGGCATGCTCGTGCGCGGGAGGTATGCCGCTCGAGTCGCTAGGGAGACAAATGTTCTCGAACCCGAGCTCGCCGAAGCGTTTCCGAATGCTAAGGCGGTTAATGAGGCGTTACCAGGACTTCTGGATGTCGCTTCGACCACTGCACGCCTAACCAGCTGCTCAACTGGACGGGCCAAACAGCAACGCGCCGGTTAGCGTACATTCGGAGTCGGAATGTGTGCCATCTGGCGGGCTGGATGTGTGAGTTTGACTCACCGGAAATCCCTGTGTTACGGTCAACCTCTGTGTAATCGCACAGTTAGCGAGGGGTTCCCGTTATGGCGGTTGAAAAAGATCTGAAGGCCATTCTTCGCAATTTGAAGTATTCAGACGACGCCAAAGTACTCGAACAGATTTCAGAACACACCAGACAGGTCCATGCTCGCATGGCCGGCATCAAGCATAAGCTGGTCGTCATGAGTGGCAAGGGCGGCGTGGGCAAGAGTATGACCACGGTTAACTTGGCGTTGGCCTTTGCGCGGCAAGGAGCGAAGGTCGGACTGTTAGATGTGGATCTGAATGGGCCCTGTGTGCCTCGCATGTTGGGATTGCACGGTCAGTCGTTGACGATGAGGCCTGAGGGCGCGATTCCCCCGGTCGGGCCGCTCGGGGTAAAAGTCGCGTCGATGGACTTCTTCCTGGAAGATGCAGCGCCGGTACGCTGGAAGGGGCCGATGGACGTGAGCCCGGTCTGGTTGGGACTGATGGAAATGAATGTCATTCGAGAATTCTTGGCCGATGTCGTCTGGGGCGAACTCGATTATCTGCTGGTCGATCTGCCGCCCGGGGCTGCGGCGGACAAGCCTCCGGTCATCGCCGGGTTTATTCCGGACCTGGCGGGAGCGATTGTCGTCACGACGCCATCGGAGGTGGCATCGGACGTGGTGCAAAAATCAGTCACCTACGCCCGCGATATGGGCATTAAGGTTATGGGCATGGTCGAAAATATGAGCGAGTATCGCTGTCCTTCTTGTGGGGAAGTGAACGAGTTGTTTGAAGGCAATACCGAGGCGATGTGTGAGATGCTGGACTTGCCGCTGCTCGGACGGATTCCCTTCGATCGGACACTCGCGCGCACCTTTGACAAGGGCCAGCCGTTGCTTGACGACACGTATCCGACGATTCAACGGTACCAGGAGATTGCCGGGCGCATTAGGACGTTACTGGACTACAAAAAGGTGCTTGCCGATAAACTGTGACGTGACTCACTGAAGAGGAGAACCATGAAATTCGTATGCTTGAACTGTGAAACCTACATGAACTTTGAGAAGGTTGAAAAGCCTGGAGAGGATTCGCTCGGCGTGTTCTTCGGTTGTCCGTCTTGCAATGCCAAGTTCTCCATGGTAACGAATGCAGGCGAAACCCAAATGGTCAATTCTCTCGGGGTGAAGCTGGGCGGGCGTACTGTTGAGGCCGAGCCTTTTGAGATGACGCGGGGTACGCTGAAAGCCGAAGCCACCGCAGGCTCTGGTCAGATGGCGGCGTATTTGAACGAGAAGATTCACGGTGGTCAGCCGGCGGTAGCAGCAACTACGGCTGCACCGGCAGCCAAGCCTGGAGAGAAGTCTGGCGGCGGTTGCCCCTTCTCTGCGATGGTCGCTGAAATGGGGCTGACCTCCGGCGGGAAGCCTGGCGATACCGAGACAGTGACGTCGGATTTCACCTGGTCGGCCGATGCAAAGGAAAAGCTCGACCGGCTTCCATCGTTCGTCAAGCCGATGGTGCAGAGCAGTGTGGAGGCTTTTGCTCGCAAGCAGGGATACAAGACCATCACGTTACAAGTGATGGATGATTCCAAGGGCGAGTCGAGCAATGGGATGACTTGGACGCCCGAGGCTGAGCAGCGGCTTGAAAATATTCCGGACTTCATCCGTCCCATGGCCCGCAAAGAGGTTGAGCGAGTGGCGAAGGAGCGGGGGATGGCGACCATCACGGCTCAAGTGATGGACGATGTGAAAGATAAGTTTATGAAGTTTATGTAATCGACGAGGCAAAAATATCGATGTCGCGCTAAGGCCCGTCCGGCTACCTGGACGGGCCTTTCTTGTGAACAACCATCGTGGTGGCGGTATGGATCGAGGATTGCACCGAAGCTGCTGGGTAGGATTTGCTAGTCTGGTTGTCCTTCTTCTCTCAGCCATACCTCTATGGGCGCAGCAT
>JBGTMB010000307.1:0-3602 GCA_041743755.1 Nitrospiraceae bacterium | reverse complement strand
GTTGCGAATCTGAAGACCTGCCAGCATCCGGCATGGGAGAGACAACCTAAGCCGGTTCGACCTGGAAACCTCGAGGGAGGTCCATAGGTCTGAGCTGGTTCGGATTCAGTCTCCTCTCTCCGTTCTCGTTCACGACCAATTCTCTCACATGGTTTTGATGTCATCCGTGGGGGCTGGCGGTCGGTTCGAGATACACATGCGGATTCACGCGCGTCTAGACTGTCATCTTTTCCTCGTGGCGCTACGCGAAGGGTGATCCCTTTCGTCTAACCCGTCGAAGGAGGAGCACGTTTATGCTCAGTGAACCTGTCGAGAAAATGGCCAATCCCGTTGCCACGCCAGAAGCCGGCCCGCCTCAAGATATCCCGACCCATGACATCTGTCCGCAGCGGACCACGCGAGAGAGAACGCGCAATGGCTCCACGGAGCCGTTCGATGTCGCCACGATCGTGCGTGCCATCGATCGTTATTGCGCAGGCTTCTCCGATATCGATCCATTCCGAATCGCGACCAAGACGATCAAGGACCTCTACGACGGAGCGACAACGCGCAAACTCGGCATGATCCCGGGTGGATGCCGCCTCCACTTCAGGGAGGAGCGTGGAGGCGTATTGAGATGGGTATTTTCTAAACGGTCAGAAACACACGAGAGGCCACTCGTTGTGAGCCCTCGTGGCCTACGCTGAGGGCTCAGTGGTATCTGTATGAACGGAATGGCCCAGCATACCGACAGTTCCATCATAAATAGATCCTGGAAACGTCCTTCTCAGTACTGGGACTGGGACGCCATCCCATTTCTGACCATCCACCTGATGTGCCTCTTGGCCTTTCTGACTGGAATTCGTTGGGAATGGGTCATATTGGCCATCGGCAGCTATTATCTGAGAATGATTGCCGTCACGGCAGGATATCACCGCTATTTTTCCCATCGCTCGTACAAGACCAGCAGGCTATTCCAGTTTTTCTTGGCGTTCCTCGCGATGACATCCGCACAGAAAGGCGTGTTGTGGTGGGCCGCTCACCATCGGCATCACCATAAATACTCAGACCAGAAAGAAGATATTCATTCCCCACTGCAACGAGGATTTTGGTTTTCTCACGTCGGATGGATCCTGTCGGCAAATTCCATACAAACCGATATGAGTCTTGTGAGGGACTTTCGTCAATATCCCGAAATCTGCTTCCTGAACCGGTTCTACTTCATCCCGCCACTCGTCTACGCGCTGCTGATCTATAGCCTATGGGGCTTTCCTGGCCTCATCTGGGGATTTTTTATTTCAACGACCGCGCTGTACCATTGCACGTTCTTCATCAATTCCCTGACGCATATGATCGGCCGAGTCAGGTACAAGTCCAACGACGGGAGTAAGAACAGCTTCCTCCTTGCCATCCTCTGCTGTGGAGAAGGCTGGCACAACAATCACCATTACTATCAATTGGCCGCGAAGCAGGGATGGTTTTGGTGGGAAGTGGACCTGTCCTATTACATCTTGTCGTTCCTGTCTTGGTTCGGAATCGTGTGGGACCTCAGAGCGCCTCCCGAACACATCAAAGCCAGAACCATCGCCGCCGAACGTAAGGCCTACATGGGCCGGACTCCTCCGCCAGCTCATAGCACGGGACCGGAATAACCTTTCCACCGCATAGATTCGATTGAGATCAATAAGGATGGGCACGCGATGAGTCACAAACAGAGTATTCAGCGATTGCTCGACAAGGCCCAGATCAAAATCGATGGCACTCAGCCTGGAGATATCCAGGTGCATAATGACAAGCTCTATGGTCGTGTCCTGGCCGAGGGATCGTTGGGGCTTGGCGAGTCATACATGGATGGATGGTGGGACTCCTTGCAGCTGGACGAGTTTTTCGCAAAGGTCCATACCGTCCAACTCGACAAGGACATCGTCGATAAGAGCCTTATCGTCAATGCTGTCAAAGCTCGCGTCTTCAACATGCAGAATAAGCGACTCTCCAAGAGGGTGGCGAACGAACACTACAATTTGGACAATGACTTTTACGAAAAGATGCTGGACCCGCATATGCAATACACATGCGCCTATTGGAAGGGGGTGCAGACTCTGGCAGAGGCACAAGAACAGAAGCTGGAGTTGATCTGTCGGAAGCTGCAGCTTCGCAAGGGCGACCGTATCCTTGAACTCGGGTGCGGGTGGGGAGGCTTCGCGCAATATGCAGCCAGCAAGTATGGCTGTTCGGTGGTCGCCCATAATATTTCCTCAGAGCAAGTGGCCTTTGCGCGCCGATGGTGTGCAGATCTTCCCGTTGAAGTGATTCAGGGGGATTACCGGGAAGCGACCGGTGAATTCGACAAGGTCGCGGCCATCGGCCTGACGGAACACGTGGGATATAAGAATTACCGGACGCTGATGGAAACGGCCCATCGCAGATTGAAACCCCACGGCCTCTTCTTGCTCCACACCATCGGCAACAATGCCTCAGTCACCACCTCCGATCCGTGGTTCGACAAGTATATTTTCCCTGGCGGCATGCTTCCTTCTGTGGCCCAGCTCAGCGCCGCAATGGATGGACTGCTGGTGATGGAGGATTGGCATAATTTCGGACCCGACTATGACAAAACCCTCGTGGCCTGGCAGAACAATGTGGACAAGCACTGGGGGGAATTTAAGGCAAAGTTCGACGAGCGGTTCCATCGAATGTGGCGCTACTATCTGTTATCCCTTGCAGGGGCATTCCGCGCCCGGAAGATTCACCTCTGGCAAATTGTGATGTCCAAGCAGGGTGTACTGGGCGGGTATGAATCGATGCGGTAACCGGCATGATCTCAGAGCAGGAATACGCCGGCAAACGAGCGCGGGCGGTAGCAGCCATTCGCGCGACGAACGAGGCCGACCCGCTCGCACTTGAGAAAACCACTTCCAATCTGTTCCGGCAACGTGAGCAGGCGCGCGTGCACCGGCTTGACCTGCGCGATTTCAACCATGTGATCAGGGTGGATGAACGCGAGCAGTTTGCGGAAGTCGAAGGCCTGACGACCTATGAAGATCTAGTCCGGGAAACACTCCCGTTCCGGCTGATGCCCACTGTCGTCCCTCAGCTCAAGTCGATCACGATTGGGGGAGCTATCGCAGGCATCGGTATTGAATCGTCTTCATTCAAGTATGGCTTTGTACACGAAACAGTACAGGAACTCGAAATCCTTCTTTCCGACGGCAGAGTCGTTGTGGCGACGAACGCGAATGAATACAGCGACTTGTTTTTCGGATTTCCTAACTCCTATGGCACGCTGGGGTACGTACTGAAGCTGAAGGTGAAGCTCATCCCCATCAAGCCATATGTCAAACTGACGCATCACCGGTACTCAGACTGGGAACAGTATTTCCGTGAGCTCGCACGATTGTGCAGCGAGCGGTCTGTAGATTTCATCGACGGGGCGATGTTTCACGACAAGGAACTCTATATCACCACAGGTGAATTCATCGACCACGCCGAATGGATCAGCGACTACACCTACCGGCAGATTTACTATCAATCGATCCGGCAAAAAAAGACGGACTATCTCACAGTGCATGACTATCTCTGGCGGTGGGACACCGATTGGTTCTGGTGCTCCAAACAATTTTTCC
>JBGTMB010000306.1:0-2647 GCA_041743755.1 Nitrospiraceae bacterium | reverse complement strand
GCGTTTCGAGGGTTGGTCTTGGCGAGTCCTGTGTGGTACCCCAAACTATCGATCGAGGTGCGCCGCACCATTTTCAGATTTATTGAACATGTGCTCGATGAACCGCGATTCGACCCGTCGCGGGTGAACGAATATTGCAGGGAGTGAAGGCAGCGAGTGATGAGTGATCTGTGATCGGTGATGAGCGAATACGATGAATGAGCCATCCATTCCTGATCACGCATCACGCATCACTCGTCACGAGTTGGCCTTCGCCATTTGGGTCACCGGCTTGCCGGCTTCGGGCAAGAGTACGATTGTCTCTGCCCTACAGCCGCAGCTCGTAGGGCTCGGATTGACGGTTGAGGTGTTGGAATCGGATGAAGTCCGGCGGGTTCTCACTCCGACGCCGACCTATTCAGAGGCAGAGCGGGATCTCTTCTACCGTGCGTTGGCCTTCATCGGACAGAAGCTCGTGGCATATGGTGTGACCGTGGTCTTCGATGCGACGGCCAGTCGCCGAGTGTATCGGGACTTTGCGAAGGCCCTGATTCCTCGTTTTATCGAGGTGTCCGTGGAATGTCCCATCGCGATTTGCATGGAGCGAGACAGGAAAGGGACCTATCGAAAGGCCCAGTTAGGCGAATCTCTTACCGTTCCGGGGCTTCAATCTCCCTACGAAGCGCCGATCAATCCGGATCTCCGAATCGACAGCACCACCACTCCCTCAGGCGATGCCGCATGCCAGATCTTGGACCTGGTCAAAGCAAAATTCCTTTAGCAGGATGCTGAAAATGCCCCCCAGCGTCGTTCTCAGTTGCCCGTCTCCCTGCAACGTACCCCAAGGGTACGCTTCAGTCGCCGAGCTTCCTGCGGCCTTGCTGGGATGTCATTTTGAGCATCCTGCTGGCCTGGCTCCTCTGAGACACGCTGCAGATCTTTCAGAACTAATGTGGAACCTCGCTCACTCATCCTGAAAATCCCTTCTCGCCCTGTTCAACAGACTGTATAAAGCTGAGGGTCTCACCTCTGTTGACTCGGATGGCCTTGTGAATTTATTCTGCAAATGTATACAAGCCCGCGGAGCTTTGTCTGTATGATGACTTCTCTGTCACGTGACCGGCAAGATTTTACACCGGTGACGTTGCTCCGCAATCCACATGTCATGACCGTGCTCCCAGGCCGTTGGCCTCGTCGAGCGCTCCTCGCTGGAGTCCCCACAGAGTCTCGGCTCTTCACTACTGAACCGCACGCCCAATTGCTCGGTTTCTGCCACTGGCAGTCGCATCGCACCGCTCCACGTAATCTTCAACAGCTCGGTTGCACAGAGAACTCGATGCCTGATTGCGCAGTTCCCTGTTCTGGTCTGCTGCAGGATGTTCAGTTCTCTCGAACATACTGCCGCGAGGTATCCTGGACTTTCATGAAACACTCAGGACAGGAGGTGTGCGTGAGCGCGAGTTCGGACGGATTCACGCCATGGGACTCGCGATACGCCTGCGGCGTGGTCCAGAGCTTACGTCCAGGGGACAATCGAGTATCGTCTCGAACGAGTTTGCAGCCACAACAGATGGGGAGCAGTGTGGGTGTGATGAATATCTCCCTCCTTGGAGCGGAAGGCGCGTCGCGAGTGGTTCGCATCATGGTTTTTTCAATAGATATAAAACACTTTCTCTCCTGTCCTGTGGATGGCGGGGGGTGCGATACGGGCTAGTGAAAAACAATCGATATGCCGAACAACTTCGGTGAAACCCTGTCGAAAATTTCTTGTTGATCCAACAGGTTGATCTGCGTGAAAGAAGCAGAGGTGGGAATTGGGTCCTGCCTCCGGCTTGTAGACGTCGGTCTCACCCGCGATCTCCTCACTGTTGCACTGTGCAGTAGGAGCGGCAAGATAGAGGTCTGTGGTGCGGTGTCGCAGCATAGAAGGGTATCTACAAGAAGATCATCGCCGGAGATACTAGGACTATTCCTAGTCCAGGGAGGAAACCTTACTAGTGCCCGCACGATGATGATCTCCCTCCTTGTCTGATCTTGAGAAAAAGCCTAAACTCTGGTGTGTAGTAAGGCCATCACCCGCGACCGACGACTGTTCGTGCTGCGGTATTTTTCATTACGAGGAAGAAACAGGCTGTGGCTACGGCGCGAAAGATTCCAAAAAGAGCAGTTCCTGCAAAGAGCGGCGCCAAGCGCGAGGGTAAGCTGAGACCTCTAGAGGGACCGTTGCCTTCATCAGAACGCGATGCGTCTCAGATGCCGCAGAACGAGGAGCTTCGCCGGACGCAAATCGAACTCGAAGCGGCCCGTGACCGCTATGCGGCACTCTACGATTTCTCCCCAGCAGGCCATCTTACGTTGGATAGTCACGGCACGATTGTGGAGGCCAATCTGAGAGCCGCGACGGTGTTCGGCGTCGACCGAACGGAGCTGATCGGCCAATCATTCGGCCACTTCGTGGTACGGGATGATCAGGATACCCTCCATCGGCATTGTCAGGAGGTCTTGAAGACCGGCACGCGACAAAGTTGCGAGGTGCAGCTCCAGAAAAAGACCGGCGCCTCCTGTTGTGTCCATCTCGAGAGCCTCGCGGTGCACGAGGAGGTGGGCCGGATGACCTCTTGGCGGACGGCGATGGTGGATATTACCGATCGGAAGCGGGCGGAACAGG
>JBGTMB010000305.1:0-7167 GCA_041743755.1 Nitrospiraceae bacterium | reverse complement strand
TGACGGCTCGACGTTTCAACATGTCGCGACGTTGCTTGAGCGCGCAGGATTGATCAAGAGCAGTTTCTCGTTTGTTCTTTTTGGAAAATGGCGATCTGCCGACCGGAAGGTGCATGCCGGCGAATATGAGCTGAACGCCGGCATGACTCCAGGGGAGATCCTTGCCTTATTGCTCAATGGTCAGGTCGTGCTCCATCCGTTGACGATTCCCGAAGGACTGACCCTCGTCCAAATCGCCGACGTAGTCGCCCAAGACGGCCTGACGGACCGCGCGGAGTTTCTCCGGCTGGCGAAAGATCGGACATTCATTGCGTCGCTCGGGATCAAGGCGGAGACGCTGGAAGGGTATCTCTACCCCGATACATATAAGTTCCCTCGTGCGGTCAAGGCGCGCGACGTCTTGGTGGCCATGGTCGAGCAACTCAAGCAGGTGGTTGGGCCGGATCTTCTCGCCCGGATGCAGGAACTCAAGATGACGATGCATGAGGTGCTGACTCTCGCCTCCGTGATTGAAAAGGAAACCGGATCGGGTGACGAGCGGCCTGAGATTTCTGCGGTGTTTCACAACCGGCTCAAGAAACACATTCCGTTACAGAGCGATCCCACCGTCATTTATGGCTTGCCGGAATTTGATGGAAATTTGCACAAGAAAGACCTCTCGAGTCCCAGTCCCTACAATACCTATCGGGTGCAGGGGTTACCGCCTGGACCGATTGCCAGCCCGGGCATTCAGGCGATCCGGGCGACACTCTACCCTTCGAACTCGAGCTTTTTATATTTTGTTTCGAGGAACGACGGCACGCACCAGTTTTCTGCGACGTTGATCGAACACAACAAGGCGGTGGAAAAATATCAGAAGCGTCCCGTTCGGCGCGGGTCTCACTCCCAGACGTCAATCGTTCCCGGAGAGGGAGTTTTTTCTCACATGGAAGGAGTGTCGTGAACGATGTCTGAATGGAATGTGCCAGACCGTATCGATCATACGGTGCTTAGGCCGGACGCGACTAAAGCGGATGTGCTGCGGCTGTGCCAAGAAGCGAAGGAGTTCCGATTCACTGTCATTTTTGTTCCGCCGTGCTATGTGGATGAAGCGGTGAGCGCGGTTGCAGGCTCGGCGATTCGGGTCGGCATCCCTATCGGGTTTCCCTTGGGAGGTCACACGACGAAGACGAAAGTCGCTGAAGCCATTGAAGCGGTAGCGCGCGGCGCAGGAGTGCTGGACATGGTGATCAATGTGAGCCGGCTGAAGTCGGGAGATCAGGAGTATGTGCGAAGGGACATTGCCGAAGTCGTGAAGGCAACCGCAGGCGTGGAGCATAAAGTCATACTTGAAACGTGTTATCTGACTCAGCAAGAGAAGCGTACGGCCTGCCAGTTGGTTGTGGAGGCAGGAGCCGATTATGTGAAGACGTCGACGGGTTTTGGTGCTGCCGGTGCGACGGTGGAAGATGTGAGGCTGATGAAAGAGACTGTAGCCGGCCGCGTGAAGGTGAAGGCTTCCGGAGGAATTCGAGATTGGAAGACGACATTGGCTATGCTGGAGGCCGGCGCGGATCGGATCGGCACCAGCGCCAGTCTCGCGATCGTAGCCGAGTGGCAACGGCAACAATCGGGTACCTTATAATCAAGACAACTCCATATCCGATGCACCTTACTTCTGCTATAGTGCGCCCATGATTACGCGTGTGATTGTGCTGGTGATCGATGGACTCGGCGTCGGGGCTATGCCCGATGCGGCGGATTACGGGGATGCCGGCTCCAATACGTTGTCTCATTTGGCTGAGGCCGTGGGAGGGCTCACTCTTCCCACGCTGGAAGGGCTCGGGCTTGGTCACATCACGGAGATCAAAGGTGTGCGGACGATGGGGCAGCCGGAAGGCTGTTTCGGTCGTGTTGGGTTTCTCTCAAAAGAAGTGGATTCCGTAGCCGGCTACTGGGAAATGGCCGGTCAGCTGACGGACGTTGCCGGGCTGCTCTATCCCAACGGATTTCCCCCTGATATGGTTGCGGTCCTCGAACAGGCATTTGGCCGTAAGCTCGTCGGCAATCGCCGAGCCTCCAGAACGGCTATATTGCGCGAGTGCGAGGAGGATCATCTGTCCTCCGGTGCGCTGATCGTGTGGACCGACGGACGACGAACCTGCCATGTCGCGATGCACGAGGGCGCGATGCGTCGGGACGAGTTTTTTCAGCGCTGCCGGGATGCAAGAAAACTCCTCAAAGATCCTTGGGGGATTGTGCGTGTGTCAGCCCACCCGCTTGTGGATGACGCCGGTGGGGTGCAGTTCAGTCCACAACGCCGGGAGTTCGTGCTTGAACCTTCCGGATCGACCATGTTCGATGTGCTCAATCGTGAGAGTCAGATCATAACCGGGGTCGGGAAAGTCGGCGATTTGTTCAGTGGCCGGGGGCTCACTCGCTCTGTTCCTGCTGCGCACTGGACCTCATTACTCGCTGAGGTGATAGGGATGTTTAGAAAAATTCCGCGAGGATTGATCGTTGCCGGGCTCGAAGTTCTGGAGTCGGATGCGGGACAGTCAGCGGCGGCCCTCCATGAGTTCGATCGACAACTTCCCGGGTTGTTGGAACAGCTTCGTTCAGGCGACCTGTTCATTCTGACGGGTGATCATGGACGGGATATCACGAGGGCGAATCAGATGGCCACGCGGGAGTATGTTCCCCTCTTGGCCACGGGGCCCAAGTTGGCACATGGGGTTCATCTCGGCATCAGGACATCCGCCGCTGATATCGGTCATACCATCGTAGAAGCGCTGCAAGGGGGGCAATTGCCGGCAGGGGAAAGTTTCCTCGATGCGCTCCGCGCTGGATGATGCGTGAGACGTGAAATGTGAAACGTAGTGAGTACAGAGCGCCAGGATCTTCGGAATGTCATTTGAACTCAAACTGAAAGAACTGCATCTTGATCTCCCGCTGCCGCCGCAACCGTTGGCGACCTATGTTCCGGCGGTCCGGGTTGGAGATCTCCTGTTTCTATCTGGCGTCCTCCCCATGCGAGACGGGCAGTTGGCCTTCTCTGGTAAGCTCGGTCGCGATCTGACGGTTGAGCAAGGAATGGAGGCGGCCAAGCTCGCAATCCTGAATGCCTTGGCGATTGCGAAGCAGGAGCTCGGGGCGTTAGACCGAATTACGCGTGTCGTGAAGGTCGTCGGGCATGTGGCCTCAGCGGAGGGTTTTGTGCAGCAGCCCCAAGTACTCAATGGAGCCTCGGACCTCCTGGTTTCGATCTTTGGAGCCGCTGGGCGTCATGCACGCGCGGCTGTAGGGGCTGCTGAATTGCCTCGCGGGGCTCCTGTCGAAATCGAAGTGATCTTTTCCGTCTCCTGACAGATCTCTCCCACCGTCTCCGAACGCTGATCGGGCGGGACACGCCGGATTGACTCTCTAAAAACCCACTTGCTATAGTTCAATCGGTCTTTCGTTTTTCATAGGATCCACGCTTTTCACCTCCAGCGTGTGAAAGCTTCATGCCACGCGTAGGGAATCCGTACCGTATTCTTGCCTGATAGGGATCTATTCATGAATATGTTCGTCACCGGGTTGAGCACCATAGTGTTGTGGGCAAGCCTGACCGTTGCCGTGGTTGCGGCGACCCCTTCCGCGATCGAGCTACACCCATCAACGGCGGTCCCAGGCGCTACAGTCTCGGTTGCTGGGAAGGGGTTCGGCACCTTTCGATCCGTGTACGTCAATCGCGTGACTGTCAGTGGGGTCCCTGCATTGATTCAACGATGGGAGCCCGACTTGATCGAGGTGAAGGTTCCCTTCCAGGCTCAATCCGGCCCCGTTGAAGTCATGGCCGGAAAAAAGAAGAGGGTTGCCGGAACGTTGACAGTGGTGCAGCCGACGATTTCGGCTATCATGCCGGTGGAAATCGAGCCAGGGCATACCCTGCAGATTACCGGTGTAAACTTCGGCGTCACGGCTGGCCCACGCGATCCCAATACGATGTTCGGAGTCAACGATGTGATGATCGGAAGCGTGGTCATGAGACCACGCCGTTGGAAAGACAATATCATCGAAGTCGAGGTTCCCACCAATGCGACGTCGGGCGAGGTGGTGGTTCGATTGGCTTCGTCGGATCCCTTGCCGGACGGTTCTTGTTGTGCTCCGGTCCAGTACAAGGTCAGCAATGCTGTTCCATTAAAACTGGTTCCGAGCATTCGCGTCGATCCGGTGAGCGGGCCGGTCGGCACGAAGGTCGTCTTCTTCGGCCAAGGCTTCGGCGCCGAGAAGGGAGCCGGTGACAAGGTGACGTTCGGGGGGCACCTCGCCACTATCGCGCAGTGGTCCGACAGCGCGATTGTCGTACATCTTCCGATGGATGCGGACACTGGACCTATCGTACTGACCATGCAGGGACGTGAGCGTACGGTCGGAGTCTTTACGGTTCATGTGCCAAAAGTCATCGCCTTGACGCCTCCAGCCGCCCCGATCGGTACGTTGCTCAGAATCAGTGGGGAACATTTCGGGTTCTACTCTGAAAGTGGATCGACACCCTATGCCTTTACGGACTTCAATATAGGAGAGAATCGAGTCGATATCGGCGGGGTTCGCGCCATCATCTATCGTTGGCAAGACGATCGCATCGATGTGTGGGTGCCGTTTAGCGCGAAAACTGGGCCAGTTGTGATCTATCGAGGCGCAACGAAGCCCAATTCTGACGGAACGTGTTGCGCGACGAAGGACACCCTCAAGACTGAAGCGGGAGCTTTTACGTTGGTGATGCCGCAGATCGATTCCTATAGCCCGCAATCGGGGGGACTCGATGAACTGATTAGCATCAAAGGAACGGGGTTCGGTTCTTTTTTGAAGACCGCTGAGCATGCGTACCTCGGTCTCAATCAGGGGGCCTACAAGCGACGAGAGGATATCGAGTTGGGCGAAAATGTGTCGCGCACGGAAGTGCTGTTCAGCAACATTGCGGCACAGGTCATGTCCTGGACGGATACGGAGATTGTCGTGCGTGTACCGCATCGCCACTTGTATGGATTGGGGAAGCGCAATGAGTTCTTCAATGAGCTGGCGACTGGTCCTTTGGTGGTGCGGCGCGGCTCCTGGGATGTGCAGCCGGATGGAACCTGTTGTACTCCGAAAAAATGGTTGTCAATGGAAGCAGGCAGCTTCACCATTGAAGCGAAAGGCATGCCGGATTCAGGCTACTTCAATAAAAACCGCCCGGACGCCGACACCAACCAGTGAGAGACGGATTGCACGGATCACGACGAGGGTTCTCGCTGTTCCGCGCGAGATGCCTAGCGTTCGTGGCGTTGATGCTGCTGTTGTGTACGTCTCTCGCGTGGGCTGCCGACTCTTCTCTCACGATCACTCCTCAAACAAGCCATACGGAAGCCCTTCTGATGGGGCTCCATTTTCATCGGGCTGAGCAGGGTTGGGCGGTCGGGTCGGGCGGCACTATTCTGAAAACGGTCGATGGCGGAAAGAAGTGGAAGAAGATCGCCAGCGGCACCACGGCCAGCCTCTCAGCCGTCTTCTTTTTTGACGAGAAGCAGGGCTGGGCTGTCGGAGCCAATGGGACAATTCTCCGGAGCCAGGACGGAGGGAACACCTGGCATCAGCAACTCGTCGAGACACAAGTATCGTTCTATGGCCTTTCGTTTGTATCGGCGAGTGAGGGATGGGTGGTGGGTGGTAACGGAACGATTCTTCATACGAAGGATGGCGGGATCCACTGGCTCGATCAAGCGAGCAAGACGAGTGCGGCTCTCTATGGCGTACAATTTCTGAGCGCGCGTCATGGGACGATCGTCGGAGCGGTGGGGACTGTCTTGATGACCGATGATGGCGGAATCACCTGGATCCTGCAAGAGACACAGGGTGCTGCCACCCTGTTCGATGTCTATTTCACGGACGTATCGACTGGTTGGGCCGTGGGGAACGCCGGCGCCATATTTCACACGACCACCGGTGGTGCGCAATGGATCGATCGCACGCTGCCCTGCGCCCGTACCTGTACGAAGCTGACCGACTTCTTGCGGGTCCGCTTTACTGACCCGCAAACCGGATGGATAGTGGGGGAACGAGGCATGGTCTATCGGACGACCGATGGTGGCTTTACCTGGACGGAACAGGGCGCGATTGCAAAAGTCTCCTTATTCGGTCTGGCGTTTCCCGATGGGACACAGGGATGGGCCAGCGGAGAAAGCGGCACGATTGTTCGGCTGACCATAGGCCGCTGACAAGCAGTTGAAATCATTGAAGCATATCTCGTGAAGCGTCGTTCGTTTCCGGACTCGGACGTTTCACGCTTCACGTTTCACGAACGACGAGGGCCATTTCATCGAGCCGTGACTGGAGAATACTGAGCGCGGCAATTGCTGCGGTCTCGGCCCGCAAGATTCGTGGCCCGAGGGTGAGTGGAAGGAAGCCCTGCTCCTGCGCAAGTCGCTGCTCGTCCGGCGCCCATCCCCCTTCCGGCCCCACTAACAAGACAATCGGATGCTGACAATCTAGCGGTAACGGGATGGTAGCGAGTGAAGGGCCGCTGGAACGTTCTGCGAGTATGCTCTTCAGAGGCGAAGAGGCATATTGACGTGAAATTCCTACAAGGTCTGTCGGGTCTGCGATGGTCGGAATGGTCCATCGTTCCGATTGTTGTGCCGCGTCCCGCGCAATACGTTCCCATCTGGACCGTTGATGTTCCAGGCGTTCCGGGTTGGGCTTGATCACGCTGTGTGTGCTGTGAATGGGAACAATGGCAGCCACTCCGAGTTCTGTGGCCTTCTGAATAACCCAATCCATCTTGTCGCCCTTGATTAAAGCTTGCCCCAAGACAATCGGTACGTTCTTGCAAGCTGGCTCGGATTGTTGGTTGATGATGCGGGTATCCATGCCCTGTGCGGTCAGATGGGTCACTTCTACGCGATAGCGGGCTCCGCATCCATCGTTCAGAGCGAGGAAATCTCCCGCGTGCACACGGAGACTACTCCGAAGATGATGGAAGAGATTGCCGGTGATGCGGATCGTAGGGGGAGTGATGGCGACAGGGTCGACGAAGAACGTAGACATAGTGCGGAAACCGCCGGCGCTATTCGAAGAAAGTTTTCATTTTGTCGAAGAAACCGTCGCTGTCCTCTTCCATCGTCATGCCGCTCTCTTTGCCGAATTCTTTGAGCAATTCTTTCTGAC
>JBGTMB010000304.1:0-11171 GCA_041743755.1 Nitrospiraceae bacterium | reverse complement strand
CGCATCGATCCGCTGTTCGTCATCCGTGGTCCCCAACGTGACCACCGCTAAACTTTGAGTCTCGCCCCTGGTGAAGATCGCGGAGCCGTGTGTCCGTGGCAACGCACTGACTTCACACGTGATCGGACGAATATCAGCCGGGCCACGTCCATCCGCCCGCGACCCCTTCTCCAGGATCATGTTCCGGACTTCCGTATATTCCAGTTCATGGAACACCAATTTGACGTGCCGCTCCCGATGTGGATCGTCTGCACTCTTGAGTTGCTGAACAGCGCCGTCCTTGACCTCATCCAGCTTCTCCTGCCTTGCCGCTTTGTTCGGAATCATGATGGCATCACGGATCCCTTGCGCCACCAAGGCCTTCACTTGAACGGCGAGCGCGGAATCGATCTGCTCTTTCGCCACCTTCCGCTTGGACTTACCGGCAGCGACTTGCAGTTCTCGAATCTTGGAGACAATCTTTTTGATTTCGGCATGGGCAAGCTCGATCGCCTCGAGCATGACGGCTTCGGATAGTTCATTCGCCCCTGCTTCGACCATCATGACCGCGTCGGCCGTCCCCGCCACAACAAGGTGCAGCTCACTCTTCGCCACCGCTTCAAGATCTGGGTTGACGACAAACTTTCCGTCCAGCCGACCGATCCTCACACCTGCGATAGGATTGTCAAACGGAATATTCGAGACGGTGAGGGCAGCAGAGGACGCAATAATGGCGAGTATGTCGGACGAGCCCGTCTGATCGGTCGAGAGGACTGATGCGATGACTTGGGTCTCGAAGTAATAGCCTTCAGGAAAGAGCGGGCGGAGCCCCCGATCGATCTGTCGACTGGTCAGCACAGCCTTTTCCGATGGGCGAGCTTCCCGCTTGAAATACCCGCCGGGAATCTTCCCAGCTGCGAAGGATTTTTCCTGATAATCGACCGTGAGTGGAAGGAAATCGATGCCCGCCTTGGCGACCTGTGACGCGACGGCTGTCGCCAGCACGACCGTGTCACCATACGTGGCCCAAATCGAACCATCTGCTTGCCGTGCCACACGACCGGTCTCGAGTCGCAGGGTGCGCCCGGCAACCTCTATTTCAACTGTGTGTACCATCTGGGTCTCCTCTGGTTAGGCCCCACAGATGCCCACAGAAAGAGACTCGAGCGATGTGGGACACTCCAGCCTCTGTCAGTGTTCACCTGTGCGACTGACTACTGCCCGCTGCTGTGCCTCCTGGCGCAACAGCGAGATGGGACGCTACTTTCTGATGCCCAATCGCTCGATCACCGCACGGTAGCGTGCGTCGCTAATGCCACGAAGATAGTCGAGTAACCGCCGGCGACGTCCGACCAAGAGAAGCAGTCCACGCCGCGAGTGATGATCTTTTTTGTGGAGCTTGAAATGCTCCGTCAAATACGTGATCCGGTTGGTCAACACCGCGATCTGGACTTCCGGAGAGCCGGAATCCGTCTCATGCTGTCGGTATTGCTTAATCAGCTCGGTCTTTGCCTCTTTAAGTAATGCCATGGGTTTCTTCCTTCCTGCTCCCTTCCTTCATCTGCAACGAAGCCTTATATTTCTTGATCGATCAACACCTTCTCAACCTTGAGTACGCCACCCGAAATATCTTGAAACTTTCCAGTCGCCACAAGGCGGCCAGATGTATCGTGAACACGGATCGGCGCCTGTGCCCCGCTCGCGGCCTCTGCCGCCCCCTCCCAACGAAGGATATTGGCTATAGGTACAGAGGCACCGTGTCGCACACGATCGACCGTCTGTTCATCGATGACGGCAATTCTCAGATGGCCCAATGTGCGATCCAGCGACAACAGATCATCCCCTATCCGGCCGAGAGCATGACGGATGCCTATCTCATTGACCGTCAACGCGTCACCAATCGTCAGAGGACCCACGCGCCGTCGCTCCAATGCTAACATGTGGCCGCCGACGCCCAACGCTTCGCCGATGTCGGCACAGAGCGTCCGCACATAGGTCCCCTTCGAACAAACGATGCGCAACGTCACATCCCGTGCCTGAATTGCTTCCACCTCAAGGTTATGGATGATGATCGTTCGAGCATTTCGCGCAATCGTTTTGCCCGCCCGAGCTGACTTATACAAAGGCACCCCTCCAACTTTTACCGCCGAGTACATCGGAGGAACTTGCTCAATCGGTCCGTGAAATCTACCGACCACCTCATGGATCGCCTCCGGCGTCACAGAGTCCGTCGTGCATCGCGTCAGAACTGTTCCCGTCGCGTCCTGCGTATCGGTCGTTTCACCAAGACGCAGCACAGCGCGATATTCTTTATCCCACTCGACAAGATATTCAGCAATGCGAGTTCCCCGCCCAATCAGCACAGGCAAGACGCCCGTTGCCGCAGGGTCGAGAGTCCCTGCGTGACCGACTTTCACTTCACCGAACAGATGCCGCACCTTCGCCACAACATCGTGAGACGTCCAGCCGGCCTCCTTCTTGACGATCAATACACCATCGATAACAGCGCAGCCCTGTGCAAGACCCATCATCACATCCCCAACACTACAAACCCGTCTTCTCTTCGGAAGAATCGCCTTCGGCCTCTGTCTTCACATGGAGTTCGTCCAATAACTTTAAGACCCGATCGCCTCTCGGCCCACTCACGTCCTTGGCAAAGACAAGCTCCGGTAGATACCGAAGCGACAGCCTACGGCCCAGTTCACCACGCACAAAACCGTTGGCTTGAGCCAACCCGGCGAAGACGTTCCGCTCTTCTTCTTCCGTACCCATGGCGGTCACGAACACGCGCGCAATCCGCAGATCGCTGGTCAGTTTCACATCGGTCACGGTCACGGACTGCACGCGTGGATCTTTGATCTTCCGCATGAGGATGTCTGCCACTTCCATACGGATTTGATCGGCCACACGATCGGCCCGATGATATCCCGTCTTGGCCACCGCGCTCTCCACCCAGCTGGATGCTGAAAAATTCAGCCGGCCTCACTTCTTCGCTCGCTACGGCCTTGCTCGACGGCCATTTTGAGCATCCTGCTGAATATGCCGTTGTCACAACAATTCTACTCGAGACTGGATGATTTCTACAGCGGGGACATTCCGAATCAGGTTCAGTGCCTGGTCGCAAACTTGATTGACATATCGCCCTTCGTTGGCCACGCACGCAAGCCCCAACACGGTCTTCTGCCACAGATCCTGCCCATCGACCTCGGCAACGGAGAGATTGAACTGCTCTCGCAACCGATCTTTGAGGCTCAACAGCACCTGCCGCTTATCTTTTAGCGACTGACTTCCCGGGATGAAGAGCTCAACCGTACAGAGACCAACGATCATACCCACAGCGCAGACTCACGCCTCAGAGCTTCGCAGCAATCTTGTCGATCGCATAGGCCTCGACAATGTCTCCCGCCTTGATATCGTTGAAATTCTCGACGCTGATTCCGCATTCATAGCCTTGCTGCACTTCACGGACGTCATCCTTGAAACGACGTAGCGACCCCAGCTTGCCTTCGTACACCACCACATTGTCGCGAATCACCCGTACCCCGACCGCTGCACGTGTGATCGTACCGTCCACCACGTACGACCCCGCGATGACGCCGGACTTGGATACCGTAAAAACTTGCCGCACTTCGGCCCGCCCCAAGGCCCGCTCCTTCAGCGTCGGTTCGAGCAACCCTTCCATTGCGGCCTTAATCTCAGCCAAGGCATCGTAAATAATCGTGTACAAGCGGATATCGACGCCTTGCTGCTCTGCTAAGGCCGCGGCCTTCGGCTCCGGCCTGACATTGAACCCAACAACAATGGCGTTCGATGCGGCAGCCAACAATACATCGGATTCCGTGACCCCGCCGACGCCACTGTGAATGACGCGAAGCTTAACCGCGGCAGTCGCAAGCTTTTCGACACCTGCGGTCAGCGCTTCAGCCGACCCCTGCACATCGGACTTGATGACCAGCGCCAACTCCTTGACCGACCCTTCCTTAATCTTAGCGAACAGATCGTCCAGCGTGACCTTGGCCGATCCGGACAAATCAGCTGTTCGCTGCTTACGGGCTCGATCTTCCGCAATCTCTCGCGCAACTCGTTCATCCTTGACGACCTGAAATACATCACCGGCAGACGGCACGCCTGGGAGCCCGGCGACTTCTACCGGAATAGAAGGACCGGCCTCCTGGACCTTGGATCCTGTATGCGTGATCAACGCGCGAACTTTCCCGCTAAAAATTCCAACGACAAACACATCGCCAACGCGAAGCGTCCCGCTTTGAACCAGCACCGTTGCCACCGGACCACGACCTCGCTCCAGCCTGGCTTCTACCACAGCACCCTTCGCTAATCGATGCGGATCGGCCTTGAGCTCCAACACTTCTGATTGCAGAAGAATCATTTCCAGCAAATTGTCCAGCCCGATCTTCTCTTTGGCCGAAACCTCTACCATGATCGTGTCGCCACCCCAGGATTCGGATATGAGTCCATGCTCAGACAATGCGTTCTTCACACGATCGGAATTCGCACCGGGCTTATCGATCTTGTTGATGGCTACGATGATCGGCACGGACGCGGCTTTGGCATGATGAATCGCTTCAATCGTTTGCGGCATCACTCCATCGTCCGCGGCAACAACCAGAATCACGATATCGGTAATTTTGGCGCCACGGCCCCGCATCGCGGTGAAGGCTTCGTGGCCCGGCGTGTCGAGGAACGTCACCTGTTTCCCGCGTACCGCAACCGTATAGGCTCCGATATGCTGCGTGATGCCGCCAGCCTCGCCTTCCGCCACTTTCGTCTTTCTGATGGCATCGAGCAACGAGGTTTTGCCGTGATCGACGTGGCCCATGATCGTCACGACCGCCGGCCGCGGCTCAAGTTGAACATCTTCCTCCGTCTGCACAGCCGAATCCAACAACTCTTCCCCTGCCTTCTCCATCGATACATCGATTTTAATTCCATTCTCTTCCGCAATGATCACGGCTGCATCAACGTTCATCGTCTGATTGAACGTGAGCATCTGGCCCATATCCATGAGTTTGCGCATAATATCGGCCGGGCGCTGTCCAATCAGCTCAGCAAACTCCTTCACCGTCATGCCGGGCGTCAGCTTGAAGCTCTTCCTCCGTGGCTTGGTGACTTCCCCCGGCGTGCTGTGATGCACGTGCTTACTGCGGTCGTCTCGGCGCTGCTGCACTGGAATGGCACGAAGATCCTGCCAGCGAGCCGCATCCTCCCGAACCCGAAGCTCTTCTTCTTCACGCGTACGGCCAGGCTTACGAGCTTTCTTCCCCTTCTCTTTCAAACCCTCGGCCTGCATCTCTTCAAGGGAGAGGGGTTTCTTTTTTTCGACGCTCGGCACGACAGGAAGCTTGACGGGGGCCGCAGGAACCGGAGAGGCTGTCGTTCCTATCGCATGCGGCTGGTCGAGTGTTGCCGACAGGTCAACATCCGTCACGGCTGGAGTTTCGGTTTGAGGGTGTGCAGGCGACGGGCTTACCACGGGGGAGTCGGTGAGGGCTCCGCTCGCGCCTACCGATTCAATTGCGGGCAGAGACGAAGCTCCTTCAGCTGGAGCATCATCAACTCTTTTGCGCTTGATCAGAATACGGCGCTTGTCAGACCTGGAAGATTCCTCCGCCGAGGCTGGCTGAGCCAAGCCGGCCCTTGCTCCGACTGTATGGGTAGATACCAAGCCGCTTTTACTCCGCTCACCTCGGCCAGTATCGGCCTCCGCACCCCTGGCCGACGCCTTGACCTTCGGGCCGAGTTTCTCCAGGATCTTCTGCACCACGTCGTCATCCAACACACTACTGTGTGACGCAACCGTGATCCCCATCCGTTTCAGTTCTGGAAGGAGATCACGGTTCTCCATCCCAAGTTGCTTAGCCAACGCATACACACGCATGAGAAATTAACACTCACTCCTCTGGTTCCGGTTTATCCGGCATCCGATTCTGCCCGGGCTTTTAATTCCTGCTCTCGGGCTTCTTCTTGCTGATGCAACGCCTCGGTTTCCTCCGCCAACGCCGCTTTAATTTCTTTATCTCGCTCTGCCTTTTCCTTTTCGTATTCTGTCGCGCTGATGATATCGATCTTCCAGCCCGTCAGACGAGCCGCCAACCGCACATTCTGGCCGTTCTTCCCGATTGCCAGCGATAGCTGGGAATCTGCTACAACAACCAACGCCGACTTCTTTTCCTCATCAACGCCGACCTTTTCAATGCTCGCGGGGTTCAATGCCTCAGCGATAAAGACACGCGGGTCTGAAGTCCAGGTGATGATGTCGATTTTCTCTCCACGGAGTTCACGGACCACCGCTTGAACCCGCGAACCCTTAATACCTACACAGGCTCCGACCGGATCAACCGCCTTCTCGCGAGAGGTCACGGCAATCTTCGTCCGGTCACCAGGCTCCCGTACGATGGACTTGATCTCGACGATTTTTTCGAGCACTTCGGGCACTTCTAATTCAAAAAGCTTTGCCACAAACTGCGGATGACTCCGCGTCAAGACGACCTGAACATCTTTCGGAGTTCGACGCACCTCCAACAACATAGCCTTCACCCGATCACCACCGCGATAGGTTTCTCGCGGAATCTGCTCTTGAATCGGCAACACCGCTTCGGTCTTGCCCAGATCCACTAAATAATTCCGGCGTTCCACCCCGAGAATGATGCCGTTGACCAAATCGCCTTGTCGTGTCGAATATTCTTTTTGAACGGCCTCCCATTCTGCCTCACGGACCTTTTGGAAGATGACCTGCTTAGCGGTTTGAGCGGCGATCCGACCTAAATCACTCATCTCAATGACCGACCCGATTTCGTCACCAACCTCCGCTTCACTATCGAACTGACGAGCTTCCTGAAGCGAGACTTCGGTCTTGGGATTGGCGACCGCATCGACGATGGTCTTCTTTGACACGACAGAGATCTCACCGGTCTTGGAGTCGATCTCGACTTGAATATTCTCAGCCTGCCCGAAACGTTTCTTCGCAGCCATTTGAAGCGCGGCTTCGATCGCCCCGATCACTCGACTCTTGTCGATGCCCTTTTGCCGACCAAGTTCATCAATGACAGAAATTAACTCTCGATTCATAGCGTACTCTCCGGCGAATCTCCTACAGCCCTACTCCACACCACGGTAATCGTCTTCATCTGATAAAACCTAAAATGTCACAACGCGCCGCGCTTCAGCGATCGAGCCAAATTCAAGGGTGGCCGCCCGTTCAGCACGCGCATCATGCACGATAACTGTAACTCCTTGCTCAGTTACTTCCCGCAACACTCCAACCACACGCCACTGTCCATCGATCGGCTGCCTGAGCTTCACACTCACTTGCTTCCCCAATGCCCGGCGATAATCCTGAATCCGTTTGAAGGCCCGATCCAGACCAGGTGAGGAGACTTCCAACGTATAGGCATGGGGGAATGGGTCAGCCACATCCAAGGCTGGGCCGATTGCGAGGTGTGCACGCCCGCAATCGTCTACCGTGACGCTGCCCGGCTTATCGATATACACACGAACGACCGACCGCGCACCCTGCCCTACACACACAACATCAACCAACTCTAAACCCAATGCCCAGAGGATGGGCGATACCACTTCGCTGATGCGATCAACGACCGATCGGGACTCCTTTACCGACACGCTTAGCCCCGTATCTTTTGATGGCTTACTCACGAGTTCAAACAAAAAAGTGGGCCTGCGCCCACTTCCAGACCGGGAAACATAGCACGCCACCTATACCAAAGCAAGAGGCCTAATCGATCCGATTTGTGAAACTCTCGGCGAGTCGTTGGGTAATCGGTCCAGGCCGTCCAGTTCCGATCGTTTTTTCATCTATACGGACGACGGCCAAAACCTCGACCGTGGTTCCCGTGAGAAATACTTCGTCAGCCTCATAGAGTTCTGCCTGGGAAACAAAACGTTCTTGAACCGAAAGTCCCGCGCTCCGAGCAAGGTCCAACACGATGGCCCGCGTGACTCCTGAAAGGATACGCGCCCCTTCGGGAGCCGTCACTACCGTCCCTCCTTGGACAACCATCACATTGCTGATGGCCCCTTCAGTAACGAACCCTCCATCGACTAAAATGGCTTCGAAGACCCCGGCTTGCCTTACGTGTTGGCGCGCCAACACGTTGGCCAGTAGATTCACACTCTTGATGTCACAGCGCCCCCATCGGATATCCTCGGTCGTCATCGCTTCCACACCGGTCGCCTGTACCGATCTGTCGAGCGGGTGAAACTCACGGACCGTCATGACGACCGTAGGCGCCGCATCATCGGAATAGGCGTGATCTCGGGGCGCGACCCCCCTGGTGACCTGAAGATAGATTTTGGATTCGGGATACGCAGCCTGCTTAATCCCATCCAGAATATGATGCGTCCAATCGGCGCGGGAATAGGGCTGCGGCAGGTTGAGCGCTGCGGCACTACGATCCAGCCGAGCTAGATGGGCTTCGAGTGAGAACGGACGTCCTTTATAAGTGCGAATCACTTCGTATACGCCATCGCCGAACTGAAAGCCCCGATCTTCGATCGAGACTTTCGCCTCGGCCAGCGGCATGAACGCTCCGTTCACAAAGGCCACATTCGGCACGATTACAGACTCCTCGGAGACATGGTATCTAAAGCCGTCACGTCAAAGACGCGTCGATCCTCGGCAGTGAACTTCCATCCCATGCGTTTTTCAAACAATATCCGGTGGGTTCCCGGCTTGACCACTCGAAACTCGAACGTCCTCTGCCCGTTATCGACCGCGTTATTCCCGGCGATGCGAAGGTAGTCGTCAGCCAGCAACTCGACTCCTGTAGGATCATAGGTCGGGACCCAAAGCTCCCCTCGAGTCCGATCTTCCCACAGATGAATCTGAATGGGACGTTCAAGGGTTGCCTCAATGACCTTGGCTCCATCCGAGTGCGTGGCGCCATCATGGTTGTAGTCGGCCAGCGGATTCATGGTCATTGACGCGATACCCCACTCCGTAGAATTTTGCTATCGACTATGATTTTCGCCGAGGTCCAACAAAAATCTCCGTTCCTTCCACCAACACTTCATAGCTCCCCACACAATATCCTCCACCGTCCGTCCCTCGCCCGTTCCGAACATCGAACGCCAGGTCGTGCCAGGGACAGGCGACGACAAAGCCTTTCACACGTCCTTCACACAACGGGCCACCTTCATGCGGGCAAATATTATGGATTGCAAAACACGTCCCCTCAATGTTGAACAGCGCAATCTCTCTATTGTTCACCATGACCGCTTTTGATTTCCCTGGCGGCAGCTCCGCAACTAGGGCAACAGATTGAAATCCTTCTAGCATGTTACACCGACTCCTCTCATCATGCGCCCCGCCACATCTCCCTTCGTACCTTACATCCGAAGCGTATATTTCAACTCCTGCCCTATGGTGATTCCTTCTCGTTTGATGAAACCTGCTTCCGTTTGAATCGCATAGCGAACCGCTTCAGGAGAGAAACTATACTTCGGGCAATCGTCTAGCTGGCAGGGGGTGACATTTTCCTTCAGCCCCACAATGTGATGACTTTCGTCGACCCATATCATATCCACCGGGAACCGATACGCTTTCGTTGAGAGGTGGTTCTGCCCCGTCGACTCAAAGATATAGAGCAGTCCACCGTTCGCCGGCAATGCTTCTCGAAAGGCAAGACCGACAAGCAGTTTCTCCGGTGTATCTGCCACCTCTGCCTCGAGTTCACGACCGTTCGGGAACGAAACGACGATGATGGTCTCTTCTTTTCGCTCGAGGAGAAAAAACGACGCGCTCATCAAAAAAATCGCCATAAGGGCGAGCGTGACGATACGCTTCTTTTTCTGCCCCCGATCGCCTGTCTGTACGGTTGCCATAGATATTCCCGGTCATGGTTCTTCACGAATTAATGGGCCCAAAGGCCCATTAATACAGGGAATCTAGGCCTTCTGAACAAACGCTGCGCTGTTGACTTGGAAAAGAACGGCAGACTAGAATGACCGCCACACCACGGTATCCATAATGGTCGTGACGGGGCGGACTTGTCAACCGGGTGTATCTCTACTTTGTCGTGAGAAGGAGGCGTGGGTCATGGCGTTGTTGATTACCGATGAATGTATCTCCTGTGGAGCCTGCCTACCTGAATGTCCGAACGAGGCGATTTTCGAAACTCGCAGCGATGCGGAAACGAAGGGCAATCATGTGGGTGATGGCCAGGGAGTCGGCGATAGTCTTTATGTGATTACGCACGACCGCTGTACCGAGTGCGTCGGACACTTCGACGAACCGCAGTGCTCCGCCGTCTGCCCGGTCGATAATTGCTGTATTGCTGACCCCTTGTATCCAGAAACGACGGAAGTCCTGCTCGCAAGGGCGAATACGCTCAATCCGGATAAGGCGATCGATCCGGCGAAAGTCTGGAGCGGCGTGCGCAATTAGTCATCGTTCAACCGTTCAAAAAGGAAGGCCCGGCTTCTCATATGAGAGGCCGGGCCTTCTTGCTTCCGGCAGGATGCTCAAAAGGCCGTAGCGAGCGAAGACCGGACGCGTACTCTCTGGGGCGCACGGTGCGACGAATAAGGAGCACCACGTCTGTGCGCGCCGCCGAGTGGTGAGGCGGCCGGGTCCCCGTTGAGGGTCGGAGCGAAACGAGAACGATGCTCGGGACAAGGCGCGTCTCGGACTTCGGCGAGCTCAGTCGAGCCGCGCACCGGGGTTGGGCGGGTGAGAAAGCGACTTTTCCAGCATCCTGCTAAAAACCATCGCCCCCTCCGCACGGTCGCAGAGAGGGCGATGGTCACTCACATCTGCCAGAAACTCTTACTTGAGCATAAGAATCTTTCCCCCGACATGGGCCGGGTGCAGGTGACAGCGATAGATCAGCGTATTCCCCTGCGTAGCATAGAACATGTCGCTGGTCGGAATACCAATGTACTTTGTTTCGCCAGGCTTCAGCACCACTTCGGCTTTCATCACAAACGGTGAACCAGCGTTTGCGGCATCGGTCATCTGGAATCCATGGTCAGCAGTGGCATTGTTCGTCACTTTGAGCAGGACTGGACGACCGGGCCGAACTTTGAAATCGATGATCGTGATGGGTGGATACCACGTCTTCAAGTTTCCAATCTCGATCGCGAACAGCTGGGCATCGACATCCAGCTCCTTGAACGACTGACCCACAACGGAACCTGTCTCCAAATCTCCGACTTCC
>JBGTMB010000303.1:0-3997 GCA_041743755.1 Nitrospiraceae bacterium | reverse complement strand
TGCCGGACTTCAACGACGCCAGCAAGCTCGGCACCGGCAAGGAGATGGTGGAGCGGCTCAGCAACCTTATCGCGATCTTCGAGAACAAGGCGCTCGATTTCTCGAAGAACCGCGCCGATGGCGACGACATTCTTGGAGACGCGTACGAATACCTGATGCGGCATTTCGCCACCGAGTCCGGCAAGAGCAAGGGGCAGTTTTACACCCCGGCCGAAGTCTCTCGCATCATGGCGAAGGTGATCGGCATCGGCAGCGCCACGCGAGGCGACCAGAACATCCACGATCCGACGTGCGGGTCTGGATCATTGCTCCTGAAGGCCCACGACGAAGCCAAAGGGCGAACAGGGCTCGACCTCGCAATCTACGGGCAAGAGATGGACAACGCCACCAAGGCGCTCGCCCGGATGAACATGATCTTGCACGACTGCCCGACCGCGGAGATTTGGCAGGACAATTCGCTCTCAAGCCCCCACTTCAAAGGGCCAGACGGGCGGATCAAACAGTTCGATTTCGTGGTCGCCAATCCCCCCTTCTCCAACAAAGCGTGGGGCAACGGCTTTCATCCAGAAGCCGACGAATTCAACCGTTTCTCGTACGGCGTCCCGCCCAAGAAGAACGGCGACTACGCCTTCCTGCTCCATGTGCTCGCCTGCCTCAAGAGCGCAGGTAAGGGCGCCATCATCTTACCGCACGGCGTGCTGTTTCGAAGTGGGGCGGAAGCCTCAATCCGACGAAAGATCGTGGAGCGGGGTTACATCAAGGGCATCATTGGACTGCCTGCGAACCTTTTCTACGGCACCAGCATTCCCGCGTGCATCGTCGTGCTCGACAAAGAGAACGCCCACGCGCGCAAGGGCATCTTCATGATCGATGCCTCCAAGGGCTTCATCAAGGACGGCAACAAGAATCGGCTCAGAGCCCAAGATATCCACCGCATCGTCGATACCTTCACACAACAACGTGACGAGCCGCGCTACGCCCGCATGGTGCCGCTTGCGGAGATCAATAATCCCAAGAACGACTTCAACCTGAACCTCCCCCGTTACATCGACAGCTCCGAACCCGAAGACATTCAGGACATCGACGGCCACCTGCGCGGCGGCATCCCGGAACGGGACATCGATGAGATGGAGCGCTACTGGCAGGTCTTCCCCGCCGTTCGTGCCCTCCTTTTCGAGTCGGCGGGACGGCCCGGCTACTTCCGTTTGATGCTTCCCGTGGGGGAGACCAAAACCGCTATATTCGGTCATGCCGAGTTCACAACGTTCAACGCGACTGTGACGAAGCTCTTTGCCAAGTGGCGGGACGCTCATTCGCCTATGTTGAACGCCATCAAGGCCGGAGACCATCCCAAGGCCCTCATCGAGACGCTTTCTGAGGATCTGCTTGCGACCTTCGCAAAGGCGCGGCTCATCAATCCTTACGATATCTATCAGCACCTGATGGACTACTGGGCGGCGATAATGCAGGACGACGTTTATCTCATTGCTGACGTGGGTTGGGTGGAGGCCGCGAAGCCCCGGCTCATCGTCGAAACCAAGGAGCAGAAGTCGAAGGAGACCGCTGATTTCATCGTGGGCAAGCAGAAGTTCAGGGCGGACCTGATTCCTCCAGCGCTGCTCATCACACGCTACTTCTCCGCCGAGCAGGCGGCCATCGAGGCGATTGAAGCCGAACTCACCATCTTGGAGCAGCAGCTCGATGAGGTGAAGGTAGAACACGGCGTCGAGGGCGGGCTTTTGGAAGAGGTCGTGGACGAGAAGGGCAAGATCACTAAGAAGGCCATTGCCGCCAGGCTGAAAGACTTGGTGTGGGAGAAGGACGCAGACGAGGAGTGTAAGGCACTTGAAGACTACGCCGCCTTGCTCGAAAAGGAAACGGCGGCAAAGGGGGTTTTGAAAGCCGCTGAAGAGGACCTGGAGAAGAAGATCGCCTCTAAGTATGGCAAACTCTCCGAGGCCGAGATCAAGGCTATCGTTGTGGATGACAAATGGATTAAATCCATTTCGGTCGACGTGCAGAGCGAGTTGAATCGCGTCTCGCAAGCGCTTACCGGCCGCATACGGCAACTCGCTGAGCGCTACGCTACTCCGCTGCCGCAACTTACTAAGGATATGCAAACCATTGCCAAACGGGTTGACGAGTACCTCAAGAGAATGGGAGCTGTATGGCACTGAAACTGGGCTACAAGCAATCTGAGGTGGGTGAGATACCGGAAGAGTGGGAGGTAAGGCGAGTTGGGGATCTGGGAACCGTAGTGCGTGGGGGATCTCCGAGGCCCGCAGGTGATCCGAAGTACTTCAACGGTTCCTACATCCCCTGGCTTACCGTCGCCGCGTTGACCAACATTTCCGATTCGCAAATCTATGTTTGTGATACAGTCAGTTGTTTAACCGAGGAGGGGTCTAGGCACAGCCGAACCCTGCTCGATGGAACAGTCATTATCGCAAACAGCGGCGCAACCCTAGGCGTCGCTAAGATCCTTAACGTCACTTGCTGCGCAAATGACGGAATTGCAGCTATCATCAAACAAAAACTTGGTGACAAGCGCTTTGTTTGTTACTTCATTAATACACGAACGTCTCACCTTCGTGAAGTTGTCGCCACGGGAAACGGCCAGCCGAATCTCAATACCGGCCTTATCCGGGAGATCGTGATACCGTTCCCTTCCCCGATCGAACAATGCTCCATAGCGGATGCGTTGAGCGACATGGACTCCCTTATAAACGCTCTTAACCAACTCATCGCCAAAAAACGCAACGTAAAGCAGGCTGCGATGCAGGAGCTTTTGACCGGCCAGACCCGTCTACCTGGCTTCAGCGGAGAGTGGGCTGAATTCTCGTTTGATGACTTGTTTGCAATTCTTAGAAACGCTAGCAATTCACGAGCCGACCTAGTGATCGAGGGAGATATTGGCTATCTTCACTACGGTGATATTCACAATCATCAATTACCATTTTTTGACTGCGAATCCGACCTTCGAACGTTCCTCCGTGCAGATAGGGTGAGGACTACTCCATCGATGGCGGATGGGGATCTCGTGATGGTCGACGCCTCTGAGGACACCGAGGCAATCGGAAAGGCTGTTGAAATCAGAGGGCTCATTGGGCGGTGCGCCGTCGCAGGGCTTCACACCCTGCTTCTACGCCCCAAAGGCACGCGGCTCGCAGATGGCTTCAAGGGTTACTTGCAGTTCCTGCCTGCGGTACGTAAATCACTTGTCCGAATGGCTACGGGTGTGTCCGTCTACGGGATCACCAGGTCGAATGTTCGGACGATCCTTGTCACTATTCCTAACGCTGATGAACAGCGGGCCATTGCCGCCGTTCTTGCCGACATGGAGTCAGAGATTGCCGTTCTGGAAGGCCGCTTGTCCAAAACTCGAGATCTCAAGCAAGGCATGATCCAAGAGCTGCTGACCGGGAGGACGCGCCTCGCATGAGCCACATCGAATTCGAGCAAACCGACGAGGTGCGTCCATGAAGATCTCCACCATCCTCGACCACATTGATAGCGGCCACATGGCCTTGCCTGAGTTCCAACGCGGATACGTCTGGAACCGAGACCAGGTCCGCGGACTCTTCGATTCGCTCTACCGGCGGCATCCCGTCGGCGGATTGCTCGTCTGGGCGACCGAGTCGAAGACGGCGGCCCATCGCGGCGACGCGAAACTCGCGGCTGGCATCGTGAAGCTGCTCCTTGACGGCCAGCAGCGGATGACCTCGCTCTACGGCGTCGTGCGCGGCAAGCCTCCCAAGTTCTTCGACGGAAACGTCCAGGCCTTCACGGGGCTGCGATTCCATCTAGACACCGAGACCTTTGCCTTCTACCAGCCCGTGAAGATGCAGGACGATCCGCTTTGGATCGACGTGACGGAGTTGATGAAGAAGGGCACGGCCGGGCTCGGCGAGTTCGTCGCCCGCCTGAGCGCCCTGCCAGATCATGCGGCGAAGGTCGGTGACTATGTTGGGCGACTCAGCCGCTTGCTTGGCATCAC
>JBGTMB010000302.1:0-19266 GCA_041743755.1 Nitrospiraceae bacterium | reverse complement strand
GATCCAAACCGACTTAGGTACATTGTACGCGCTGTATCAACAGCTGGATGAAAAGGCACGAGGAGCGAAGGAACGACCGGATACGGAAACGTCGACTTGCCACGGTGGGTCAAGCAGTCTGTGCGACGATCGTAGGGAATCCGTATCCCTTTCACGCTCACACAATGAACGCGCCCTTTTGGCTACGCTCAACGAAAGGTTGAAATCCGGCGATGTGCCACCTGGGCTCGTAGGTCTGACAGAACAGCATTCATCAGGCGTTGGGTGAGATCGGGCAGTCGATGCCGCTGAGGCGGATGCGTTCAAGGTGTCGGTGGGGTGTCGCCACCGAGGCCCCCATGGCACCCCGCCAGTGGGTGGACTGGGGGGGGTCCTAGTACCAGAAACTCCTGGATGGAGTATTTTCATCTTGAGGAACACTCCCCTAATCGCGTTGTTTGGTTCTGACGATAGTAGAAGAAAGAAGGAGGTGACGATATGGCACATCTGGCGGTAGAAACCTCGTTGGGTCACACTGTTCGTGAGGTGGGTGATGCCAAGGGAGGACTTCACACGGACAATACTCTTAGGGAATTTGGGAAATCAGCCGTGGCCCTGCGCACTGTGCTACATCAAGACAGGCCTTTGAGTCAGGAGGAATTCCTTTTCATCGAGAACCACTTCAGGGTCCTAGAGATGGCCTGTCTTCGGTGGAAGAGGAAGCACGGAAACATGGGCATGAACGACAGAGTTGGCGTGCAGTCCCGCTGATCATTGGACAAGGCAGGTCCCGATCCCTCACGAGGAGTTCGGGACCGGATTACCACACAAGCCTTTTCGCCCCTCTCACACTCGGGTTTTAACCCTTCTAACCGCATACCGCGACCGTCACGAACTGGGACATGTTCAGATCGCGCGAGAGAAGGACCTAGATACCTCCTCAGGGGGACTCCTTTGACCGTCCCAGTTATCCGTGCCTTGCTTTTAAGGTGAGGGTGACAACTATGCGTGTGATTCCCTTCCAGCCTCATCATGCCATTAAAAAGCTCTCAATCGAGTCAACACAGATATGTCATACCGTATGGGGGTAGTTGAATGAGCCGGTCTTCCTTGTTAGACTTGGCGTAGCCTTTTGCAGGACGGAATTATGACCATCTCCCATGCCGTACAATTTTATAACGACGACGTGTTCCTGATTGATGCGGTGTCCGCATTTATCAGGGCTGGCTATAAGAAAAATGCCATGACCATCGTGGTGGCGACGGAGAAACATTATGAGGAAATCCGCGACGCCTTGCGGGCTGCCAATTCCGGGGGTGAGGACAAGCTGGTCTACTTCGACGCTGTTGAACTGTTATCAGCTTTCATGGTGGATGGGTGGCCGAATCAGGCACGATTCACCTCAACGCTCGGGGGCATCATTGAACGGGCTGCTCTGAGAGGTTCCGTGCGCATTTTTGGTGAAATGGTGGCCGTGCTGTGGGCGGAAGGCAGGAGCCGGGAGGCCATTCGGCTCGAGGAACTGTGGAATGAATTGGCCACTCGCCATACCTTCTCATTGTTGTGTGGCTATCCAATGTCGGGCTTTCCAGATCAGAAGGACAACCGCTCATATCTTCAGGTGTGCCACACCCATACGCACGTGCATCCCGCTCAGTAGACCCCCGCTAGTCTCCCCCCCGCTCTTTGCAAGGATCTGCCACGGTTGTGCGTGGTGCACGTGCTGCTCGATCTTATTCAGCCTATTACTTGCCGTTCCGTCGCGCCTGCTCTGCTCGATGCCACGCATGCGTTGCGCACAGCCTTCAACAATGGCCCATGCGTGCGGTTGCAATCCAACGCCCTCATAACTTCGACGATACTGTACGAGGGTCGCACCGGAGTATAAGCGTTCAAACGTCAGATCAAAGAGCGTGGACCGACCTTCGATCGCATAGACGTGAATGAGTGTGCGAGCTGTTTCGTGCGTCAATTGGATACGAGGTGGCAGGGCAAAGGGCTGGCCGAGGCTCAAAGAATCTTCTTCAAGACGTTCCTGGGTACAGCTGGCCAATTGCTCATAGGGGACATGAAAGTTGCCGATGAGCCGTGGTTCTGTTGCACGGACATCGGCAAGGCGGCTCCCTAGGCAACCTGATATCAGCATGGCGAAGATCAGAGGAAAGACGAAGTGCATGAGCCAGATCATAACACGTGTTCATCAGAAGCGTGGGGCAAGATGACGTGCACACCAGGGGAATATCCCGGCTTTCTGGGCGCGAGAGGGAGGTTCAAGATGTGGACGGCGTGAAGTACGAGGGGGAGTTGAACTTCAATCCGAAGCACGCGAGGGGGTCAATTTGAAGATAGACGGGCGTAGATTTTACCCAGATACTTACCCAGTATTGCTAATACGATTAGAACCGTGAAGATCAGAACCAGGATGGGACCTAAAAATATCATGTACCCTCAAGTGAATGAGAAGGGTCGTGCCAGCCTAACAACCCTCTCGCTATGAAAACGTCACTCACCCAGGACTCCCAGACGGTGACAAGAACGGGATGCATAAACGTTCTTCCTTTCTGACTATCCCGGAAACATGCCGCGCTGAATCCACGGATCACTTCATCGCATCAACACAAAGGCCTGACACCTTTCGGGGTCGAGCCTCTGCTTGAATCTCGCGCTGCGTCCACCGGTCTTTCACAATGTTTCCATCATGGGTACAGTGTTGACATCGCGTCTGCTACACATGTCTTCATCCTACTGCATCCATGGAATCGGGCATAGGCGGGACTGAGCTAGGCTCGAAAAAGTGGACCCTTCAACCTACTATATGGGAGTTGGAGGTGTGGGATGGAACGATTACCGCGACAGACGTATACGAAGGAATTCCGTGAGCAGGCCATACGGCTCGTTCTCGAACAGGAACTGACGATTCCGGAGGCGCCGAGACGACTCGCGATGTCGGACAAGACACTCGCGAACTGGGTGTTTCGGGCGCGGCACGGGCGACTAGCCGGGCTGGGTGAAACCCGACGCCCCGTCACCGATCTCGAAGCCGAGGTGTCGCGCCTCAAGCGCGATATCCTAAAAAAAGCCACCGCGTACGTTGCCAAGGCGCAGCTGCCCGGTACGCACTCATGACGACGCTGCGCCCCCACTATCCCCTGACGCTGATGTGCCGCGTGCTCGAGGTCTCTCGAAGCGGCTACCATGCCTGGAGGCGCCGCCGCCCCTCAAGGCGTACCGAGGAGAATGCGCGGTTGGAAGTGGCGATCCAGGCCGCCCATGTGCGCACACGCCAGACCTACGGACCGGAGCGGCTGCACGATGAACTGCGGGAGGAGGGCGTGACGGTTGGAGTCTCCCGCATCAAACGCCTGCGCAAGAAGCTGGGGCTGCGCTGTAAGCAGGTGCGCCGGTTCACGACCACCACGGATTCGAATCCTCGTCTTCCCGTGGCGGACAACCTGCTGGCGCAAACGTTCGACGCCAGGCACCCGAACGAGACCTGGGTCACCGACATCACCTACGTGCCGACCGCGGAAGGGTGGTTGTATTTGGCCGGCGTGAAGGATCTCTACACGTGTGAGGTGGTCGGGCATGCGATGGGTGCCCGGATGACGACGGACTTGGTGTGCCAGGCGCTGGTGAATGCCGTCGGGGCCAAACGCCCAGGCCCAGGGCTCATCCACCACTCGGATCGCGGGTCCCAGTATTGTGCCAAGGACTATCAGGCTCGGGTGCGCCAGTTCGGCATGACCGTGTCTATGAGTCGGAAGGGCAATTGCTACGACAATGCGCCGATGGAAAGCTTTTGGGGCACGCTGAAGAATGAACTCGTGCACCATCAGCGCTATCAGACGCGGGAGCAGGCCCGGCGCGAGATCACGGAGTACATCGAGATCTTTTACAACCGCCAGCGCCGGCATTCGCGGCTGGGGAATCTCTCCCCGGCGGCATTTGCCCAACAGTGGGCCCGTCAGGCGGCGGCATAAGATGGCAACTCATGGCGTCCACTATTGACGACCGAGCTCAGGTCGTACCGGTATTGATAATTAGTTGCCACGTATCTGAATACGCAAAGTGAGGTCCTGTCACCACCCATGCCATCACGATGATAACAGCAAGAACAAATGCCCACGGCGATCCCACGACAGCCGCACTGTGTTTCGCGAAGTTATTAAACGCCTTGATGGACATAGTTCGCTCCTCTGCCAGAAGTGAGGGTCTTCAATCAATGAAGGCCCGTCAGAATAAGATTTATTCTTCTTCGCCGAATACCCCGCAACTCGCTAAGGGGGTGCCCGGCCTTCGCAGCCGAAGCGGCTGCTTCGGCGGAGTAGGCAAGGCGGGGAGAGCCCTCCGTAGCCTAGGCGAAGGAGGGTAGTGGCTTCGGCACGCCGCCCAAAGGCTCTGGCCGACGGGTCGGAGAATTTCGCAAGATACCCCGCAGCTTCCAGCCTTCGTAGCCGAAGTGGCTACTTCGGCGGAGTAGGCTGCTGCGGGGAGCTTCATTGTGATCTCCCAAAAGGATACGCGCATGGTTCGCGAAAATCGCGAGGACGCTGGCACGATCAAGTCGGAAAAATGCTCGTGAAAGATCAGGGCGACAACCGGTACAGTGATGCATCCGGCTTTCAAAGCCATGAGGCCAGGATGCCCGATAATGCACCTGTCTCATGACATCATGCATCCCTGTTCAGACTTGTGATCAAGTGCCGCATGGTGCATATCATACTGTTTATTTTGGGAGGCGCGATGGACCTGCAACGTTGTTATAACGCCAGCGAGGATACATTTCCCTTACCGCAACACTTGAAGGAGCGCTATGGCCCGTTTGGGTTTCCACAACCTTCCGACGCCCGTCGCCCGTATATCAGCTCCAACTTTGTGATGGGGCTCGACGGCAGGGCCTCATTTAGAGAATTGACGGACCATACCGATGGCAATATCGTTTCGAGGAGCAGTGAAGATCGCTGGCTCATGGATTTTCTTCGAGCGCACCATGATGCGCAATTGATCGGTGCGAGCACGCTCCGTGAGGAGCTGAACCCTGAGGGGCAGGGTTGGGACTACGGCATCAATGACGAGGAATTGCGGATATACCGACAGGATAGGCTCAGGCTCGGCGGGCAGAAAGTTCTCGTTCTCAGCGGTTCCGGGAACATCGATCTCACTCTTCGCCTCTTCAGCTCTCCGCGAGTTGAAGCGTGGATCATCACCGCTTGTGAAGGACAAAAAAATCTCCGGTCGCAGCTCAAAAGGTTAGGCCGGGAGGGAACGATTAAAATCCTCTCCGTGGGTGAAGGAACGCGGGTCGATCTTGTCGCCGTTGCACAACTGCTCCGGCAAGAACATGGCATCCGGACACTGCTCTGTGAAGGCGGACCAACTCTCTCTGGAGAGTTCCTCAAGAACCAACTGATCGATGAGGACTTTCGGACGATGTCGCTTCAAGTATTGGGTGAGTCCACCAAACCTGAGATCGACCGACCGACGGCGTACGGTCACGTGAGCTATACGCCAGGAACCGCGCCGTGGTTTCGATTGATCAGCCTTCACTATGCTCTGCCTCACCACGCATTCTTCCGCCTTCGGTACGAGGGGCCAAGAACGTTTCAGGACTGAGTCGCTAGGATACACACGTCGTTGAGGCGCTGCGAGCGAGTGTCCGCCATCGAAGTCCCCGCCGTCTCTTCATCAACGAGCTGGACTCGTGTCGGTTATGTGGGCGCACGAAACGGTTTAAACTTTTGTTCGGCTTTGGCCGCCAAGACAAAGTCGCTCTCAGTCAGACCCTTCACCTTGTGCGACCAGATCTCGATCTTGCATTTCCCCCAGGCCACATATAAATCAGGATGATGACCCTCGGCTTCCGCGACACCCCCAACCTTGTTCGCAAAGGCCAGCGACTGCGCGAAGTCCTTAAAGGTGTAGTGACGCTCCAAATGCCCTCGCCCGTTGAGTTTCCAGCCTTGGCCGAGTTCTTTCAGCAACTCCTTCGCACGGAGAGCTTTCAACGGGGGTACACTTCCGCCATCGCTACATTTCTTGTCTGCTAGTTCCATGGGAATCTTCCCTCATTGTTCTCGATGCCGCGTTCGCCTATTGAGGGGGCATAGTTGGAACACTTGTTCCCTCAGTGGTCGTCGTAGTACTGGTGGTGGTTGATGTTGTGCTTTTTGGAATACTTGTTTTGTCTATGGACTGATCATTGCCTTGATCACTGCTTTGGCCACTGGTACGGCCCCTGTTTTGATCACTGGTTTGATCAGCGGCCTGGCTGGCCTGCCCTCCAACCTTGACTACTCCCGAAACGTTGAGCTCGCCGGTCGTCCTGGCCGATTCCATCCTGACCGTATAACGGTAATAGCCTGGATCTCGGAAACAGACGCTAGCACTTTCGTTCGTGGCCAATTTGGCAGTGTTACTTGGTGTCATCATCCCACCGAAATTATTCTGGCATGATAACTGCTTATCCGACACAGGGTCGAGGAAGACGATTCGTACAGGGGCAGTCCGCTTGTTAACCCAACGAACTTCATCACCTGGACTGACAGCGATTTCTCCTGACGTAAGGTTATCTCCAACGATGATGTCTTTGACGTCCCCACTCCTGGTCACTGTGGGCATGCCTTGACAGCCCAACACGAAAAAAACTAACGCAACTCCTAGATATCGGATCGGGTTCATAGAAGTACCTCCTTGTTAAAGTCTCTCCAACGATCGTATATAACGATTACTCTATGCCTCAGGAGGCATGAGAACTGATCAAAATTGCTCAGGTATAAAAAATAAAATGTACCCGAATGAACGGATAAGTATATTTCTTAAGAAGCTCCCTGAACACATCAACGGTTGCTCGACCAGCTCGATTGCATGCTGAGCACCACTCTGTCTCAACCGAATTCTTCGGTTTAGGGTACCCGAACGGAGCGGTTCGTGAATAGATGGATCGCTAGCAACACGATCCCGATCAAGAACAGAATCCAGGAAATCTGGACCGCCACGGCGGCCACTCCGGCCAGATTCAGGGCACCGGCAATGACTCCAACCACCAAGAATATCAGTGCGTAGTACAGCATAACGAACTCCTTTCAATAAGACGATTCTCGAGAATCATGGAATCGTCGATGCAGCCACAGTTCACACATCTCATATTCTGGAGATTCATCTCGCGGACATAGTCGACGAAGCCTCTCCAGACCCCACTCACCAGGAACCCACCGTATCGTGGACATGCCATCAGTCCTCCTCTTCTGCTCTGTTCAAGAGTCGCGGACGCTGTCCACCTGTCAATCGACCATCAAACGCCTCTCTTAGGCCACAAAACTATGTTGAACCTTTAGCTGAACGGAAGCTGAGCTAAATTGCTCAGTTTCAAGAATTAATGAGACGGGAAATATGAAGTGCCCTACGAGGGTCAGCAGGAGTAAAGGAATTGTGCAGCACGATATTGAAGAGGAAACGGTGATCTCGTAATGATCACAGTCTTGGCTTGCCTGCGCCCGCTGAGCAAGAGAATAACGAATTTATTTCTACCAGACGAAAGGCGTTATCCAATGGTAATCGCAGGAATACTGGTATCGGCTTGACCTCGTCTGAGTTTTTCACGAGCCGTCATGGCCAGTTTTTCATAATGTGTGCGGAACGTCTCGATCTCTTCCAGCGACATATCTTCCAGTGTCAGCATGACATTGTGCGCGCCACTCGTGGAACGGATCAACTCATCAAGTTTTAATTGAAGCGCTGCACGAGTGCGGCTCTGGGTGTTTTGAATTAAGAACACCATCAGAAAGGTCACAATGGCGGTCACAGCAACAAGGGTAAATTTCCAGACTTCGCCAAAGTCGAAGAACGGGCCGACCGACGCCCAGATCACGATAAAGCACAGGGCGGCGGCGAACGCGAAGGGATGGCCCGTAAGCCATTCCGTCTGCTTCGCCATACGATCAAAACGATCAAGAAATGTGTGTGCCCTCACGGGGGGTTGGCCATGCTGAGAAATAATCATCGTTTTCTCCTTCCACAAATTGCAAGGTGATAACTCGGGAAGATCGTGCGTTGCGAAATGCTTCCCGGCGTCATCCAGCATAACAGAGTTCGCTCTGTCCGCGCTCCAATGTGCCGACGATTTATATTCTATGCGTAAGCGACATACCAAATATCACCAACCTTGGAGAGAAGATCATCGTGGAGGGATTCTCATGAGGGAGGGGAGTATCCATGCAAGGCTGAGCGGACGAGGCGCTCCCAAAAAGATTCCCGATCCATTTTCCTCAGTTGCAGTGTTACCTTCTCAAAGTGTATTGATTTGCACAGACCGGGAACAACGTATGTGAGAAAGTCGGCTACCGCTTCGGCGGAAACGGTAAGACTTTGTGTGAGAGCGGGCGGGAATAGAAGAGCAAAACATCTGGCCCTGTGGGGTCGTCGGAAACCCGGCTGGGTAATATAGGAGAAAGTCATATGAAAAACCACGCGGGACAAAGCATTTCACTCTGGATGGCAACCGCCAAATTGCCCGGTTTCCCCAGGTTGCTCACGAATGAGCAGGCTCATGTCTGTATCGTAGGAGCGGGCATCGCGGGTTTAACCACCGCGTATTTGTTGGGGCGTGCCGGAAAATCCGTCATTGTCTTGGATGATGGCCCGATCGTGTCCGGTGAGACGGAACGGACCACGGCTCACCTCGTAACCGCTTTGGACGACCGCTATATTGATCTGGAGCGGTTGCATGGTGAAAAAGGGGCGCGGCTCGCGGTTGAAAGTCACTCGGCAGCCATCAGCCAAATTGAACGAATCGTTCGTGAAGAACATATTGATTGTGACTTTGAGCGTGTGGACGGATACCTTTTTGTGTCGCCGGGAGAATCCCCCGACATTCTCGATAGAGAATTGGCCGCTGCGCAGCATGCCGGCCTGACCGATGTCCATATAGTTGCGCGCGCGCCCATCACATCATTCGATACCGGCCGGACACTGTGCTTTCCCCGGCAAGCACAATTTCACCCCTTGAAATATTTGGCGGCGGTCGCGCAGGCCATCGTGAGAGACGGGGGGCGCATTTATACAGAGACGCATGCGGTAAAAATCGAAGGGGGTGAATCAGCCCGCATCGAAACGCGGGATGGTCAGACGGTCACATCAGAAGCTGTGGTAGTTGCGACCAATACACCGGTCAATGACCTATTGGCCATTCATACCAAACAAGCTGCCTATCGGACATTTGTGATTGGAGCGACCGTGCCGACAGGCTCAATCAGTAAAGGACTCTATTGGGACACATCGGATCCATACCACTATATACGTCTGAGCCGTTCGTCGTCGGTCGAGAGTCAGATATTGATTGTTGGCGGCGAGGATCATAAGACTGGACAGACAGATGATGCAGAGGCCCGCTATGTGAAGCTCGAGGAGTGGGCACGGGCCCGTTTCCCGATGATGACGGATATTGTATTCCGCTGGTCCGGCCAAGTCATGCAACCAGTTGATGGCCTGGCCTTTATCGGACGAAATCCGATGGACGAACCAAACGTCTATATTGCGACCGGGGATTCGGGCAATGGCATGACGCACGGCACCATTGCCGGCATGTTACTCACCGACCTCATTCAAGGTCGCGATAATGCCTGGTCTACTCTGTACGATCCATCTCGGAAGACGCTCGGTGCATTGAATACCTTTGCCAAGGAAACCCTCAATATGGCTGCACAATACGTTGATTGGGTCACCCCCGGGGATATCAAAGAAGATGTATTAGTTCCCCCCGGCTCCGGCGCCATAGTCCGACGCGGTCTGAAGAAGATCGCTGTCTATTGCGATGATGCGGGGCAGCTGCATGAACAGTCAGCAGTGTGTCCGCATTTGGGAGGCATTGTCGCGTGGAACCATTCAGAAAAAACGTGGGACTGCCCTTGCCACGGATCGCGATTCGACAAGTCCGGAAAAGTGGTCAATGGGCCGGCTATTTCAAACCTATCCTCGGCCGATGCCGCTTCGGCACATTAAAACTGAAGGAACGAGTTACCCTCTACTGAGCAATATTGACCAGACCCTGTCCTGTTCATCGGGCATACTGTGACAGTCAATTGATGGTGGTGCACCGCATCACCGAAGACCGCAATGCGTTAAACTTTTACAGGGAGGTTCCCGTGAAAAAAATTACGATGGTTGTCATGGCATTTCTGTTTGTCTTCGTGGGTATTCAGAGTGTCGCTCAAGCTGATGACACGAAAGCTGCAGTTGAGGACATGAAGGGAAAAGCGAAGGCGAAGTCTCAGAAGGCCAAAGGGGAGATGAAAGCCCAAATGGAAGAGGCCCAAGGCAATGACGTGAGTGGTGCAATGGAACGGGCGAAGGGGAAAACAAAGGCAGCCGGAGAGCGAATCAAAGGCGAGGCCAAAGAACTCAAAGCCAAGACCGAGTAAATCAGTCGAGAGTCTGTTTGCGGACACCCGGTGGAGAGTTATCTCTCCACCGGGTGTTTCTATTGGAGGGGAGAGGAGACAGCAGTCAGGGCACACTGTCACATGACCACCCGTAGAAATGACAACGTCTCCGACATACCACTCACCCGCGTGCTGATGAAGCGACAGGGCTCCTACGCCACGGGCGGTCGGCGGAGATGGTTACGGGAAAATGATCGCCTGCTCGGAATGGCCGATCGCTTTGAGCGCCTCTTCCAACGCGTCGGCCATCGGCGGGGGGCCACAGAGAAAAATCACGGTGTCAGGACCGGGCGGCGGCAGATGCTTGCGCAGAATGCTCTCGGTGATGCGGCCCGTGCCCTGCGACCAGCCTCTAGGCGGCTGCTCCAACACATGATAACAATGGAAGCTCGCGTGTTCGCTCGCATCCTCGTCCCACTCATCTCGAAAGATGATGTCGGCCTCCGCCTTGTTGGCAAAGACCAGAAATAGTTCGACCGCAAGACCCTGGGCGAGAATCCAGCGAATGATGGCAATCATCGGGGTGATGCCCGTGCCGCCGGCCACAAAGCCCACCTTCTTCGCCATGCCGTCCACCCAATGTCCGCCAGGATTCGGCCCGCTCATCAGCACGCGGTCGCCGGGCTCCTGTTCATGGAGATACTTCGAGACTCCGCCAGTTTCGTACCGCTTGACCGTCAGGTCGAAGTCCCCTGTGGTGCCGGGTACCGAGGACGGCGTGTAGGGCCGTTTCGCTGGTTCCCGTTTATCGTCGCGTGGACGAACAGATGATCGCCGGGCAGCATGTCCAAGGTGGCGTCGTCAGGCAGGGCAAAGCAAAACGTCTTCGTATCATGGGTGTCGTGATGAATAGCCGTGAGTTCATAAGGTACGGGCGTCTTCGACTTGATGCGAGTGACAGGATCAGAACTCATGGCCCCTTTCATACGAGCTTGAGGGAACGCCTGCCGCTTCTCGCCACCGGTCGCATGTGGTGAGACCCTTCTTCCCCATTTGCGGTACGAATCACTGCCTTGTCGTATACAGTATCCAGGGGTCCGGCGAGTTGATTTCGACTCATACGATGGTGAGTGACCTCACCGGCTTTTCGCACATTCATGGGAATACATCGAGGTTGTTCCTCCCCCTGTATGAATTTTTGCCTGGTCGCTCTGGTGTCTTTGGGTGTGCCAAGTAGAACTGGTGGCAATTCATACTGCGTGTTTTCGCAACTACCTTCTTTTTTCAAAGATCTTTCCGCAATCGCACGACCCTGCCCACGATACGGTGTTGGTTTGTGACGGGAAGATCTTTATCCCGTCGATTGAGCGAATGAAGAATGGTCTGCCCGCCGGTTTCCTTGACCTGCCTCAAGAGAGCTCCCTCTGGGCGGCCATTCTCACTATCGACCAGCACATAGTGACCGGCCTCACTCGGAAGATCAGGGTTGACGAAAATGACCTCGCCCTCGCTGAAGAGAGGCTGCATGGAATTGTCTTTCACCTGCATGGCAAACGTGCGTATTCCTGGAACATCTGTTTCGATCATCGCTTCAGCTTGGATGACACGAGACGGTTCTTCGGGCATGATCATCTGATCGATTTGATCCCATCTCAGGAGTGGTACCTTCCGTATCTGGCCGAGGGGAGAAGGAGTGGCGCTCTCTTTGAGGTCGAACAGTCCCTCTGAGTGTGGCGAACCGCCGATCTGGAGGAAATCCACGTCGATACGAAAATACCGCGCAAAGTTTTCCCAGATTGCGCGCTCTTGAGGGAGTTCGTCAGCTAAAATATTTGTGATTGTCTCCACGGAGACCCCGACTACAGAGGCCAACTCCGTTTCAGTCAGGCCCTCACCGAGCTCTCGATGCACAAGACCTTTTAGGTTCACAGCAGAATTCCTCTTCTGGTTGGTCAACGTTCTTTGGCTATAACAGTCCCTCTCCGCGAACGAGGGTATGCTGGAACATAGGGCGAGAGTCGACGAAAGTCGAATACTGTCGCGGTGTCTCGCAGCCGACCAATTACGAGATGAATTCTTAGTTCCTCATCCCAACACCGCTGGCCCCACGCCTTACTTATTGTTCTTATGAATGTCGATGACCTCTCCCGTGTCATTGACTTCGATTGTGACCTCGGAGCCGACAGCGATATCCCTGAACATGCGGCTCTCGGGTCTGAGGCTATACCCCCTCTCCCCTTTCGACGTGGACAGCGTCATCTGGGACTTGCCATTATCAATCGATGCAAGCGTACCGGAGATGAAGCGAGAAGGCTTGCCGGGCTCGCCTTTCGGATGGGCAGCCATGACCATGTTGCCTTCGTTGATCCAGAGCGTCATTTCGTCACCGACTTTTGGGACGGGTTTGCCGAGGCGATCGGCTGTTTTCTCGTTCAGAGTGAGCGTGCCTCCGGTAGACGACTTGACAATAATGAGACCGGACTTCAGCTCAGTCACCACCCCCTCCACCTTTTTATGGCCGGCTTTCAAATGAGTAACCTCTTCGGGGTCCGCCGGGTCCGATTGCGCGAGCAACGGGGTCATCAGCACGACTGCGGGTATGATAAAGAGCGAGAAGATAGAAAATATCGTTCGAAGCATGGTAGCCCCTCCGTTTGTTTGATTGGCCTCTTCATCACCTATTCTACTGGGAGCATCATGCGGTGAATGTATAATATGATACACACTTTCCCCTCTCTTCTATCAAACATCCGGATCAGCGTAACCAGAACATCGCCAAACGATTTCTGGATACGTCCCTTTCGAATTCGTCTGTGTGCAATCCTGACATTAGGCGCTCACGCGGCGGTTTTTCCGCAAACCAGTCCTGGATTTCTGGCCTCATTGACTACTCCCGTGATTTGCACGCACAACTTTCCTTAATTCTGATGATCGTCGTGCGAGGGCGAGATACGCGCCTTGTCTCTTCTCTTCCGAACTGAGCAATAGTGACCAGACTACACATGATAGATCCATTACCCTGGCAATGGTTCAACCTGTTGAGGCCGTGAGCGGTCGAGGGTCGGGACCGCTGACTAGCAGGGCATGCGACGGAATAGTGTTGTTGACGGAGGAGACTGCGCAGAGAACCTGGAGTAAGTATGAAAAGAATGCACAGGACATCGCGAACAGAAGCAGACACTGTCGTCGGACTTCTTCCTGGCAAGAAAATTACAAGGCCTGCGGCCGGATCACTCACCATATCGTTCAATCCCCTGACCTTTCTTGCCAAAGTTGGGAACGGCAAGACGACGTTGCAGGCCCCCAAGGGACAGCTGATTTTTTCGCAAGGGGATTCGGCCACTGCCGTGTTTTATGTCCAAGCAGGCCGGGTGAAGCTCAGTGTGCTCTCGCAGCAGGGCAAAGAAGCCATCGTCGGGGTTCTGGAGCAGGGCAGCTTCTTTGGTGAAGGCTGCCTTGTCGGGCAACGGGCATGCATGGCGACCGCCACCGCACTGGGCGCATCCACGATTGTGCGTATTGAGAAGGCGGCCATGATCCGTGTGCTCCACGAAGAGCCCAGCTTCTCCGAGCTGTTCACGGCCTATCTGCTGGCTCGCAATGCGCGTATCCAAGCAGACTTAGTTGATCATCTCTTCAATTCGTCCGAGAAGCGGCTGGCGCGGGTGCTTCTGTTGCTGGCCCACTATGGGAAAGAAGGCAAGCCGGAGCCGGTCATTCCGAAGATCAGCCAGGACACGCTGGCCAATATGGTCGGCACCACGCGCTCCCGCGTGAGTTTTTTTCTAAATAAGTTCCGGAAGTTGGGCTTCATTGACTACAAAGGCAGAATGGAAGTGCACAGTTCACTCCTTAATATCGTCTTGCACGACTAGCATCGCTGATGTCCGCCGGCGCCGAGTCACTCGGCATCCCATTGCGATTCGTCACACTTGAGCTATTTTGATCAGTATATCATTCATATAAAGGCTTAACCTCTAGCTTCTAGCGAGCAATCTTGTCCTGACAGTTTAATCGCGTTATCTGGCGAAAAGAGTGCCAGCATGTCCATCTCAATTTTGAATGTGCACGTGAAGCTGTTCGTCGTCGGCGCCCTCGTATTCGCCTTTGTGGCGCCTGGTACAGGCCTCGCCCAGGATCCTACCTCCGTCGTCGGGCTCACGTCGCCAGCACCGCCTCAGGCCATCCCCATCGGCCCGCCGGATCCCGAGGGGGCAAAACAGTCTCTGTCCTGGGAGGTGAGGCCCGGCAGGAGCTATCTCATACCGGCGGCTGAGATCCTCGCCTATGGCTTTCTGCTCAACCTGTATGATCGGCATTACACCGAGCCAAAAGATGAATACCGTACGACCGGCAACACCATTCGCACGCATTTGACGGACTCGAAGTGGGTGCTTGACAAGGACCAGTTCTCCGTCAATCAGTTCTTGCACCCCTACGGTGGCACAGTCTACTTTGGCTTGGCTCGATCGACCGGCCTCAATTTTTGGGAATCGTTTCTCTATGCGGGCGCTGGCAGTTTTCTCTGGGAAGTCGCCGGCGAGAAGACGCTACCTTCAATCAACGACCAGATTACCACCACCTTTGGCGGAACATTCCTGGGCGAGCCGCTCTTCCGCATGGCCAACCTACTGCTGGAGAGCGGCGACGGAGGCAAGCCGGGATTCTGGCGTGAACTGGCAGCCGCGATCATCTCTCCGCCCACAGGCTTCAATCGCCTGGCGTTCGGCAACCGATTCGACGAAGTCTACCCAAGTCACAAGCCAGCGACCTTCCTGCGCCTTCAAGTCGGTGGAACGCTGACCTCAGGGAGCCAGAACGTCTCATCCTCCGTCAAAGAGCAGGGAGTAATTGGAGACCTTACGTTTACCTACGGGCTTCCGGGAAAGCCGGGCTATACCTACACACGGCCGTTCGACTATTTTGACGTCCATCTTACCAGTACCACAGCCAACACGATCCAAAGCATTGAGACGCGTGGGCTTCTGATCGGTACCAGCTATGCGTCCGGCGATTCCACGCGCGGTATCTGGGGCCTGTACGGGAGTTACGATTATATCGCACCGCAAATATTTCGCGTCTCAACAACCGCGCTCTCACTCGGGACCACCTGGCAGACCTGGCTCTCCCAGGACGTCGCACTTCAAGGAACCTCACTCGGAGGCGTCGGTTATGGCGCAGCGGGCAGCGTCCAACGTGCGGATGAGCGGGATTATCATTATGGGGCCACGCCACAAGCCCTTCTTTCGCTGCGTCTCATTCTTGGCGATAGAGCCATGCTCGATGTCACGGGACGCGAGTATTATGTCACCGGGCTGCTCTCTGCGGATCCTCAAGCAACGGAAAATATTCTGCGAGCGGATGGATCCTTCACCCTGCGCATCTTCGACCATCATGGTATCGCCATCCGGTATGCCGTGTCCCATCGCGATGCGAATTATCCGCAAGTGGCCTTTAGGGACCAGACGATCAGCAGTGTGAGCCTCATGTATGTCTTGCTCGGGGGGAGTGGATTCGGCGCCGTGGAATGGCGCTAGACCGCCTAACGCGCGAGGGTTCGGAATGAAAGGTCTGCCCGACATCGACCTTTCGACTGCGAAAATCAATTCGCATCCATCTGCCTGATTCTTTCCCTGCTCTTCCTGAAAAACCTTCACTGCAACCCAGCGTATACCGCCTCAGTTTTTTCAGGCAGGCGGTCTCGCAACTGGCCGCACCTCCTTCGCCCCATCACAAACGGTACTGCGGACGGTCCCGTCAGGAGATACGTCGAGTGTCGGTATCTCGGCGAGTTGTTCGATCTGTTCAGAGTACTATAAGGCAGTATTGAAGAATAGATCTATGTAATAGATTTCACTTGTATTGCTCATCAATTAATAATTTTTGACCTGAGCTGTTTTGAGCAGATTCCAAATCCGTAAGAGCATAGCCTGACACCTAAATGTACTATGCCGAGTGCATGTATCACACTATGGACAATGCCGATATCACGAAGATGCAAATCGCCACACACCACAGAGTCGCCATGAAACCACATTTCGTGTCGTGGATCGTTGTGCTTGGAATGGCAGCCGCAGTGACTGGATGCGGCTGGATGAAGTCCCCCCGCACGATGACGGTCGATCAATCAGATCCTTATCGGGTGAAAAGTCTACCGGCGATTATAGCCTCCGGGGATGCCTCCACACTTGTGGAGCCATCCGACTACTCCCCGACTAAATCGGTGAAAAACACGATCACCGATGTACTCTCTATCCTCGGGAATGGGGAACTGAAGCAACCGGGCCGGTCCGCGGAACGTCGTCAACAAGTTGAGCAGGTCATCAGACGACGCGTTAACGTTAGGCAAATGGCCCAACGGTCTCTGGGATCTCCATGGGCGAAACTCAGTGACCGGGAACGACAGGAATTTGAGAACCTCTTCGTTGAGTTGATACGAGACACGGTTGCCAACAAGATTGACCAATATTTCGACGATCAGGTTGTATATCTCGATGAACAACGTGAGGGCACCTGTGCCCAGGTCAGAACCAACTTGGTAGGCCCGAAGATTGATACCTCGTTAGATTTCCGGTTAGAGAACCAGTCCGGCGAATGGCTTGTGTACGACGTGGTTATTGACGGGGCCAGCATCGTGAGGAACTACCGGACACAGTTTGGTCGAATTATCCGCGATAGCACGTACGCGGGGCTCGTGGAGAAGATGAAGCAGAGAGCGCTCACCGTGAAATGGTTTGAAAAGACTGAACCTGCCATCGCCCTGTTGCCGACAGACGCCTCCGACTCTCGATAAGTGAGTTCCGACTGCCAGGCTTCGATGCATGGCCTGCACGCCGGCAATCGACATGAACTGATGTTCATGCGGTTTACTTTCGACACTCCCACAGCGACACCTCTGAGGCGAATCGTCGTGACCTGTCTGCTTTCTTTAATATTTACCATAAATTTATTGACACCGTGCGAGTCATCGATCAGCACAGGCCTGGAGCGTCCATATGCGTTCAGAGACACACCGATCCGTCCGCTTAGTATTGCGTTTGAACAAGACACCCGAGCCTATATGAAGCATGAACGATATGAGGTATCGCTCGACCTGTGGCGGATGCCGAGTGCTGGGAACCAGCGTCCTGCGACGGGCATCGACTTATGGTCACTCATGATTGGAGTGGACTTCTGATAAGTAATCCCCTCTCTGGCTGGGTCTCCCAGAAGTGACAACATGTTCAGCATTATACTGAATTTTCTGAAAGAGACACGGAACTCGGATCATCCTTTTTACAACTCAGTTTGAATTGAACGATGCATCATTGATTAAGCGCCGGGTGAGCGCGAAGCGCGATCGGATTTCTTCAAATATGAGCAATATTGAACAGACGCAGTCAGGCAATCGGGTTAGATGTAACCGGAGTTTACACACGAATGAGCGTGTGTCCACCCACAGGAGGAAACCATGAAATATTCTGCTATGGCGATGCTCGTGTTAGTCATGGGAGTTGGCGCTGGCTGTTCAATATCCAGCACAGCTTCCGATTTGCGCGGCATAAAAGGAATGGATGGCGATAAGTTGACGCACATCAACACGAGAAATTACGCGATCCACCTATTCATGACCAAACCGCTTTGGGGAGACGCCACACTGAACACGACAGTCCAGAATTTCGCCGACGAAGCCAAAAAGCACGGTGCAACGAAGGTGCGAATCGTACAGTCTGATGAGGCCACAATGTGGTATCTCATCCCAGTCTTGGGGTTCATTTTCACCCCCGTGGCCACGAACGTTGCGGGAGATGCTCTACTTCCCTAATACCGAGGTAGCAGGGGTACATTGAGCAGACCCGCTCGAACGAAGAGGCCTAGGCTGCCTGTTAAGGCGGAACGCCGAGGTTAATGCTTATAGGTAACCGAGGTCATCAACGACGCGGTGAATTCAGGTGGCTTCGTTGGGGCGGTGACTACAAATGGAGATCGGCAGAGTGAGTCAAGCAAAATCAAAGCGGTGGGTTGCGGATCCGGGTACCTGGCCCGAGGTGAGGTCTGTTCAACGTGACCAAATCTCGAATACCCATGCTTCCCGCATCGCGTACGTGGAGACGGCTGGATTAGAAGCCCTTCTGAAAGCCTCGCCATCAAAAGTCTTGGGTGTCGTCCGTCATGACCGGAGTCATGAAGAGCCCAATAGCTTCGGTGCTTGTCCGGTTGTCCACCTCGATCTCCCGCAATTCAACGGACCTCCGCTGGCCGAGGTGTGGATGAGCAACCTACCGGTCATCTATCATCAGGCCGAGGGAATCCACTGCGCCTTGAACGACGAGGTGCTTTTCGGCGTGGTGCAATTGGAAGAACGTCCGGGCACGCTGCTGGATAGCGTGACCTACAACGCCTATCGACGTCTGCTGGTCCAGGCTCGTGCCCTGGGCTACCCTCATCTGTTGAGGGTGTGGAATTATTTCCCCCAGATTAGCCGGGAATCCGGCGGGCTGGAGCGGTACCAGCGCTTTTGCGCCGGTCGACACCAGGCCCTGGCCGAGAATCTATCTGGCTTCCCTCGAACCCTGCCTGCGGGGACTGCCATTGGGACGATGTCTGGACCGCTAACAATCCATTTCCTGGCGGCGAAGCGACCAGGAACGCACGTCGAAAATCCTCGGCAGGTGCGCGCATACGAGTATCCTCCCATCTATGGTCCGAGCAGCCCCTCGTTTGCGAGAGCTACCCTGCAGCCATCCATTTCCGGGGCCCAGCTGCTCATCTCCGGTACGGCGAGCGTGGTTGGTCATGTAAGTGCCCACATCGGCGATCCGGGTAAACAAACTCTGGAAATCCTCCACAACCTGAATGTACTGATCGCACAGACTGAGCAGCTCCACGGAGTTTCACGCGGACAGTGGGGTGGGCAGGCCCTCTTCAAGAT
>JBGTMB010000301.1:0-14623 GCA_041743755.1 Nitrospiraceae bacterium | reverse complement strand
CGCGTTCATCAGCTTCAGCTGTGGCAGCGGGGACAAGTATCTACCCTCCTCGAATCCGCCCGAGTACGATCCGAAAAAAAACTACACATCGCAGAGGTCACCGATTCCGCAGCCTACCACAGAGCCTGCCCGATCTGCTGTTTCGGAAGAACCACCCATTGCGTTGCCGTCGCTCGAACCTGGCCCTGATGAGAAGGGTGAGTGGCGCAAGGTACCGATGAAGACGCAATCGCTCCAACAGCTGAAGGGCGCGAAGACCGTCTGTGACGCATTGTCCCAACTCGTTCAAGGCCTCGGCAGTGCGCGGCTGTTTGCTGATGCCGAGGACGCGGTGCTGAAGAATTCTCTGGGGTCGCAAGCGGAGTCGATCGCCCGGTCCCTGGACTCGCAACTGTTTGACACCTTCAAGCAGCAGCTCGGCTCGGGTGCTACCGACTGTCCCTCGCCAACGCTTCCGCGCAAGAGCAGCGTTGACGATAGCTTTCATCCACCTCGCCTCATGCTGGCCACGGGGCCGTCCCATGGGTCCTTTGAGCTCGCGCAGGCTATGGTGCCAGGAGAGGAAAGGGAGGGGTACCGCGTCACGAATGGCTCAGTGAACATCGACATCCCCCCTGATTCGGTGGGAAGGAAGACCCGCGAATGGAGAGTCGAGGAGGGGAATAAGCCGAACACAGCCGGCAACCGCACCCACTTCACGCTTGTCAACGGAGGCTATGCCAAAAAATGTCCCACAGCCGAAGGCATCGTCGAAGGGGACTATGAGTTTTCGCTGGTCGTTCACCAGACGATCAACGATTCCGGTACGTTTCGAACGGTGTACAACGCCCGGCGCATTCATGCCACCTTGAAAGGCCAAGTCGGTGACGACGCGAAGCTCCAATACGTCGATCTCGATGCGACGTTGGTGATCGGCCGCGGAGGAACAGATCTACCGACGTTGTTTTCCCGTCAGCGCCAGCATGTCCGGTTTGTGCCAGATCGACGGGCTGCAGGGCTGCCGTCGCAGTTTTCCAACTGGTCAGTTACGGAATGGAATTCTGAACTGGTCGGTGCGACCGAAAGCGACTCTATGAGCACGTTATTGTTGGCTGTGACAGTGTTCTCCGGTCCGATGTATTTGGATGCAGAAATTGCATGGTCACATGAAAACACCTGCGTGGAAGTCACCTTCACGCCGGCCACCAAGACACACAAGCTTGGTCCGAGCGAGTCAGTTCCGGTGAAGACGGAACTTCGCACCAAGAAGGAGCAGGCGGTGGTTCCTGCAAAGTTTAAGGAGGCGAAAGAGAGGCCAAGGGAGAGGAATGGCAACGTGTCACCGAGGCAGGCGGAGTCACAACCAGGCGCTCCCGCGACGTTTACCTACAAGGCTCCGGCGACACGGGTGCGGCACAGTGGATTCCGGGTTGGCGCGATCTCCCGCGCGGGGGTCGCGGAAGGCGAATGGGAAGTGGCGGAGGGGGCCTATATCTTGGAGTTCCGATCAAGGATTGTCTCGAATGAGCCCACGGCTCCGGCCGAGTCGGTCGCCGCGGGAAACGTGACGTTGACGCTCGTAGAAGGGAAAGACATGTATCGTGGGAGTGGTCTGTTAGGCTATCAGACCGGTCCGCCCCCGAACCGCGACCCCTGTACGTCACTGATTGTGGGCCATGGCACCACGCGTCTAGATGTCGCCGGCATGTTTATCAGACTCTCTGAGAGGACTGGCACAGGTGGTAGTCAAGTCGCTTCAGCCGACATCGAGTTGCACTACTTGATCCATCCGACAAATGAAACGGAACGGCTATACACAATGGTTAACTACCAGTGTGTCCCTGGAGAGGTAGTACCCAATCCATTCTTTTATTCATTGTACGCAGTAAGTCGCGGGGCCGAAGAAATCAATCTTCTCAAAGGCTGGACGTACGTCGGCAGAAACGGTGTAGTGGCAACCAAGACGCTCCACGGCAATTGCGGTGCTCTCTGTGAAGATGTGACGGTCTTCACGCTGAAAGAGATGAACGAAGAGGTCTCCTCGCCGAGATAGCCCGTTGTGAGGGTTTCAGGGATGTTCTTGGGCGTCCGGCGCTTGCTTGGGTTCGATCTGATTCTTCGGCATGACGGCGGTGGCGCTGCATGTCTTGCCTTCTTCGTCGATCTGACGATCGACGATCTTCACACCCTGGAGATATTCCTGGACAATTTCTTCTCTGGTGAGTTCGATGTCCTGTTCCGCCTCGCGGCCGGTCCGTTCGCGAACTCGGTCGACCATATGTTCCTTTACCAGGATACGGATCTGCTTGGCCAGGTCGGTGCGGGCAGAGAGTTCCGATACACGCTGACAGACGATCTTGCCTTTGGACAAGTCACCCTGACCCTTGCCGATCACATAGTGGTCGCTTGAATAACTGGTGCGAATCTCGCCTGCATCCATAGCCACTGAATGTAGCGGCAGCAAGACTGAACAGCCTGTGGCGATCAACGCCGCAATACACTGATGAGCGGTGCTCTTCACTCGCTACCTCCCGTCTCCGCCTCTTCGACTGCCCTCACCACCCGGTCTGTTGCCACCAAATCCCCTTGGCGCTATCTGATTCTGATTGGGCACGCCCGGTATCTGCTGGAGGGGCGGCGGCTGGATCTGATGCATCGAGGGAGGGAGTCGTCTTGTCATAGGTGCTTGCCCTCCCGCTGTCTGCGGTGGCGCCGTTGGTGTTTTGTACGTGAAGTCATTCAACGTTCTCGAAACAGTCGGAGATCCTGGCGCCGGTGTGATCAGATGGCGTGGCATGGTCGGTTGTCTTGTTCCCGGCGCAGGGGGAACCGGCGGTTGTGGCGGCAATGGCGGTTGTTTTGTGGTAATCGTGTGTTGCGCCACATAGACATGCGGGCTTGTGGGATAGAGGCCGTGTGCGGCAGTCAGCAGAGCCTGAAGTTGGGCCAACCCTATCAAGGAAGAAGAGGCATAGCCGGCTGTCGAGACGAGCACCCAATCCGTCCAGGCTTGCGACACCATGGCGTTCGATTGCACTCGATTGAGAATGTCTTGGCGTCGCTGAACCGCCTGCTGTGTTTGCTCGGTGGTCGAGGCCTGTGCCAAGGCCTGATTTGCCGCATTGAGGTCCTGTTGTAGTTGGTCATTTTCATGTTTCAGCGCGACAAGTTGATGCCGGGCATCCTCGTTTTCCCGCAAGGCTGCAATGGCCTGTTGCACGTCGTCCGTATCGATCTGAGCCACCAGATTCGTTCGGACCACGATGGTATCTCCATCGAGTGCCGTGGTGGTCGTTTGCTCAAGGACAAGGACAACCCCAGCCGTATAGCTTCGAATTTCGTCTTTTGTCACATCCAGACCGTCTACAATCGTGACGCTTTCGAGGTAGACGGCGACCTGTTCCAGGGCATTTCGTTTGGCCGCTTCGGTGGCCAGGCGGGTGGCGTCTTCTTTGGTGTCCCGGTCTCCCATCCGATGCTCACCCTGAGCGGTCACGACTCGGACTTCTGCCAGAGTCACGGTGGGCCACGATGACAGGATCGCAAGCAGCGCAAACAGCGTCAGGCTCGGCAACGGGCTATAGGGGAATGCCGGTTGGGCTATGAGAGGCCGAGTAGAGGTCTGTGTCATCGTCAACACGCTTTGGATCAAGACGAACGCACTGGGAGTCGTTCGTTGACTCCCATGAGATAAGAAATAAGCATAACATCGCATCGACCGTTGCGCCAGGATCCTTGAGACCTGCATAAATGCTGATGGGCTATGCGGGCGAGGCTTTGTCTCGCTTGCCTTGGCGGAAAACGCCATGATAGCGTAGAAGTTCCCTCGGAACAGGATAGAAGGAACTCATCTGTGCATACGTTCATGAGGCGAGACAGCGGATGGTCGATGTGGATACTGGCCGTATCCCTGTTCTTCCTCTGCCTCGTTCTTCCGAAACAGGCGGCGGTGGCTGCTGTATCGGCGCCGGCTTCTGCCTCAACGGTTCCGAGCGAGCACGTCATTCTCTTTGTCCTTGAGGGATTCGGCCAGGATTCTTTGAAGGGCGGCACGATGCCGACCCTCAGCCGGTTGGTCAAGGAAGGGGCTGTCACCTGGTCTGCCACGGCGGTGAAGCCTGCATTGCGGTTACCGACGATGGCGTCATTGATTACGGGAATGCCGGTCGAGAAACACGGCATTACCTGGAATAGCTTCGAATTCAGTCGCGGTTACCCACGCGCCCCGAGCGTGTTCGACTACCTCGATCTCAGCGGGGGTCGTGACAGCGCGATCTTTCTCATGGATGAGTCGCTGTATCAGTTGGCGCGCCCAGAGCCCTACACAGATTATCAGATGTGTGGGCCGCTGAAGCCTGAGTGCAGCACAGAACGAATCGTGTCCTATATCCGCCAATATTTCAAGAAAGCGACCAGCGGGCATGGCTACGGGCATGCCATTCTTGCACTGCCACACTTCCTGGTCGTGCATCTCCCGGAAGCTGGTCGAGTGGGAGCATCAAAAGGTTGGACCTCGAAGGAATATCGTGAAGCCCTTCGCACGGTGGATAAGGCGATGCATTCCGTGTTGGACATCTATCACGAGCATGCGTTGACGAAGCGGACGACCCTGTTCGTGACGTCGCTGAGCGCCGAAGGATGGGATGCGAATCAAGAACCGACTGACGCAGAAGTTCCGATGGTCCCATGGATTGCTTCGGGGGTGGGGATTAAACCCGGCCACGCCATTCACCAGCCGGTCTCAATTTTAGACACCGGCGCGACGGTGATGCGGACGTTGGGATTGCAGACCCATACTGAATGGGAGAGTCATGCTGTGGAGGAAATTTTTCAGGCTGCCTTTGCCGCGGCCCCTCGTGGATCTTCGGAATAGGTCACGCAATGCAGACTGTAAAATGGTCAATGGGCTGGTGTCTGGTCGGATGGTTGCTCGTCTCCGCAACAGTAATCCAGCCGGTTGGGGCCGGTCAGCCGGCTGCCTACCAGCAGGAACATGCAATCACCATCGACGCTACCACCATTATTCCTCAATCCTGGTGGCATGTACCCGGAGTGACTCCGTCCATCTATGGCTCGGACCCTGAATCCATGGATGCCTACAAGACGACCGAGTCTCGCGCCCTCAAACTCAAACCGGGGAAATATAAATTTGGGAGCTTCACGTTCGATTTTCCGTTCGCGGTGAACTTAGAGGGAAAGTTGGACTTTGCGCAGTCGCTCGACCAATGTGTCGAGGGGCGAGGGACGCAGACATTAACCATCCGCTGCAGCCGCACCTATCCGCATGGTGGCCAGCGCGATTACCAGTATCAGTAGAGGAGCGGTGTCAATGGCCCAGACGCTCGATGATCTCTTAGAGGCACTGGAGGATGTCGACGACGCAACTCGCGAAGAGGCGTCCAAGGCGCTCGCTGAGCTTGCCGATCCTACAACCTTGGACGCGCTTGTCGGCGCCTGCGGAGACGAGTATTGGGCTGTGCGGGCCCATGCAGGTCTCGGTCTGTCCAAGATTGGCGGGGCGAAAGCGAGGGAATCACTCATCGTGCTCTTTAACGACTCCATTATGGATGTGCGGAACGATGCGGTTGCGGCGATGGCCTCGATGGGAGCTGAAGTCGTCGACCGTTTGATTGCAGCATTGAAGGATGAGCGATGGCGTGTCCGCGAGCATGCGGCAAAAACTTGTGGAGAGATAAGAGATCAGAATGCTGTCGAGCCCCTCATGCTCGTCTGTCGGGATCGTGACGGCGCGGTGAAGAGCGCGGCGGCGGAGGCGTTGGGCAAGATCGGCGATCCGAGAGCGATCCCGGTTCTGAGTAAGCTCTTCCGCGACCCTTCGAAGACGGTCCGAGAAACAGCCGGAACGGCACTTATCTCTATCGGCCAACCTTCCGTCGATCCGTTGATCGAGTGTCTCAAGGATAAAGATTTTGTGGTTCGGTGCCATGCCGCCCGCGCGCTTGGTGGTATGACGACCGATTATCAAATCGGTCGAACCTGGGTGCGGGATGCCAAGGTTGTTGACGTGCTGATTGCCGCATTAAAAGATCAGGATCGGGCCGTGCGCGAAGATGCCACGATTGCTCTCGGCCAGATCGGCGATCCACGGGCCATCGACGCCTTGATCGAGGCGATGAAGGATGGCGCGGTGAAACGACATGCCATTGCGTCTCTCGGTATGATCGGCGATCCTCGCGCCTTGCCTCCGGTGCTGGACGCGCTGAAGGGAAAAGGCATTCGACAGGACGGGACTCCCACGCCCGGCTGTATCGTCAGCGAAGACGCCTTCATCAAGGAAGCCGCGGCGACGGCGCTCGGCCAATTCCGCGATCCGCGTGTCATTCCCGACTTGATCATGTTGCTGAAGGATGGCGTGTTGCGCGAGAAAGCCAGTGCTGCGTTGGCCACCATCGGCGACACGGCGATTGAGCCGTTGATTGCCTTTCTCTATGACCCGAAAGCGTCTGAAGTTGTGGCCGAAGGAGAACGGGTGCTCTCCTATGCGTCGGTTCGACTCACGGCAAAAGATGCCTTGCGGCAATTGGCGCTTGAAACGCTCGAAAAATTGGGCTGGACCCCTGCGCCGGAAGACATCACTGTCAATTCAAGTGTGGCCGACAATGCCAGAGTGGATATGCCTCTCGGCGACACAGGTCGATTTGGCCCGTCGGGCGATTACGCCAAACGGAGCTAGCGGGTTTCTGAAAATTTATAGCGACTCACTCAGGAAGCTCAAAAGGGCCGTTCAGCAAGGCCTCAGGCGAGTCGAAACCGGAGGCATACCCTCTGGGGTACGTTGAGGATTTCGATGAGCCGAGAACGAAGCTGGCGGACTTTTTCAGCATCCGTCGAATTGAGGTCGGGCATGGCAGACACAGTAGCTGAACAGATTGCGGCGCTCAAAGACGAGGATTGGGCGATTCGCGAAGAGGCCGCCACGATGCTCGGCACGCTTCGAGATCCCAGGGCTGTGGCACCATTGGTCTCGGTGCTTCGCGATGGTGATCGCGCGGTTCGCGATGCAGCGATCGGCGCCCTCTTGGCTATCGGTGAGCCGGCTGTGCCGACGCTGGGTGCCTGTCTCTCCGATCCGGCACTCACGGTTCAGGAATTGGCCTCGTCGGTATTGGCCACCATTGCCGATTCGCGAGTGCTTGCGCCGCTCATCAAAGCGCTCGTGAGTCCCAATTGGATTGTGCGGATGCATGCCGCCAAGGCGTTAGGCCGGATTCGAGACCCTGGGGCGGTAGCGCCGTTGGTGCCGCTGTTGCAAGATAAAGTGAAGGCCGTGCGCGAGGAGACGTCGTCAGCCCTTGCAGCAATTGGAGAGGCGGCGTTGTCGTCGCTGATCGCCGCGTTGACCCATGCGAAATGGCTGGTGCGGCTGCATGCGGTAGAGGCCTTGGGAAAAACGCGGTCGTCTGAGGCTGTGGATCCGCTCTTATCGGTGCTCTTCAACGATCAGGACAGGGCCGTTCGCGAGGACGCTGTCCGCTCGCTCGGCCAGATCGGCGATGCGCGCGCGCTGGAGTTCCTCGTCACGGCGATGAAAGAGCCGGGATTGCGTCCGCTGGCGATCGTCGCGCTGGGCCGGATCGGCGATCGTCGCGCTGTGCCGGTGCTGATCAATGTGCTCAAGGGAGTGGAGCGGCCGGAAGTCTCGCGACCGGTGGACGGGTGTGGTGATGGTTGGGGTGAAGACATGATCGCGTTGGGCGAAGCCGCCAAAGCATTGGGCACAATCCGAGATGAGGCGGCCATACCGTCGCTCGTGAAGGCGCTCCGTTATACAGTGACGCGAGCGGATGCAGCCGATGCGCTGACTCGATTCGGGGGTGCCGTGATTGCGCCGTTGCTGGCTTTGTTGGCACATGAGTCGGATGACAACATCCGGTACCATATCAAAGAGACGTTGGGCCGGGTCGGCTGGCGGGCTGGCCGCATTTAGCAGGATGCTGAAAAAGACCGCCAGCTTCGTTCTCGGCTCATCGAAATCCTCAACGTACCCCAGATGGTACGCCTCCGGTTTCGACTCGCCTGCGGCCTTGCTGAACGGCCTTTTTGAGCATCCTGCTCGTGGGCCGGTGCGCAATGTTGAATGGTAAAGGTTAAATTTATAACTCAGCACGCAGCACTCAAAATTCAGAACTCGTTGTAAGTTAGGTCATCGCGCTATGCCCAAAGAAACAATCGAAACACTGGTTTCTGAGCTCGTGCACGAGGAGGACTGGCGGCGGATGCGGGCGACGGTCGCCTGCCTGTCGGGTGGGCCGCGTGCAGTTCACGCGCTCATCCAGGCCCTGCAGACTGGGTCACCGACATTGAAAGCCGAGGCTGCGGCCATGCTGGCGCGTGTGAACGATCCACAGGCCGGCGTGCCCTTGGTCGATTTGCTCCGTGATGAGGATGAAACTGTCCGCAAGGCTGGCGCGACAGCCTTGGAGCATTTGGCTGGGGTGCTTGACGAGACGACTGCCGCAGCGCTGACCTCGCTGCTGTATGAATCGAAGGATACGGATGAGAGCATTCGTGGGGTGGCCTCGCAGTTGTTGGGGGTGATCCCGAATGCGATCGGGCCTCTTTGTGCGATGTTGACCCATCAGGACCCGGACGCACAGATCATGGCCGCAACGATGTTGGAACATCTGCTTGAGCCTCGTTCGGTGGATGCGTTCATCAATGCGATGGGGCAATCGGCCGTTTCGGATATTGCGGTGCGGACACTCAAGAAGTTGAGCGCGATTCGCGAACGCATCGACGAGGTGTTTGACGGGCTGCGCGCGATTGAAGAGCTGAGTGAGCGAGAAGAGGCGCGCATGAGCACCGTGATCAATCTTCTGGCCATCGGGCGCCCGAGCGTAGAGATCTTGATTGAGTATCTTGACGATGACGATTGGGTGATTCGTGAAGCCGCCGCCGACTTGCTAGGCAAAATTGGCGATGTACGGGCGGTCGAGCCCTTGATGCAGCGGTTGCGGATCGATAAGGATACGGGAGTCAAAGAACTGGCGATGAAATCGTTGGGTTTGATCGGCGATGCCAGGCCTGCACAACTCTATATCGAGGCCATTCCCATTCGACCTCTTCGGGTGTATGCCATGGAAGCGTTGGCCAAAGTGAAAGATGTGGAGGTGTTAAGGCCCTACAAAGAACTGTTCGATCGGTTAAGGGCTGATCGAGACGGCCTGGTCGCGTATAATTCCGGGTTGATCGCCGACAAACTGGAGGCGCTCGATGGGACACCCGTCGGGAGTCAGGGAGGGCAGGACGACGATGAGTGACGAGATGCAGGCTGAACGGATCGAACAGTTGATCGGCGCCCTTCGGGACGACAATGACGCGCTCCGGGACCATGCGATTGCCAGTTTGAGTCAGGTGGGCGAGGATGCAGTGGGCCCGCTGATCGGGCTGATGGCAGACGAAGACGTGCTGATCCGCGAAGCGGCGACCAGCGCCATTGTGCGGATCGGTCCATCCGTCGTTGATCCGTTGATTGAAGCCTTAGAGGACGATGAATGGGCGATCCGCGAGCAGGCTGCATCGGGGTTGGGGAAGTTGAAAGATCCTCGGGGAGTCGATCCCCTCGTGAAAGCACTTAAGGATAAAGACGGCGCAGTGCGGACGGCTGCCGTGTGGGCGCTGGAGCGTGTCGGCGATGCGCGCGCTGTGCCCGGGTTGGTCGAGGCGCTGACTGATCACACGGTGCGTGAGGACGTGGCGCGTGTGCTGAAAAAAATCGGCGATGTGCGGGCTGTGGATGCGTTGATCGACGGGTTGATGGGTACGAACTGGATGGTGCGGCGCCATGCGGCTGAAGCTTTGGGCAAGATCGGCGACGCCCGTGGAGTCGACCCGTTGATTGAATCGCTCAAGGACGAGGATTGGCTCGTGCGCAGGAATGCGGCCGAATCGCTCGCGCGTCTTGGGGCGAAGCAGGCGATCGACCACCTGCTTCCGCTCCTCGAAGATGAGAATACGATGGTGCAGGAAACGGTCGAAGGGGTGTTGGCGAGTCTTGGATGGACGGCGAAATCGTAACCTTTATTTCGGTGGAGAAGGATATATCTCATGGCGGATGAAGTTCCTCCAAAGCTTATTCAGATCGGTCCAAAGGGCGGCGTGAAGAAGGATGGGTTCAATCTCGTCACGGAACGAGTCGTTGCGGTGAACCCTGAAACGAAACAGCTTGAAGTCGAACTGTTAGCCTATGATGGAAAGACGGTTGTCTTAGATGTCGATGACGAGGCGCTTGAAGAACTGAAGAAGATCAAAGTAGGAGATGGCGCCACAATTCGTATCGTCGAAGAAGGCGGGCGTCGGGTCGCCAAGAGTTTTCGGATTCGTGCGAAGGACCCAAATGCGGCGAGAGCCGATGCGATGCTGTTGGACCTGAAAGATAGCCACTGGCTGAACCGCAAGTATGCGGCTGAAGTGCTGGGCGAGATCAAAGACGTCCGTGCCGTGCAGCCGTTGGTCGATGCGTTGGCGGATGAAGTGGGAGATGTCCGGCAGCGGGCCTACGATTCGTTGATCAAAATCGGCGGGCCGGCGGTGTCGGTGCTCGTGCCCTTGCTGGTGTCTGAAGAGGATGAGATCAGGCAATCCGTGACGGAAATCATTCGTAAAATCGGAAAACCCGCCGTCGAGCCGTTGGCCACGGCGCTTGCCGAGGCCGACGACCGTCTGAAGACGCGGGTGATGAAGGTCCTGGACCGGATGGGCTATAAGCCGAAAGTTAAAGAGGAAGCCAAGGCAGCCGAAGTGCCGCGGCTCACATAACCTACGGTGTTATGTGGTCTGGGAGGGAGCCTTGCTGGGTCTCCCGACCGAAATGTGACGGAAGCCAAAGGCTGCGACCCGGTCCGGTTCATAGACATTGCGCAAGTCGAAGAAGATGGGCTGGCGCAACGCAGTCTTCAATCTGTCGAAATCAAGGGTTCGAAACTGGTTCCATTCGGTCATGAGGATGAGCGCGTCGGCTCCCTGCGCAGCTTCATACGCGTCTTTGCAGGGCAGAAGGCCTGAAACGATTTGGCAGGCTTCCTCGAGCGCGGCGGGATCGTAGGCGCGAACCGTGGCACCCTGTTTCATGAGTTCTTGCGCGATGGCCAGGGCTGGCGAGTCCCGCAGGTCGTTCGTATTGGGTTTGAAGGACAGACCCAACATTGCGAATGTCTTCCCTTTGAGCTCCCCAATTTCTTTCGTGATCTTTTCAATCATCCGATTCCGCTGTTGTTCGTTGATGAGGGCCGCGGCGCCTGCGATTTGCATGGGATAGCCGACTCGTTCTCCTGTTTGTACGAGAGCAGCCAGATCTTTGGGAAAGCACGATCCACCGAACCCCGGTCCTGCGTGGAGAAACTTCGATCCAATCCGGTTGTCGAGCCCCATCCCTTTCGCCACCATCTGCACGTTGGCGCCCACGCGTTCGCAGACAGTCGCGATTTCGTTGATGAACGAAATTTTTGTGGCGAGGAAGGCGTTGGAGGCATACTTGATCATTTCGGCCGTCGGGATATCGGTCACGACGAACGGAGTTTCGATGAGATACAGCGGACGATAGAGATCTTTCATGATCGCAACCGCCTGCTCGCTGTCTGCGCCGATGACAACCCGGTTTGGCCGTAAGAAGTCTTCAATGGCGGACCCTTCACGAAGAAATTCCGGGTTTGAGACAATGTCAAACCTGAATTTTCCTGATTGATTGGCGTTGATCACCTCACGGAGCTTTTCCCCGGTTCCGACCGGGACGGTCGATTTGGTGACAATGACCTTGTACCCGGTCATCGTTTTGGCGATGCCGCGGCCGACTTCTTCCACGTAAGAGAGGTCGGCTGATCCGTCAGGCTTCGGCGGGGTTCCAACCGCGATGAAGATGACGAGAGCTTTGTCGACGGCTTTGGCGATGTCAGTGGTAAAGTTGATCCGGTTCTCTCGAATGCCCTTGGCAACGAGCTCTGTGATTCCGGGTTCGTAGAACGGCACATCGCCTTTCTCAAGTCTGGCGATCCGTTTGGCGTCGGTATCCATGCAGGTCACGCTGACCCCGAATTCCGAAAAACAGGCGCCTGTTACTAATCCAACGTAGCCGGTTCCAATCACACTGATATGCATGGGCTTAGGTCCTCTTAATCTATTCTCTCTCGAGAGTTAAAAACGCTCTCGCGGAGTATAGCAACGGAACCGTGGGGTGAGCAACGAAGTTATGCAAAATAACCTTCACAGGGTGGAATTACTCAGGCCGTTCGTTGACAGGTGCACAAGGGCTGGGTACTATTTGTTCCCTTCATCGGATGGATCCTGTCGTATGGCGATGCAGAGCACACCTCTTCAACGACCCCTTGCCGTGATGATGCGTCGGACGTTGCGCACGATCAGTCCCGACACGACCCTGTTGGAGGCGGCCAAGCAGATGCGGGATGCGAAAGTCGGCGCCTTGTTGGTGCAGGAGGCTGATCACTACAGAGGTATCGTCAGCGAATCGGATTTGGTCCGCAAGGGAATGGCTGAATCGTGCCCAGCGCAGGAAACATTGGTCCGTGCCGTCATGAGTAGCCCGCTGTTATCAATTGAGATTACGAGCTCAGCCCACGAGGCGAGTGAAAAAATGGCGGAACACGGAATCCGGCATCTCGCGATCGCTGACGAGGGGCAGATTGTCGGGATCATCTCCGTCCGCGATCTCTTACGCTACTTTAAGAACTGGGGCGGCCTGTGATTCTTTTGGCTCGTGAGGCAACACAGGACTGTCTCCCTACCGTGCGTCATGTTTCCCCGCGAGTGTTGTGAACCGGTCGACTCATACCCCTCAATGGTTTCTGCTGATCACGGCGTTGGTGACTGGTGCGGTGGTGATGGCGCTTGAGATCGTGGGAAGTCGGCTCTTGGCTCCCGTTTTTGGAAACTCCCTATTCGTCTGGGGCGCATTGATCGGGGTGATTCTTGCTGCTATGAGCAGCGGTTACGCCTTTGGAGGCTGGCTTTCGGACCGATATCCCGGCGCGCAGGTGTTGGCCGGTCTGCTCCTGTTCTCCGGAGCCTGGACATTTCTTGTCGCGTGGTTTGAACAGCCGGTGCTCTTTAAGGTGGCCGGACTGATTGAGGATCCTCGGTGGGGACCTTGCGTTGCCGCGGCGCTGCTTCTGGGTCCACCGGCGTTTGGATTGAGCGGCGTGCTGCCGGCCCTGTTGAGATTGGCGGTGTCGGACCTTGAGTATTTTGGTCGGCATACCGGACGGATGATTGCGCTCTCGACAGTGGGGAGTTTGGCGGGAACATGGGGGACAGCGTTTTTCTTTCTATCGTGGATCGGCAGCCAGACACTTGTCGCGTGGCTGGGCGTCATTCAAGTGGGGCTTGGCTTCTGGTGGTTGATCAATCGGACAGCCGTGCGGCCTTTGGTGGTCGGCTTACTTGTCCTTTGTATTGGAGGGTTGGGGGCCGGTGCGTGGTTTCCGATGCAGAAGTTGCAGGCGCCGGTCTATCAAGAGGACAGTCCGTACCAGCAAGTGCGAATTCGCGATGACGATCTTTTTCGTTACCTGGTCTTAGACCGGACGTTCCACGCGGTCATGTGGAAGGCGGATCCGGTCGCGCTGTTTCTCCCCTATAGTCAATTGATGGTTGCGTCGCTGGCGTTGGTACCGGAGCCAAAACGGGGCCTGATCCTTGGTCATGGGGGCGGATCACTGGCGAAGTGGCTCGCCCATCGATGGCCTGAACTCGATCTCGATGTGGTTGAGTTCGACCCTGTGGTTGTTCGTATGGCAGAAGAATTTTTCTTCTATCAGCCGCCCCTCCAGCATCATGTGCATGTTCGGGATGCCCGGGTTTTTCTGAACGCGACGGAGCGGACATACGACCTTATTTGGGTCGATGCGTTTGCGAGACACATGATTCCCTTTCACCTGACGACGGTGGAGTTTTTCGCAGAGTTGCGTGCTCGCCTTGCGCCGGACGGTGTGTTGGCAGTGAATTTGGCCTCGTCGGGCGAGGGCGGAGATCTCTTACGGGCCAATGCGGTTGTGCAGACGATGCGGCGGTCGTTTCCTGATTTCCAGTCTTTTGCGGTCAAGGGGCCATGGAATTCTTCTCAGGCACGTGCGGAGAATCTCATTTTTTTCGCTGGGGCGCCGCTCAAACAGTACCAGCCCGCTACCATGGCCACGAATGTGGCCAAATTGGTTGAGCGGCAGCGTGTTCCATTCGAGGCTGTGGCGTTGCTAGCGACCCATCGTGCACAACAATGGGAATCGGGCGTCGAGCTCACAGACGATTATGCGCCGTACGATCTTTTGATCGGGTCCACGGTCCAGGAGGGACAGCCTGAGGCGGATACACCATTGAAATAAGAGTGTCTGATTTTACGATGTGTTCATAGGAGATAGGAAGTGGCATCGTGAAAGACTTGGAACAACGTTCTTGCTTCCGATTTCCTCTCAGTGCTATCTATAAGGGTGCTCGCGAAGTCTATCCATGCTGTTAAGGTATGATCGGCAGACATCGGGAAACAGGAGTCGGCAAAAGGTCAGAGCTATGCTATATGGGCTTGATGGTAGGTCGGTACCAACCTAATCACATCTCTTCTTCTTTCTTAAGGAGGTAGGTCATGGGCAAGACGATGTTAGGGGTCTTCTTCGGCCTC
>JBGTMB010000300.1:0-12086 GCA_041743755.1 Nitrospiraceae bacterium | reverse complement strand
GGTGCCTCGGCAATATTCCAGTGGGGGTAAGGAGCGGTTAGGCGGGATATCGAAACGAGGCAGTCGGTATCTGCGGACACTGCTGATTCATGGGGCGCGCGCCGTCGTGCAGCGGGCCGCGCGGCGGGCCGATACGCAGGGACGGTGGCTGTGCGCGCTCACACACCGCAAAGGTACCAATGTGGCCGCGGTCGCCTTAGCCAATAAAAATGCCCGAGTGATCTGGGCCTTGTTGGCCCATGATGAGGTGTATCGACCACCCACCTCGGCGCCGGCAGGGTCGTAGGGTCTTTGCGAGGGAGCCGCGAGCCGCATCACACCAGGAGGATTCACACCAAGGAGTGCAGCGCGGACATCCGTGATGACACCAGAGGGACACCCAGCGCGTTCAGACCCTGGACAAATTGTCGGCCCACACAAGGCCGTTGTGCTCATGAGGAGAACGTGCGCGTATTGCATCAAGGCCCGGACATGTGTGTGGTCCACCGAGAGGCCGGATATATAGACGCAGCCCTGTGTTTATCTGGTGCATCGCGTGACACGCCGTCGTTGCAGGGAAGGCTGGGTCCATATATAATTTTGTGCGGGGTGGGCGGAGGAAATTTTGTCAGCGATAGTCCCACTGGGGTGAGTAAGAGTTCAATGGGGATCGCTGACTGTGGAGGGGTGGAACGCTCGAGGACGAGGGCATGCAGATTTCGGCTTGATAGCACACGCAACGGCCCAAAGGGTCCAAAGAACAAACCAAGTGGTCTGTAATGAACCACAAGAATGATTGAAAATACTGTGACACCAGCGTGACAGAAAGTTTGGACTTTACAGATCGGACGAGAATTAATGGAATGAAAACCGAAATTTCCGTCTCGAGCAACTATCGGAAACTATGGGCAAATATGGGAAGACCACCCAATTAAACGTGAATACTCGGTTCCGAATTTTCCTCTGACTATCCCTTTCAAGGCAGTAACACGGGTTCAAATCCCGTTGGGGACACCAGTACTACTACGTAGCCACGCTCCAGACCTCATGTTTCAGCACTGTAAACAGCCAGTATTCACGGGCTGCTACGGTCCCTGCTACGGTGGAGCTTACGCTCCTACAATGCGGCCTCTTCGCTACTCTGGCGATCAAAAAGTTGACATTCATTTCCTAGGTAGGCAAGGTTGAATCCTACAGGAGGGACTGACCATGCTTAAATCTCTGCTACTGTGCTTCATGATCTTCGTTAGTCTTGGAATATTCTTGATTGGGTCACATTCAGTGCTGGCTGCGGAGCAATCGCCGAAGGAAGGAAACCAGCCTACACCAGTGGCAAAGGAGACCGACCAGAAGCCACGAGCGAGTGAGGATGTGAAGAAGATAGTTGAGGAAGCAAAGAAGGATGATAAGGATAAGCCCGACAAGAAATCGGAATGTGTTACAGGTATGAAGGCACTATCTAGACCTTTATCGGTACCCTGCCAGCCCTTCTGACCCCATGAACCTACAACAGCCACCCAGGAGGCTTCATGACCTCCTAGGACTCGCCATCCTCTGTTGAATCCAAACCCGTCAGCGGACTGCTTCACAAGGCTACGTCCTTGGAGTTTCCAGGTAGTTGTAGACCATCCGATGAGCCAGAGGGCCAACGCCGTACACTCGCGACCCAGCGTAGTCAGTCAAAATCAAGGAATGTCTGAGCATGGGCTCTCCGGTGAAGAAAGAAGCCTTCGAACAAGTTTACACCTGGCTGAGGCCCACCTGCTCTGCTGGACTCAGCGGATTGTTGTGGGTTCAGCCCCCGCGACTATCGGCGAGAGAACTTCGCCGACCAATCGGATCTGATAGAACGAATGGTGCGAGGAACCATTCCCTGTATGCGGACGTGGAAGACTAAGGTTTAGACGTTGATGCGGCGGGAGCTTCTTCTTCACGGATGGTGTTGGCCCATTCCCCAACGAGAGGGTCACGTTCTTCCATCGTCATTCCGGCATACCTTATAAACATCTGCGGGCCTTTGCGGCGTCGCCAGGTGAGATAGCTTAAGAAATGTCCTCGGCAGACACTGTGGGTGCCGGCAGGAGCATAGACTTTGGATTGGCAGCTTTTGATCATACAGGTAAGATCGTGCATTCCACCCTCCGAATAAGAGGGCATAGTATGCAGAACCGAAGGGCTGATTATCAACCTTGACCTGTCGCTCCCGTTCCGGTAAGTCCATCGCATGATGGGTCGACTTCCTCTTCTCCTCCTCTTAGCTGCGATTGTTACCATTGCAGGCTGTACCGCACCCTCGCGCGAGGGACTTCCTCCTGGGAGTCCTTTTGCTGAGACGGATACTGCTCCGACGAATTTGCTGCCTCAGGGGATTGCAATGGGAGATGTGACGAGCCAGTCGGCTCTTCTCTGGCTGCGGACCGATGGGCCGATCACAGTGCAAGTCGAGTGGGCGCCGGTGGCGATCTGGGACCGCGTGTCGAAGATGGGGACAGCCGTCGCTCCCGTGGTTCGGACGCCGTTGTATACGACAGGCCAGGACACGGATTTTACCCTGACGGTTCCGCTTGAGGGATTAGCGCCGGCCACACGATATCGATGGTATGTATTTGCCGGCACGAAGGGGCGAGAAGGTACGTCGACCGAAGCGCGGTCAGTGGCACGAGGGGAATTCACCACGCTCCAGGATGCGAAGAGCCATACGCCTGTGACCTTTGCTTGGAGCGGCGATCTGGGGGGCCAGGGACGTTGCAAGCGTGGCGCTGCCGGTTATCCCATCTTCGATGTGATGCGCGCACAGCAGCTCAGCTTCTTCTTGTTTCTTGGCGATACAGTGTACGCTGACGGTTTGTGCCCGTCGCCTCCGAACGAGCCGGGCGCCGACTTTCGCGCGGGGACCCTCGATGAGTACCGTGCACGCCATCGTGACCAGCGGGCTGCGGAGGCGTTGCGCCGGCTTTTCGAGACCACTCCGGTCTATGCGATTTGGGACGATCATGAAGTGCGGAACGACTTTTCCGGACCTTTCGACGACCGGATGCCGATCGGGCGGCAAGCCTTGCGTGAGTATTGGCCGATCAACGTGGCTGCTGATGATCCAGACCGGCTCTATAGAACCGTGCGCGCCGGGACAGATCTTGAGATGTTTATCCTGGATACGCGGCAGTATCGAAGCCGTAATATCGATCAAGACGGCCCGGCGAAGACCATGTTGGGAGAAAAGCAACTGCAATGGTTGTTAAGCGGGCTTACCGAGTCATCTGCGATGTGGAAAGTGATTGTGACTACGGTGCCTCTCTCCATATCGAAAGGAGGGAGTGCGAGCGTTCCTGGGAACGATGGCTGGGCCGGTGGTCCTGGTATTCCAGGGTTTGAACGAGAACGGCAGGTGATCGTGGATCACATTCTCGGCCGGATGGTAAAGAACGTCGTATTCCTGGCAGCCGATGTCCACCATGTACAGGTAAATGTCTACGATCCGAACGGTGATGGGACTCCTGATTTCCATGAGTTCGTGGCCGGCCCCTTGTCCGCCGTGTCTGGCAAGCCAACATCGGCCAGTGTGGGGTTACGTCCGACCACATTGGTCAATGAAGGCGGGTACATGAATTTTGGTCTGATTCGAGTCACGGAGTCTTCCTTTGATGTGAGAGTCCTCGATGAGGACGGTGCCACGAGGTTTTCCCATCACCTGTCTGCCAGGTAGTTGTCACGGTTCGTGGCGAAGATTCTCTTGAAATCGAGATAGATAGCCAGTTACGGTACACCATCGTTGTGTGTGGAGGGTGAGGCGAGGTGCGAGATGCTGTTGCAGCTGATTTCGGTATTGGGCGCCTTGATGGTGCTGTCGGCGTATGGCTTACTTCAGAGCGGGGTCTGGAGTGAGCTGCACACGGGATACCTCGCGTTCAACATTATTGGGTCGTTGCTGTTAGCGATCGTGGCGATTGAGGATCAGCGAGTCGGATTCATTTTCTTGGAGTTTGCGTGGGCAGCTCTGGGATTGATCGGTGTCGCCAGAGCGGTGAAGGCTCGGCGTACAGCGGGTTAACAGGGTTCGAATGAAAGGACTACACAAATGGCAGGGTTGATGTCGGCGGATGAGATTTTTGAACAGGCTCAGAATGCCGCTGCCGCGGCGACAGGGCTCGATGAAAAGGCTATGCAGATCGATTATCCGGCGCTCAAAGAAAAAATTCGTGCGGCGTTAGGGAATCGCAAAGTCGCGCAGTGTCACATCAACAAGTTTTTGCCCGAGGGTTACGAAGATCAGGGCCGCTTTAATCTCGTGTTGCTTACTGCCGGTAACGTCGTAATCGATATAGTCATCGGCGATTCGTATTTTCGGTACGACGTGCTGTCGGTCGGTCAGTTGGACAAGGTTCAGCTGATCGATGCGATGTGGGACAACAAGGAGAAACGCCGCGAAGAACCGTTTCTCAGTCTTCGCCTCATGCATGCTGAAGAGGCCCACCTCTTGTTGGCACTTGAAGATGACGAGCGGAAGAGTCTATTGGCTTTCGCCAGCGCGGTGACGGCAGCTCGCAATCCGGAGCGCTGAGCGCTCATCAAGACGGCGCCGCGCTGGCTCGTCACAGTGGCTTCCGATGGCGACAGCCTGTGAACGATCTGCCGACTCTACCGGTGGATCGCCCTGATTGCTCGATACCATCATGTAGAGTAGAAGGGTAGGTTGGTGAAAGCTGCCTCACGGCTCCAGCAAAGGAACCAGTGCGACGTGGCCTTTTTCTCGCGCGCGATCGATCGGCTGGAGACCTTTGGCATCTTTTGCCGCTTTGTCTGCTCCCTTCGTCAGCAGCATCACCACGATTTCATGATGCCCTTGTTGTGCGGCGACATGAAGGGGAGTCCATCCGTTCGTCGTCACCGGTGTTACCTCCGCCCCTTTGTCCAGCAGTAGCGCCACGATCTCCCGATGCCCCTTGCCAGCCGCAATAAAGAGCGGAGTTGCGTTGTTGCCTAGCCGTACCTGCTTCACATTGGCGCCGCGATCCAACAGGAGGGCCACAACGTCTCGGTGTCCTTCCTGGGCTGCGGTAAAGAGCGGGGCTTCGCCGCTGTCCGTTCTCACCTGGTTCACGTCTGCGCCCTTGTCCAACAGCAGCTCTGCTATGGCTCTATGGCCTTTCTCAACGGCGATGTGAAGCGGGGTCACTCCGTCTATCGTCTCCTGTTTCAGGTTCGCGCCTTTGTCCAATAGGAGAGCCACCGCGTCTTGATGGCCCTTTTCGGCTGCCTTGTAAAGCAGAGTGATTCCGTCCTCACCCGCCGCGTTGACGTCAGCCCCTTTTTCGACGGCTCTGGTGATCTCGCCGAGATCTCCCTTACTTGCTGCTGCGAGCGGGGCTTCATCCACCGGTCGCATGGCCAGGAGTAGGGGTATCAGTCCCACCACAGCTATCAGGACCATCCACCGTTGTGTCATCTTGCGCTCCATCGCCTACGGGGCCGTTGTGACCGAGCTAATGCTTGACGTAGAAGGGCATGCTGTGAACTGTGGCCGGGTATCTGTGGTGATCGAATTCCACGGCCAGCTCGGTGCCTGGCGTACTGAAGTCGCGAAGGGGAAATCCGAACGCAATGACTTGATTGAGCTGCGGGGAATGGACGGCACTGCTGATCCAGCCCACTTCACGATCGCCACTGTAAAGTTTGGCTCCATGCGGAGGAACCACTGATTCTATGAGAACCAACCCAACCAATTTTCGCCGCACGTTGCCGTAGGTGTCCATTCTCGCCACGACTTCTTGCCCAGGGTAACAGCCTTTATTCAAGCTGAACGCTTTTCCCTCCAGGTTCGCTTCCGGCGGGACGATCTCTTCGTTGAGATCAGGGCCGGCCTTCGGTAGGCCCGCTTCGATGCGGAGGGCCTCACGAGCGTGACTGCCAATCGCCTTGATGCCGTATGTCGCACCGGACTCCATCAGCCGTTCCCATGCTGTGGGGAGGGCATCGGCAGGCAACAATATTTCCAGATCATCTTCTCCGGTTTCTTCTGTACGCAGGACGAGCGCGGTATGGCCTCCGATTTTCGCTGCGATGGCGTTCACCGGTTTGAGGTCGCTCATCTCGACTCCGAAAGCGGCGCTGACGGTCGCACAAGCGTTGGGCCCGCTGACGAGTAAGAGCCCCCAGGACTCTGCACAGTTCTCCATTTTCGCTTTGGTGCCGTAGAGCAGAAACTTTCTGAGGGCTTGGAAGGTGGCCTCGCCGACCTCGCCGACATCTTCCACCCACACATTGTCAGGGAAGATATAGACTCGAAAGTAGCCGAGCATCTTGCCCTTGTGGGTGAGAAAGCTTGAATAGCGTCCTTGGCCCGGCTGGAGCGGGAAAATATCGTTGCTGATGAGGCTCTGTAACCATTTCACGCGATCATCGCCGGTGACGCGGATTTTCCCACGGTGTGAGAGGTCGGAAAGGCCGACGGCCTGGCGTACTGCCTGATACTCTGTGCCCCATTGGCCATAGTGAGCGGGCATGTCCCATCCGGCGACCTCTTCAAAGGTTGCGCCAAGCTTCGCGTGATGTTCATGGAGACGTGACTGTTTCATACGTGAGTCCCTGCCACCTCCTCGACCAGATCTTTCAATCGTGAAGAGAACTCATTGCGCGAGACGATCTTGGTCACGCCCAGCGCCTTGGCCCGGTGAAAAGTATCGACTTCTTCGTGATTGGCGAAAGCGAGAATGGGAATGGTTTTCATGCTTGCGTCGGTTTTGAGAGTTTCCAGAGCTTGGAAGGCGTTCAGCCTCTCGTCGTTCATGTCCACAATGAAGGCGGACAGAGTGGTGGAGGAGGCCTTTCCTGCGATGTCCTGCTGCGTCCGAGCCCGTTCGATCTTGTAGCCCTTCGCCATCAGGGCGTCGCGGACCTTGGTATAGAAAAAGATATCGGTAACTGCAACGAGAATGGTTTTTTCGTTCATGGAAAGACGGTGTAGGTTAAGCAGCTTTTCCGTTAATTGAGTGAACTGATCAATCGCCCCAATGCTTTTTTTGCCAAGGCATAATTGGGATTAAGGGCCAGGGCTTTCTTGTAGGAATCGATCGCCTCAGTCCATTGCCCTTTGCGTTCGTGGACACGACCCAAGTTGAGATGGGGAAAGGCTGGGCTCTCATAGCGTCTTGCCTGCAGGGCTTTCTGAAACCATGTCATCGCTTCGTCAAGTTCGCCTTTTTCGATCAGATAGGCCCCGATATCATTATAGGGGTTGCCGAAGTCAGGATCCTGCGCGATCGCCTTGTGACATTCCTCAATCGCCTCGTCGAGCCGTCCCATGAAGCTGTAGGTCCACCCGAGGAAGGTGTAGGCTTCGGCAGTTGGATGACTCTCAATCGATTTCTTGTAGAGCGTGACGGCTTCTTCCAATTCGCCCTTCATCTGGTGTTCATAGGCTTGTTGGAAGAGTTGCCATGCCTCGCGTTTATCTTCTTCGTGGCCTTCGCCTTGTAGTAAAAAATCTTGTACATCCATAGTTAGGCCGATGAAAAAGATCCCCAGCGTCGTTCTCAGTCGTACGAATTCCTCAACGTACCCCTGAGGGTACGCCTCCGGGTTCGCACTCCCTGCGGCCTCGCTGGATGACCTTTTTGATCGGCCTCCAGGAACCGGGGGGACAGGTTATTCGTTCTTCAACTTCTTCTTAATCAGCTCTGCACCGTATCGTCCGGAAAGCAACATTGAGCCGAAGGCCGGTCCCATGCGGGGTGTGCCGTAGACTGCCGCTACGGCCAATCCGATCACGAAACAGTTGGGATAGACCTCGCCGGTCCGGTCCATCACTTCCTCTTCGGATCTCGAAACCCACATCGCGCCGTTGCCGGGCACGGCTTTGTAGAGATTGCGTTTGTGCAACAGTTCCACGACGACAGCGTCGTGGCCCGTTGCATCCACGACAATCTTACTTTCGAGCGCGATGGGATCCACGTGGATCATGTCATGGCCGGCCATTTCGGCTGTTGTGTTGTTGACCACAACGCCTTCGAGCAGGCCGTCGCGGCGAAGCACTAAGTCGAGGACTCTTGTCAGATTCATGATCTTGGCGCCGCCTCTGTAGGCAGCTGCGATCAACGCGCCGGTGGCGTGTGGCGGATCGACCATGTACATTCCCTCGCATTCCATGATCTTCTTGCAGGGCACGCCGATCTCTTCGAGGATCTCGTTGGCCGGTTCGCAGATTGTAGCCTTGTTCATCAGATAGCCACCCGACCAAAATCCTCCGCCCAGGGCAAGGCTCTGTTCGATGATGACCGTTCGAAATCCCATCGCCGCCAGATCATGGGCGCAGATCAGCCCGGAAGGCCCGGCGCCGACAATGATGACATCGCTCTCGATGAGCTGGTCGAACTCTTTGTAGTATTCGCGCGCAATGTGGCGCGTGATGTCTCTTTCCCGTAACGGGGCTGGTTTTGGCTTTCCCATACTCTATTCTCCCTCAACGGATGCTGAAAACGGTCCCCAACTTCGTTCTCGGCTCATCGAAATCCTCAAAGGGGACCCGGCCGCCTCACCAACTCGGCGGCGCGCACAGACGTGGTGCTCCTTATTCGTCGCACCGTGCGCCCCGGAGGGTACGCCTCCGGTTCCGATTCCCCTCGGGCCTTGTTGGATGACCGTTTTGAGCATCCTCGCTTGTCTTACCGATAAATCTCTGAGCCGGTCTTCTTAAACTCTTCGGCCTTTTCTTTCATGCCGATTTGAATTGCTTGCTGTTCGTCCACCTGCAATTTTTCGGCGTAGTCGCGGACATCCTGCGTGATCTTCATCGAACAGAAATGAGGGCCGCACATGGAGCAGAAGTGTGAGACCTTGGCGGCATCGTCCGGCAAGGTCTCGTCATGGAAGAGTTTTGCCGTGTCCGGATCGAGCGAAAGATTGAACTGGTCTTCCCAGCGAAACTCGAAGCGGGCTTTTGAGAGCGCGTTGTCTCTGATCTGTGCGCCAGGATGGCCCTTGGCGAGGTCCGCTGCGTGGGCGGCGATCTTGTAGGTGATGACGCCGGTTTTCACATCTTCCCGGTCGGGGAGGCCCAGGTGTTCCTTGGGCGTGACATAGCAGAGCATCGCACAACCGAACCACCCGATCATGGCTGCGCCGATGCCGGATGTAATGTGATCGTAGCCTGGCGCGATGTCGGTGGTGAGCGGCCCCAACGTGTAGAAGGGCGCTTCCTGGCAGGCCTTCAATTGTTTTTCCATGTTGATCTGGATCATATGCATGGGTACGTGGCCTGGCCCTTCGATCATCACCTGCACGTCATGGCGCCAGGCAATCTTGGTGAGTTCGCCTAAGGTCTCCAACTCGGCGAATTGCGCTTCGTCGTTGGCATCAGCAATGGAGCCGGGCCGTAACCCATCGCCCAAACTAAACGACACGTCGTAGGCCTTCATGATCTCACAGATTTCTTCGAAGTGCGTGTAGGTGAAATTTTCTTGATGATGAGCCAAGCACCACTTCGCATGGATCGCTCCGCCGCGGGACACGATGCCGGTCATGCGTTTGGCGGTCATCGGCACATAGGCGAGACGTACACCGGCGTGGATTGTGAAATAGTCCACGCCTTGCTCGGCCTGCTCGATCAGTGTGTCACGATAGATCTCCCATGTCAGGTCTTCGGCCTTGCCTCCGACTTTTTCGAGCGCCTGATAGATCGGCACGGTCCCGATAGGCACTGGCGAATTCCGGATGATCCATTCGCGGGTCTCGTGGATGTTCTTGCCGGTGGAGAGGTCCATGACGGTGTCGGCACCCCATCGAATGGACCAGATCATCTTCTCGACTTCTTCTTCGATGGAGGAGGCGACGGCAGAATTGCCGATGTTGGAGTTGATCTTCACCAGGAAGTTGCGGCCGATAATCATCGGTTCGCTCTCCGGATGGTTGATGTTGGCCGGGATGATCGCGCGGCCACGGGCGACTTCGTCGCGGACAAATTCCGGCGTGATGACGGAGGGGATGCTGGCGCCCCACGCCTGACCTGGGTGTTGTGTGACTCCGCCGCCGTGCCCATTCCGCGAGGCCAGTTCGCGCGCCACTTCGCGAGATTGGTTCTCTCGGATTGCAATGAACTCCATTTCAGGTGTGACAATGCCGTGTCTCGCATAATGGATCTGGGTGACGTTCATGCCCGGTTTGGCTCGTAGCGGCTTGCGAATATGCTGGAACCGGAGTTCGTCCAACTTGGGATCGGCTGCACGAAGGCGGCCATAATGGGAGGAGATATCTGCCAGTTCGATGACATCGTTCCTGTCGATCACCCAGCTCCGGCGGTAGGGCGCCAATCCAGCTCGCGCGTCGATCTTTACGGCTGGGTCGGTGTAAGGGCCGGAAGTATCGTAGATCGTGATCGGTTCATTGGCGACGGGTGTGCCCCCATTCATCGATTTGGTGGCGGTCAGACTGATTTCCCTCATCGGGACCCGCACGCCGGTCTGTTCTCCTTGCACGTACACTTTGTGGGAGGCGGGGAACGGCGTGGTCGTGAAGGCTGATCCGACAGATTCGGGTCCGTTACCAGTAGCAGATCCATTGCCGTTTGTATGGTCGCTCATGAGGAGATCCTTTCTCCAAAACGTGAACTGTGCTCAACGTCAAAAAAAAAGCCGCACCGATAATGAGGGGTGCGGCAGAGAGACCAACAGTTCCGGTTGTTCTCGCTTCCCTACGCTGGTATTACCCAGGTCAGGTTCTGAGGGTCGTCCGTTCGGGCGGACTCTCAGCCGTGTGGCCCCCCTAGCTTCAACAAGGAATCGTATCGCCAGACTCCTGCAATGTCAACGGGGTATTAGGCCTACCCTTGGAGCCTGTCCGACATGGACCTTTCTACTACGGCGAACGATCCACGACCATCTGCGTCGTTCTCGGCCCGAAAAAATCCTCAACGTATTCCAGCGAATACGCCTCCGGTTTTTCCTGGCCCGCGGCCTCGCATCTGGCTGGACCTCCTCGCCTCGTCATGAAGGCGATGTCAGACAGGCTCCTGGAGCCGAACCGAGTGGACCATCGCCTGCGTAGGGCTTCCTCGCAGCGACCGGTTCATTGATTGTCGGAGAGTCCTAACGTAGAATAACCCTTCACGTTATTTTGCGAAGGAACCAATGCAGACACTTTCGACGCTTCCCAAACTGATCATGGACTACCAACAACTGCCGGCAGAGGAACTATTCCGCCGGACGGTTGAGGCGAAACGAGTGCTGGGCGATCGTGTCATGATCTTGGGCCATAACTATCAACGAGATGAAGTCATTGAGCATGCAGACTTTCGCGGCGATTCTCTTTTATTGTCGAAACTGGCCGCTGAGCGTTCGGAGCGGCCCTATATCGTCTTTTGCGGCGTGCATTTTATGGCCGAGACTGCGGACATCCTGAGCCGATCCAAGCAAACGGTGATCCTTCCTGACATGGCAGCAGGCTGTTCTATGGCAGATATGGCGGCCATTGAACAGGTCGATCAATGTTGGGAGACGCTGGGGCGAATTATTCCAGTGGAAGAGACTGTCATGCCGGCGGTCTATGTGAACTCTGCCGCAGTGCTCAAAGCCTTTTGCGGCGAACATGGCGGGATTACCTGTACCTCTTCCAACGCGAAGGCTGTCATAGAATGGTCCTGGGCCAGGCGGGAGAAAATTCTCTTTTTCCCCGACGAGCACTTGGGGCGCAATACGGCCAATAAGATGGGACTGCCGCGAGAAGAAATGATCGTGTGGGACCCCTATCAACCCAACGGGGGGAATACGCGCGAGGCGATCACACGCGCGAAGCTGATTCTCTGGAAAGGTCACTGCAGCGTGCATCAGATGTTTCAACCTGTACACGTGGATAATTTCCGCAAACAGTACCCGGATGGGAAGGTGATCGTTCATCCCGAATGCCACGAAGATGTCGTGAACAAGGCTGACCTATCCGGCTCGACGGAGTTCATTATCAAAACGGTGACGGCGGCGCCGGCCGGGACTGCGTGGGCAGTGGGAACCGAATTGAATCTGGTCAATCGATTGAAGCGTGATCTCACCGATAAGAAGGTCTTCTTTCTCTCCTCTACGGTCTGCCAGTGCGCGACGATGTTCCGAATCGATGGAGCCCATCTC
>JBGTMB010000299.1:0-9673 GCA_041743755.1 Nitrospiraceae bacterium | reverse complement strand
ATGGGCTTCGGTATTTCGTGTATTTTGCACCTCGGCCCGTTCGGTGCTCTTCCAGTCGCCGTTCCAGATCATTCGTGATGCCGGTGTAGAGGCTGGTGTCCGCACACTCCAGGATGTAGACGATCCACTTCATTGTGGCTTGTGCGCAATGCGGGCCGGCGCCTGGCCGATGATGTGAACCCGTGGACCATGAGGAAGTGGAATCGCACGGTTGTCATCCGGCTCACTTCCTAAGACCCACACAAACAATTTATGCGCGTCGTGTAGCTCCGGTTCCTTCGGGACACCGTACTGTTCCTTCTGCATTGATTCATCGTAGAGGCCGATGCACCCGTGTGAGGCTGGATAGCCCGGCATGTCCCGCCCATGGATCCAATAGGATACACCTTCCCGATTCACATGGAACCGGAGCGCGTAGTTCATCGGGTAGGGTCGGTCTGTTTCTTCAATCATATAGAGACAGGATTGATGTTGACGATGGGCAGCCGTCAAACGGAACTCCCCCGTGGGTGTTTCATTGAGTCCGTCGCCAGACGCGATGGGGGTCGCAACGCGAAGGGCTCCAAATTCATAGGCTCCGAGAAACTGCTCCGCCAGATCAATCAGAATGAATTTCTCGTCCTGTTCCGTAGTGGATTGAATGATGACAGATCCTCGAGCCGCCTCGGCACTTTAATCGAGAGACCAGGGCGTGCATGCCGCCGATCGATACGGTTGAATCGTGCAATGCCCACCCAGTGCTCTCCAAACATCGTCTCGAGTGATGTGCCTGGTGGAATGACACGGCAGTCCCACTCCAGCATAACATCACTGGGATAATGAATCTCACAGAGGCCGCGATGCTTCTTGGGGGAATCAGCTTGTGCAAAAACGGAAAGAAACGCGACTGCCATGAGTGGATGGCTATGAGTGGACTCCAAGCCGACCAGAGCATAGAGGTGGACAGCTTCCCTGCAGGCTGTTCAAAAAGACCATCCAGCAAGGCCGCAGGCGAATCGAAACCGGAGGCGTACCCTCAGGGGTACGTTGAGGATTTCGATGAGCTGAGAACGAAGCTGGCGGTTTTTTTCAACAGCCGGTCAAGACCAATGCCGGGATGCTTTGGCGTATCCAAACAACAGATCCCGCCGCGCCAGGATGCCGACGAGCTTGCCGTTCCGAACTACTGGTACTCGTGTGATATAGCGATCCTGGAACAGATTCGCGACCTCCTCCAGCTTCATCTCCTCGGTCGCCGTTACCGGATGAGTACTCATCAGTTCGACGGCCATGACCTTCTGCAGATCCCGCCCATCGATCATCGCCTGAAGCAGATCGTACTCGCTGATCAGACCAACCAAGGTCCGGTCCTCTTCCACCACTGGCAGGCTGCCGAAGTTACGCTGGGTCATCTGCCGGCTGATGGTCAGGGCATCGGTTCTGGATCCGCAAGTAAAGACCGCGTCTTGCATCAATTGCCCCACCGTCAAAGTCTTAGGGTCGCAGGCTGTCGCAAGAAACTCCGTTTTTCTCATAGCCCCTCCTCTTTACCCTTTATCTAGAAAGCTGCGACACAACAAACAAGTATTCCCGCAAGACGCACAAACAGGCTATCCAGCAAGGCCGCAGGCGAATCGAAACCGGAGGAGTACCCTCAGGGGTACGTTGAGGATTTCGATGAGGCGAGAACGATGCTGGCGGCCTGTTTCAGCGTCTTGCCACTCCGGCCGCCAGGTACGCACGCAGCACATCCCTCCTCGCAATGATGCCCACGAGCTTGTCATCGGCGTCTACCACTGGCACACGAATTAAATCGCTGGCTCTCAGCACATGGATCAGTGTTGGGAGCATCGCTTCCGGGTGGATCGAATAGGGGTTACACGTCATGATATCGCTGGCGGTGACGGCACCAAGCTTCTTCTCATCATCCAATGCTCCAAGTAAATCATGTTCGCTGACGATGCCTAGGAGCCTATCCTCGGCGTCCACCACCGGCACGGCTCCGAATCCCTCGATCATGAGCGACGCGATGACATCGCCTTTGGTCTTGAGATGAGCAGCCTGCACCTGTTTCTGCATGACCTGTCTGACCATCATCAGGCCAAACTCTTTCTTCGTCCCTATCCGCGCCTTCTTTACCTTTTTCTTTGTCGGCATATACGCCTCCTCACCATCGATCGAACCGGTTGCTGAAAATGTCCGCCAGTAGCATACTCGAAATCCGTCACGCGTCGCTCGTTTCCAGATTCGGACGTTTCACCACGACGACGGCCTTGTTGAACATCCTGCAGGAGCACGCTCCTATCGTACCAATGGTTCTCTCCCAGCCTGCTCATGGCTCATTGAGCGATCGCTTGTCCAGACAATACCGCGCTTCCCCGCTCTTCCGGCCAGCGTAGATGTACCGTCTTCGTCTTACCCCCTTCCACCGTCACTCCCTTGAGATTCTGCGTCCGGTCCGCGTGGATCGCCGCGAGGTTATAGGTGCCGGACGGAAGTTCGACGAACAACCAAGGTCCATTAACATGATCTCGGGGGATGTCGATCGGAGGTCCCCCTTTTGCTGGTCGAATGGTCACTGCGACTCCAGTCAGAAATGGCTTCCCTCCCGCCGTGAACACGAGCTTGAGCGAGAAGGGGGGATACTCGGCGCTCCGCTCCTCGATCCCGATCCCAGCGCTGAAATAGCGAACGCTCCCTGCCTGATAGACGGGAAGAGTGTCGACAACCGTGTGCCCATCAATTTGCTGACTCAATTCGACGGAGTCACCGGAGTCCCCGATACGAGCGACGACCCCGCTGGCAGCAAAATTGATCCCTTCTCCAAGGCAGGCACATAACACGAAGGCCCCAACCATACCTCTGTTCATGTCTCCTACCCTTCCTCCTTCCCATTACGATTCGTAGTGACGCCAATCACCACAGTGGCATTTCCCTCTCTGCTGCAAAATGCCGCACATCAATCGGTGTTGGAGTACCGTTTCTCTCCGCAACCCCTTGGGATAGGGTTGATTCTCCTTCTTATCCCCTTTGCGTCACAGGCACATGCAATGCAGAACTGATACCTGAAATGGTGTGTATGTGTGTGGCGTCTTGTCATTGAGGAAGGGGGGTCTGTCATGCGAATTCTTTGTGCTGTGGATGGGTCTGAATGCTCGCAGTGGGGAGTGCAAGCACTCGAAGCGCTCGCTGGTCGTGAGCCGGAAGTAGTCACGCTTCTCCATGTGGTCGATCCGTCGTCCCTCCGAGCGGGGAAAGGCGGGAACCCCGTGGCAGAGAAGCGCGCTCTGGCTGCTATGGAGAAGGCCGGTGGCATCCTCCTCCGCGAGGCAGAGCGTTCCGCGCGAGTCGCCCTCGGACAGGCCGTGACCGGCCCACGCACCACGCTTCACCGAGTCTTAGCCCATGGCCCGCTCGCCCGGACGATCGTGCGCCGAGCGCGGCATGCGAAAGCCGATCTTATCCTTATCGGATCCCGCGGGCTAAGTGACATTCGAGGATTCTTGTTGGGAAGCATCTCCCGACAGGTCGCGTCGATCGCCCCCTGCTCCGTCCTCGTCGTGAAACAGCCGCTCCCGCAGCTGACGCGTGTGGCCCTCGCGGTCGATGACTCGAAACACTCCCGAGCCGCCGCTCGATTTCTTCGCTCCCGCTTGCTTCCGGAATCCGCCACGACCACCATCCTCTCCTCGGCCGAGAGACCGGTGACCGACTTGGCCGTTCGGTATTTGTCCAAAGCCCAAGTTGCAGAGTTGGAACGGCCGGTCTTCGAACGGGCCACGCGACTGGTCACGGCATTGCGGGATGAATTTCTGAGAGAAGGCTACGCTGTCGTCACAGACGTGCAGATGGACCACGTCATCGATTGCATCGTCAAACAGGTGGAGGCGGATCATACCGACCTCCTGGTGATCGGGTCGCGAGACTTAACCAAGAGCGAGCGGCTCCATCTCGGCAGCGTCTCGGAAAGTCTCCTGAGACATGCCCCTTGTTCCGTTCTGATCGTGCGAGGCTCGCGTGCCTGATTCTGACGAACTACACCTCCACCAACTGACGGTGGCTGAAGTCTTCAAACACCTGGGGACTAGGGAAGGCGGCTTGTCGCCCGAAGAGGCACAGCAGCGGCTCAGTCAGTATGGCCCCAATGTTCTGGAGGAGCCGAGTCACTATTCATTGATTCGAGGATTCCTCCACCAGTTCACGCATTTCCTGGCCGTGTTGCTCTGGATCGCCACCGCCCTGGCGTTCACGGCAGAATTCATGAAGCCCGGCGAAGGGATGGCCACGCTCGGCTGGGCGATCCTCGGTGTGATCGTCATCAATGCCGTCTTTGCCTTCTTTCAAGAATATAAGGCGGAGCGTGCAGTGCATGCCCTTCATCGCCTCCTCCCTGCGAGGGCATGGGTCCTGCGCAGCAATCAACCGCGTGATGTGTCGCGGAGCGAGATCGTACCGGGCGACGTGCTCGTGATCGAGGAGGGAGAGCAGATCCCTGCAGACGCCCGGCTCATTGAAGCAGCCGACATGCTGGTTGATCTCTCCTCTCTCACTGGCGAATCCCAACCGAAGCGGCGGACAGCGGAGCCGGTCATCGATGGCCATCTCCAGGACATTCCCAATCTCGTCTTCGCCGGCACCCCGGTGCTCTCAGGCAGAGGTCGGGCGATCGTGTTCGCCACCGGCATGCAGACGGAATTCGGCAAGATCGCCCGCCTCTCCACAAGCGTGGAGACAGGCCTCAGTCCGCTGCAGAAAGAGATCATGAAGGTCACCCATGTCGTCGCCATGCTGTCGGTCGCCATGGGCGGAGTCTTTTTCGTCATCGGCGTCTCCATGGGCTTGGGCTTCTGGATCAGCGCGATCTTTGGGATCGGCATCATCGTGGCGAACGTGCCGGAAGGACTGCTTCCCACTGTGACGCTGGCATTGGCGTTGGGCAGCCAGCGCATGGCTAAACGCCATGCGCTCATCAAGCAGCTGACATCCGTTGAAACCTTGGGTTGCACCACCGTCATCTGCACGGACAAGACGGGGACGCTGACCGAGAATCGGATGCGCGTGGCACGTTTCTATATGGACCATCTCGAAATTGAGGTGCAGGAAAGTTGTCTGGTGATCGCCGGACGCATGACCAACGCGATCGAGGCCGAGGAATATGCGCCGCTCTTCGATGCAATCATCCACTGCCACAATGCCAAGCTCGTGCGGCAGGCCGGCGACCGACCCGCCGTCACGGGCGATCCCACAGAAGTGGCTCTGGTCGAGTTTGCACAGGATCACGGACTCCTCCACCATGAACCGTTGCCCCGGATGGGCGAGCTCCCGTTCGACGCGGACCGGAAGCGCATGTCCACCCTCCATTGGCGTGAGGGCCGGCTCGTGGCCTTCGTGAAGGGAGCGCCGGAATCGCTCGTGCCCCTCTGCAATCAAATACGTCACCAAGGTGCTCTATCACCGATAAGCCAGGAGGACCGCCAGCGCATCATGGCGCAAAGCCAGGCCTTCGCGCAGCAGGCCTATCGGGTCCTGGCTGTGGCCATGCGAGAAATCGAGACGGGTGTCGAGAAGCTGGATATCGACCGTGTGGAACAAAGCCTCACTTTCCTTGGCCTTGTGGCGATGATCGATCCCCCCCGCCACGAAGTGCCGGAGGCCATCTCGCGCTGCGGCCAAGCCGGCGTCCGTATCATCATGATTACCGGTGACCATCCGCTCACGGCTCTGGCCATCGCCCGCCAGATCGGGCTGGCGCCGAAAGAGTCCCGCACCGAGCCGGTCGGATTCTGTCCTGTGATAGAGGGGCACCAGGTCGAAACAATGAACGACGAGGCGCTGCGTCAGCTCCTGACGCCCATCAGTCCTGAGAAGGCTGAGCCGATCTTCGCGCGCATGGCCCCTCGGCACAAGATGCGTGTGGTGTCGGTGCTGAAAGACATGGGTGAAGTGGTCGCCGTCACGGGCGACGGAGTGAACGATGCGCCGGCGCTCAAGAAAGCCAATATCGGCATTGCCATGGGCATCACCGGAACCGACGTAGCGAAAGAAACGGCAGACATGATTTTGCTCGACGACAACTTTGCGACCATCGTCAACGCTATCGAAGAAGGCCGGGCCGTGTACGCTAACATCCGAAAATTTTCCACGTACGTGCTGGCGAGCAACGTGCCTGAAGTCGTCCCCTATCTGGCGTTCGGCTTGTTCGGGATTCCACTGGCGCTCACGGTCCCGCAAATCCTTGCCGTGGATCTGGGGACCGACATGGTTCCGGCCTTGGCCCTGGGCGCTGAAAAGCCCGACGCCGGCATGATGTCTATCCCGCCGCGACCGCGCACGGAACGGTTGATGAACCTTCCGCTTCTCCTGCGTGCCTACGTCTTTTTGGGCCTGATGGAAGCCGGAATCGCTATGGGAGCATTCTTCTTATTGCTCCTCACACAGGGATGGACCTGGGGCATGCCGCTCGAATGGTCCGATCCGCTATACAAACAGGCGACCGGCGCCACCTTCGCCGCCATCGTCGTCGCTCAGGTGGCGAATGTGTTTGCCTGCCGTTCAGACCGGGTGTCGCTCTCTCGACTCGGCTGGTTCAGCAATCCATTGCTCCTCTGGGGAATCGCGACAGAACTCGTCGTCCTCGCGTTCATCATCTATACCCCCTGGGGCAACGCGATCTTTGGAACCGGTCCCTTGCCCGCATGGATCTTCGGGCCACTCGTGCTGGGCGCTGTTGCACTGTTGTTCGCAGAGGAAAGCCGCAAATTTATTGTCAATCGATTCAAGAACCGTCGAGCAGGCGGGGCGGATGGAACGGATATGCGGTGAGGCTCGCGCCATAGAGGGCGCTGTCAATTAGGAGGCTGAAGCGATGCCGACTGCGACGGCATTGCGATGTTTCATCGCAGTGTTAGAGGAGCAGTCGGGAGGCGGCACACCAGTGGGTGGAGCCGACACAGGTCAACGCATTATGGCGCGACCGAACCGCGTGCTGTTCGTCAGTCTGCCCCACCTCCTGACTCGCCTCTGTTCACCCCTTATTCTGTTGCCTGAATCCCTGGATGATAGGTGCCATACACGTATACGGGGATAGACAGGTGGCCGAGATGTTTTTCTATCAGCGGCTTCACGTCATTCCAGTCTAGCCCACCCACGCCAGTGGCCAAGCGTGGAAGCGCAACACTCTTGAACTTCTCAGCTTCGATCACTTTGCCCAGCGCTTTGAGGCAGTGATTCACATTCTCGATCGTGGCCCGGCCAGGCTTGGCCCCATGACTGGCAGCAGCTTCCTGAGTAAACAGATTCACAATTCGAACAGCTCCGACGCCGGACCACGTCCATAACTCACCGCTCTTGGGAGTAAACGTCTGGGAATAGTGCCGAAAGTCCTTATACATTGCAGGCCACCGTTCTCTGAGTGCCAGGGCTAACCCGTTTGCAAAATTGTCGTTGGGTGCAACGCCGTGCGCCAGAGCTTCCGCCTTGGTCAACAAAATATCCCCTGAAACTTCCTTCAACATGTGACGTCCTCCTCCGTTGAGTTAGTAATGAATCGCGCATCGAGTCACGAGGGCGAGATGAGTCGCTTCCCCGCTCATGCCTCGAAATAGTCCACTGACGCTCTTTTTCCTTCCAGGTTGATTGAAGGGTTAAGAGCGAAATGGTTGAACATCACCTGGCTTGCGCAACATCTTGTTCACCTCGTCCAGGTGCAGCTCTTCGCCGACGATCATCTCACGCGCATATTCTTCCAACAGGACGGACTTTCCCTCGGAGACTTTCAGGAGTTCATAATAGGACGCGACGGCGGCCTTCTCATGCTCCAAGCTTTCCTGCAGGATATCTCCCACATCATGTTTCTCGGTTTCGAGGAGTGCCCCAATTTTCAGCGACGGGTGGCCGCCGAGCAAGGTGACCAGCTCTCCGGCTTTATGCGCATGGGCAAGGCTCTCGTCAGCATTACTCTTCAGCCAAGATACGATAGGAATGCGGTTATAGCCATAGACCATAAGAGAGTAATGCATATAGCGTACGACTCCCGCCAACTCATGCTCCATAATCCTATTAAGAATCCCAATCGCCCGTTGCGTGTCTTGATCGTTCATTTGATACCTCCTGTTAACAACACGATTTCGCCTGAAGACGTTGCGACTCGGCTCGCGCTTAGCACGTCTGCCCCGTCAGGCATTTGCCGCTCGGCACAGCCACCGTCCGCCATTCGATTAGAGACAAGTCTACTGGAAAGCCCACTGTGTATCCACCTCGTTCTATGCATCGCAGCACGCAAGGCCTTGAGTCCGACGAGCCGCTGTCCGGCCCCAGACAGAACATACGAACACGTGATGGAATCGCTCTTGTCTTTATTTCGACTCTCCCCTATAGAATGGGCAGAGTCGCATGCTGAACAATCGCCAGCTTTCTGGCAGGCTGCGGGAAAACTCAGTCTATACACAAAACACCGTCGGAATCTTACTTGATGGTGCCGATGCCAAAACAGCCTCAGGATGCTCAAAAAGACTATCCAGCAAGGCCGCAGCGAGCGAGGAGGCGAAGGCGTACGCTGCGGTACGTTGAGTCTCTGAGCGAAGCGAGAACGATGCTGGCAGGCTTTTTCAGCATCCTGCGAGATGACCCCTCTCGCTGATACACCGGAGTGCCTGCTATGAAGATGCTGCTGATCGTCTTTCGTCAGTCGATGGTAGAACACATCCATGCTCTGCTAAAAGAATACGACGTCAACGCGTTTACTGAACTGCACAATGTTGCTGGCAAGGGAGAGACCGGACCTAACGTTCAGTTCTTCTTGTCACCCGGCGCCAACTGTATGATCCTCACCGCGGTATCGGAACCGCATGCCTACCGACTCATCGATGGGTTCACACGCTTCAAAGCGGAACAGGGGATGGAGCCGCATAGCAATGTTCACGTATTCGTCCTTCCCTGCGAGCAAGCAGTTTAGCCCGCATGATCATGACTGCTTCTGCTGCAATCGCCGTCCGCTGCTATGACGAGCCTTTGGCGGCCGGCTCGCCTCTCGAATCCTCACCGTAGAGAAACCTCACGTCTGCGACGGCCAAGGCGAGGTGAAATCTCTTCCTAACTTACGCTCTCAAGCACCCACGGACGAGGCAGTCAGAGTAATCCCTGTTTTTGTCTCTGCTCTGAACCGTCAAAATCCATACCATCTGCTAAGATTGTCTTAGTAGAGGCACGATGACCTCGGCGCAAAAAGAGGTGTAGCTATGTGGCTTCGTTATGGATCCGGGCTCTTGATGGTGGGGATGCTCTGGGGATGTGCGACGGTGAATAGCCCATCGCCGCCTGGGTCTGCGCCATTATTTCAGGCCGATGCCACCGATACAGTTATCTTGCAAGCCGTACAGCGCGAACAAGGAACGCTGCTCAGTACCTGCGAACAACATCAGTCGTGCGATCAGGTCCATTTTACCCGTGCGATGATCGCGTTGTTCCAGAATAGAGAGACGGCAGCGACGTCCTTTCAGGAGGCGTTGACCGTTGCGCCGAAGGGCCCATTCGCGGATTCAAGCGCACGCTGGATTCAATTTCTTGCCAACCGGACGGCCCACTCCGCTTCCGCCGATGAGTCGAATGGGGCGGTCGCAGTGATGAAAGGTCTGGTGCGCACATGGCTTGAACAACAGCGTGCGGCAAGTACATCGGCCCCCATGCGGGCTGTGGA
>JBGTMB010000298.1:0-2465 GCA_041743755.1 Nitrospiraceae bacterium | reverse complement strand
CCCATCCCAACCATAAAAGCTCACGTGGTGGGTCATCCAGGCCGCCACTTTCGGGCTGGTCTACAGGCCCCGTCGAGAGGAAATTCCCCCTGCGCCTGGCCCAACACCCCCTACACCGCCGGGGTGAGCAGCAGCGGGTGGCCATCTCGGGCGGACCGTCGGCGTTGTACCGATGATTGATCGTGCGCACTCAGTTTTCGGAACAGCTGGTCAGCCGTCCCACCGCCGGACAGTGTTTCTACTGGCCACCAGCAAGACCAATTGTTATTGACTGCGTTCAATCTGGTAGCGGGCGTGCCGATAGGGGGGGCAAGATCATCCTGTGAGCGATGCATGGTGACGGTCAGACAACGACGCATGGCCGGACGTTCTTCGTGGTCTCTGCGGTATCCTCGCACTGACTATCCGGATTCCGTATTTGTTGCCTTGAGTGTTGTGATGCGATTCACATGGATTGAATGGAGGATTAATCCGATTTATATTCATCTCTTTGTTTCGACAATATGTTCTCATTCTCCCGCAAATCTTCTATTCGCCTTTCCCATTCTCTTCCTTGCCTCATGTTCGTTTCAGCTATTTGCCGCACTGCGTTCAAATGATCACAAAGGATTGAGACTGTCGAAATTTTCACTACTTCTTCCAGCGGGATTGATAGCAGATTTGCAATCCTTCTGTTCAAATCATGTTGGTCGCGTAAAAGTTGCCCAAGTTGCCTCCAATCAGACATTTTTCGTTGGGCTTCCTGAGCGATGGCTTTATGCTCCGACTGGGCAGCTTCCAATCCAACCCGAATCTCGAGCAAGGACGATTCTATTCGCATTAGGTCTGAAGCATGATCAGTGAGCCCGGACGATGTATCCAGAGGGTCTTCGACACGTAGTGATTCCACCCTATTTTTACGAGCCTCATGCTCCTTTAAATCCTGAAACAGTGCCAATCGTGCATCACGATCCTTGGGAAAGCGCTTAGTGCAGACTCCGCATGTAGCTTGGGATGGATCCATTACAATGTGCGCTCCACCTCCCCATTGGCCTCGAGCTAGGTCATCCGGATCCGCACGAGCATACTCCGTAATGGTAGGCACGTGGCCGCATGATTTAGCGTGGAATGGTTTCCGGCATTTGGAACACGTAAAGGGACTGGCAATATCTTCTTCACATATCCAACATACCGAATTGTTTCCTGCGACCTGCCGCTGAACCATCTATACGTTCTCCATTTAGGAGGAAAGTTGGGAAGGAAATGGCAATCAAAGGTGTCCACTACCTGTCGACAATGCAACTGACCGGGTCGGTTGTCAAGCAGTTTGAGAATGACGCTTGGAAGGTATGCACGCGACCAGTGTTGACGGAGACCTAGTATCATTTCTCTAGTCAATGCGTGTGAGTCCCGACCATGAAATTGACCTACAAACATGCGCATCTCTGAACGTCCAACTTAAAGAGAGATATGGGTTTTGTATAGCTACGCGAGCATAAAGAATCGCTCGGCCAGACCAAAAAACAGTAAGCTGATGGTGTGTGCCAAGAAAGTGTGACAGGGATTTAGACGCAGTGGAGGTGCCAGGCGACCAGCGGGGGTATCCCGTCGTTGAACTGGTGGGGACGCCGCCGGTGGTACCAGCCCTCAATATACTGGACGACTCAGGCCCATGCAGCCTGATAGACGGTGCCAGGATTGGTTTCATCATCGCTGCCGTATAATGCCAGTATGGGCACCACACCACTGGACGAGCATGCACTGGATTTCCTTGATCCCGAAGCTAGACGGGTTGTAAAGGACGCCCTCAAGGCGGTCGTTGACCACTCGGATATTTACGAGAACGGGTTCCATCTCCGGCCAGATCGCAAAGGTGGCGGCTTCGCGTTCTTCCTCGGCAATCACGGTCAGCCGGGACCGTTCGCGAATAACACAGGTATTTCAGTCAATGTCACCGATGCGCTGGTTTACCACGGCATCGCCGGAGCCAAAGTCAACCCGCAGTGGCCAGATCACTTTCGAAGCTTCACCGAGGCTGCGCTCGAATGGCATCGCACCTTTGGCGGGCTCACACCGGATGAGATTCGGAAGGGAATCGGACGGACCCTCAAGCGACAGCTTGGTGCTTCCCAGGGTCGCTTTGTTGAGTTTGATGCCGAAGCGCTGGCAACAACAGTTGGAACCATGCCCGAACGGATTAACGAGCAATTTCAGATCCTCTGCGGCGTAGGGCTTTTTGAGACGAGGCGCATCGGTGATGGAAAGATTGGTGTGCTCGGACTGAGCTCGCCGGATGGATTGCTCTGGGCCGAGCAGGGATATCCGCCGATCGCATCACTGAGTAAGCAAACGATCAATGTCACGGTCGATCTTCACCTCGAGATCCGCAACATCATCGAGCAGGCGCGGACAACAGACTTACCTGAAGAGAAGATCATCCAGTTTGAAGCGCTTCTACACAGAGCCGAGGAAGAACTGGAAAAACC
>JBGTMB010000297.1:0-6732 GCA_041743755.1 Nitrospiraceae bacterium | reverse complement strand
TCTTACATCTTGTTGGCTTTTGATCCTCCTGTTGGCCTCTTCTTGCTCTGACAAAATCAATAACCATACGTAAACTCTTCCCAATTTGGTGAGAAATGGCATGATCCCAGACCCTCACCACACCCTTACCACGAAGGTAGGGGCTGTCTCAGCCCTTTTGGGGTCTAGGCAGAATTCTAATGTCGGGCTACCTTTCTTGAACCAGCAGATCCTCGCTTTTATCAACTCCAGATACGAGCACTGCAGGGCGTGCGATATACCTGCTCTGATGGGCGAACAACAATCATCGAAGACTGGGAAGGAGAACCCATGGCCGATCAAATGCAGGAGACGATATCTGAACTCGTCACAGCATCTGGCATTGATCTGACCCAATTGGACCGGACTCTCTTGCGACCAAGCCCCGATGTGCAAGGGACGACAATGGATGGAGAGACGGTGCTATTGGATCTGAGTAGCGGGCGGTACTACACCTTAAACCGGCTCGGGAGCGTCATTTGGGAGCAGTGCATGGAGCGGCAGCCCCTTAACGCAATCCATGCCGTGCTGTGCAAGCGGTTCGAGGTGGGCGCTGAACAAGCGCTTGACGATCTGGTGGCCTTGGCCAACGAGTTGATTCAGGAAGGGTTACTTCAACAAGAAAGGGGGTGAGTAAGAATGGAACAGAAGAAAGAACAGTATGTCCAGCCAGTGGTCGTCAAGCATGAGCTGCTGCGCGACATCACGGCGGGTCAGTCCAGCTACAATTGCGATGAGAAAACAGTGCGTCTGAATTAGTGCGAGCACGTATCTGGAATGGCTGCTGGTTCGCAAGAACTGGCTAGTCTCTTTCTCCAACATGAACCCGTATTCAAAGGAGGCTCGGAGCCATGGAACAGAAAAAACAAGAATATCTTAAACCGGAGATGGTGAAACACGAGTTCCTGCGCGACATTACGGCAGGTCAGTCCAGCTACAATTGCGACGAAAAAGAAAGACGCCCGAATTAGCTTAAGGAGAATTATTTATCTTGAGGGGCTGGCCCATGGGTTGATTGGGCTGGCCCCGTCTTCCCGGAAGATGGACATGGCCGCAGATCGAATTTAGTCGGTAGGAATGTGGAGAGCATGGTAGAAAAAGTTATGGATGAGTCATGTTTTTCACTCTATGGCACCTCGGTAAGGTATGCGACTGGATCGCCGACTCTGGCGGATCCGGTAAACGAGCTGCTGCAGCATTTTCGCCAGGATTCCCTTGGTGTGACTGCTGCCCTTACGATCGAGTTTTATGCTGTGCAGAATCGGGCAGATGTACCCCTCACCATTTCTGCGTCGGCATGTCGGTTGGCGTCCGGAACGGGTGAGGCAGTCGGGGATCGACGGGCGACGGGACTTCCTTATGAGGTGACTCAGGACCAGGGGATTTTGATCGTAGACTTCCACCGTGTCGGGGTATTGGCGATCGATGGAAAGCAAGGCCACGCTAAGGGTTATCTGATCAATCCGGAACAACTGCCGGCCACCCTTGTTGAGTATCTGTTCCATCTGACCCTAATCGAGCTATTACGGCGACGGGGGCTCTATACGATCCATGCGACTGCCTTGGAACACAACGGGCGCGCCATTTTGATTCCCGGCAACAGCGGCCGCGGGAAGACCACCTCGTTTATCTCATTACTCCGGTCGGGCTATCGCTATCTTTCGGATGACCATCCGCTTCTGCAGGACTCAGGGGCGCATGTGGAAGTGCTGCCGTTTCCGATCAGGATCAATGTGACGGACGCCACGGTGCAGTTTTTCCCGGAACTTAGAGCGGCCTCAGAGCAGGTGCTCCATCCTGGTGTGCCCAAACGATTCTTTTATGCCGAAGATCTCTATCCAACGGCGGTCGGGGAGCGCTGCCAGCCGGCCTTGGTACTTTTTCCTCATGTCGTGGATTCACCACAGAGCCACCTCGAGTTGCTTCCCAAGAGCCGGGCATTGGAAGCGCTCTTGCCGCAAGCTCTGCTGGTATACGATCAAGAGGTCGCCAGACAAGAATTCAAAGTGCTGGCGAAGCTCGTGCAACAGGTCGACTGTTACCGCCTGCATTTCGGTCGCGATATTCTTGACTTACCGAAACTGATCACTCCGTTGCTGGAGAAGAGACGATGAAGGAGCCTCGACAGTTTCCGTGGTCGCCTGAATCAGAACTGCTGGTCTGGTGCGCACGCACGCACGTCACCGAGGAACTGCGCACGGACATCTCCTCACGGGTCCAGGAGCCTATGGATTGGGGACTGATGCTGGATTTAGCCGCGTATCACGGTGTGTTTCCGTTACTCTACCGGAATCTGTCGACTATCTGTCCTTCTCTTGTGCCGGGCGATACGTTGACGAAGCTGCGTCAGAAGACTCAAGCCTGTGCCTTGCTGAATCGATCGCTCGCACAGGAGCTTAGAAATCTGTGTGACGCGTTTGCCGAGCGCAGTGTACCGGTTGTGCCGATTAAAGGTGCGACTTTGGCGCTGTCCGCCTATGGCGATCTGACGCTCCGAGATTTCAGCGATCTCGATCTCCTGATTCCCGAATCTGCGATCGGGGCCGCGCAAGCGGTGTTGTTCGCCCAGGGTTATGAACGGAAAGATCTGTCGACCGACCCTGTGGAAGCTGAGCACGACGAAGGGCCCTATCATGTGTTTATCAAGAAGCGCTGCCTAGTTCGGGTCGATCTTCAGTGGGTAATGGCGCATCAGCACTTTGCCTTTCAGCTGGATCGTCCGGAGTTCTGGGCACATCGGTCGCCTGTGATGCTGGGGAGTTCGACTGTACAAGTCTTGGCGCCGGAGGAGCTGCTGATCCTTCTCTGTGTGCATGGATCGAAGCATGCCTGGGAGCAGCTCAAATGGGTCTGTGATGTCGCGGAACTCCTCCGCTCACATCCGGATCTTGACTGGGAGCGGATCTTTGCAAACGCAACGGCCTGGCGTTGCCAACGATTAATTCACATTGGATTGGCGCTGGCTCATCGGGTGTTGGATGTCCCGATCCCTGAATCGGTCTGTGCCCGCTATTCGACCGATGCCGATGTCCGGATGTTGTCCGAGCGTATGCCGGCCAGTCTCTTGGCGAGTCCCCGGAATGGTGTCAGTGAGGAGCAGGCCGCGGCCTTCTATTTGACGTTGAAAGATACCTGGTGGGAACGGTGTCGATTCGGCCTGGTGCTATGCCGGGACGGCTCTTCAGTAGTGGAGAATCCGCCGAGTTGGTTTTCCCGTGGTAGGGGGCTTAAGCGATTGGCTACTCTCGTTCGGCCATGCCAGCGAGCGGTGAGGAATCTAGTTCCATCTTCAATCCGAGGTGCGATCAATCAATGGGTTGAACACGGAGGCTGATGGTCCGATTGATCGAATTCATTCCAAGCCAGCCATTCTCCAAGCTCGACGAACTCTGGCCGACATGGCAGGAATATCCGGCGCAATGGCGATCGTGGCCCCTGCCTCTTGAACGTGAGGGGCATGGGCGAGTGAACCAGAAGGCGCGATTACTGGAATTTGCCGGACGACTTGTTACAGTGAGCCCACGATGAAGCGAGTCGTAAAAAAGTATTGGATGCTGCTGCAGGTGGCTGCGATCGTGTCCTGGGTTCGCCTCCGGTTGCGCGGAGAGAGCCTTCCGGCGGTGCTGAAGCGACTGGATCCTGCCGCTCTGTCCGGGGAGACTGATTCTGCGCGATTTGAAGACCTGGTCTACTATATGGACCGGTGGCTCCAACTCTTTCCCTACAATGCAAAAGGAAATTGCTTTCCCCGTTCGTTGGCGTTGTATTGGTTCGCCACACGATCAGGCTACCCGGTGTCGTTCCACTGCGGGGTGCGAAAGGACGGGGCCGGTCTTGATGGCCATGCTTGGTTGACGCTGGATCGTCAGCCGTTTCACGAGCCCGGCCAACATTGGCAGCGTTTCACCGTCACCTATTCGTTCCCTTCCGAGTAACCGGTCAACCGTGAGCCGGGCCAGCCTGTGCGCCCCCGGAAAGGGACGACGGCGGCCATCTGACGTGTGAACCTACGCAACTAACCTCTATGAATAGTCTTTTGCTCCGCATACGTCCCTTCCTTCAAACGGTTCGCCGTGCCCTCTCGTTTGTGTGGGAAAGCAGTCCTAGTCTGGCTGTCGGCAGTATTATCGTGCGCGTGATCCAAGGCCTTTTACCGTTACTGGTCCTGTATCTTACGAAACTATTGATCGATGCCGTGACCGAAGGGCTTAAGACTCCGGCAGGCGAATCTTCGATGACCCACATCACCACCATCCTTGGTGGGTTAGCGGGCGTCGCAGTCGCCAGTGCGATCCTCACCGTTGCAGCTTCCCTCATATCAAGAATTCAATCTCAAGTGGTCACGGACCACATGCATGCGCTCCTCCAGGCAAAGTCGGTTGAAGTCGATCTTGAGTACTACGAGAATGCACAGTATCAAGACACACTGCATCGTGCACAGCAAGAAGCGCCCTATCGCCCGACAGCGATCCTTAATGCATTACTGCAATTCGGTCAAGACGCGATTTCCTTGCTGGCGATGATAGGCATCCTCTGGTGGCTGCATTGGGGGGTGATTCCTGTCTTGATGTTGACGGCTATCCCATACTTTTTTGTCCGCCTGCAGCAATCCAATCGATTGTATGTGTGGGAGCGAGAACGGACACCGCTTCAACGGAAGGCCTGGTACGTCAATACACTGCTGACACAAGCGACAGCGGCGAAAGAAGTCCGGTTATTCGACCTCGGCCCTCGGCTGCGGCAATGGTTCCTTGAGGCGCGCTCGGTGTTGCGTCGAGAACGGATCGCCTTAGAGCGCCGATGGGTGCTTGCGGGTCTTGCCGCACAGATTGTGGGAGTGGCTGGTGTGTTCGGCGTCTACAGCTTCGTGGCGGTTCAGACGTATCAAGGGTTGCTCACACTGGGCAGCCTTGTCATGTATTTTCAAGCGGTGCAGCGGGCGTCAGGATTTTTAGAGGGGTTGGGGTGGAGTGTATCAAGCCTCTATGAGAGTAATCTGTTTCTGTCCTCGTTGGATGAGTTTCTGGGAGTGAAGTCTCGTTTGCCGGAGTCGTCACATCCGAAGCAAATTCCCAGACCGATTATGCAGGGTCTGACGTTCGATCGTGTGTCTTTCCAGTACCCGCATGAAGAACGCGTCGCGATACGGGACTTTACCCTTACCATCAGACCCGGTGAGCATGTTGCATTTGTCGGGGCCAATGGCGCTGGAAAGACAACGCTGGTGAAGCTTCTATGCCGCCTCTACGATCCGACGGGAGGGCGCATTACGATCGATGGAACAGATATTCGAGATTACCCCATTGCCGACCTACGCTGCGCTGTCAGCGGGATCTTTCAGGACTTCGTCAAGTTTCAACTATCGGCAAAGGAGAACATCGCCTTAGGTGTACGAGCGTCAGATGTGGATCTTGCTACCGTGACCCAAGCTGCAAAACAGGCTGGAGTCCATGAAGCCATCGAACGCTTGCCGAAGGGTTATGAGTCCTTGCTGGGCAAGTTATTCGACGGGGGGCATGAGCTGAGTATCGGGGAATGGCAGAAGGTGGCACTCGCCAGGGCCATCCTACGCGATTCTCAGATCCTGATTCTTGACGAACCGACCAGTGCCATGGACGCCAAGGCGGAAGCGGAACTGTTCGAACGGTTCCACGAGCTAGCGCAAGGACGGACGGCGATCTTAATCAGCCACCGATTGTCGACAGTTAAAATGGCCGACCGGATTTTCGTGGTGGATCGCGGCCAGATCGTGGAACAGGGCACCCATGATGACTTGATGGGCCGCCAAGGCCTCTATGCCTCGTTATTCCTCACGCAAGCGCAACACTACCAATAGTCTCCCCTCCCTTCTGACCGTTCCTTTTCCCAGCCAGAATTGAACAGTCGAGTCTGTCTTGTCGTACCTGCGTGAAGGGACGGTTGATCAGGTCTTTCACTCCCGATAGGTCGCGCATGTTGAATCGAATGGCATGCAGCTCACTCTCCCGGCCAAGTCTTCAGGAACACGTAGTGCTACGTACAGACTTTAAGTAGGGGTTCCCCCGCTTTTAGTGATCTAGGCAGAACCTCCGGCCGCGGGTACTCTCCTCGAAGACATGGCACGCCGTATTGTCTCCACTGCAGCATTTCTACAATCTCAGGCGCCGGAGAGGAGTCACCCTCAGTGATTCTCATTCTTGCCGACTCGACCGATCCCTGGGCGACGCTGGTTCATCGGGAGGCTCAACGGAAGAGTGGGGATGTCATTTGGGTTGAACCCTTACGGCTTCTGGATAAGATTCTGCTCAATTGGTCAGTCGAGGCCGGGGATGCGGTCGTTCCTGGATCTCTGGACATCGACGGCCGGACGATTCGCCTCAATGACCTGACCGGAATGTTTGCTCGCCTCCCTTTTCCACTCCGTTTGAATCTTGATGGTCTATCGGACGCTGATGCGCAATATGTGACGAAGGAGGCCACCGCCGCCTGGCTGGCCTTTCTGAATGCCATGCCCTGTTCCGTGGTTAACCGACCAATGCCAGGCGGCAGGCCCACGCTCCTTTCGGGAAGCCCGCTGCTGGCGACGCTCGCGCGGGATCATGGGTTTCTTCTTCCGGCTTCCCACTGTACATCAAGTCAAACCGATGCCCTGCAGCAATTCAAGGCCTGGGGCGAGTCGGCTTATCTCAAGCCGCTCGGGTCGGTCGAACCGGGGCAGTTTCTGTATGTGCACGA
>JBGTMB010000296.1:0-2892 GCA_041743755.1 Nitrospiraceae bacterium | reverse complement strand
ATCATGTGGCAGTTTGTGTTGGCGATCGAGGGGATGAAGGATGCCTGTGAGTATTTCAAGATTCCCATCGTTAGCGGTAACGTAAGTTTCTACAATGAGACGAACGGCCTCTCGATTTATCCTACCCCGATGTTAGGGATGGTGGGTCTAATCGAGTCAGCCGATAAGACGATGACGCAGTGGTTCAAGCAGGACGGCGATGTGATTCTTCTCTTAGGTAAGACGAAAGAAGACCTGGGTGGTAGTGAGTACCTGAAAGTGCACCACCATCGAGAACAGGGATCACCACCGTTTCTGAGTGTAGAGGCGGAGAAGATACTTCATGATTTCATACTGAAAGTAATTCATGAAGAATCTGTGCAATCAGCCCATGATTGCTCGGACGGTGGGCTCTCTGTCGCATTGGCTGAATGTTGTATTTCTGCCCCGGACACCAGGCGAGGGGCTGTGGTAAAGTTGGGTCTCGATACCTTGCGGCTGGATGCCCTCCTGTTCGGTGAGAGCCAATCACGGGTCGTTCTTTCAGTTAAGCCCGGGATGGTTGACAGAGTATTAAATAGCGCCTGGGACTCAGGTATTCCAGCGACCAAAATCGGGACCGTAGGAGGGGACCGTTTCGTTATCGATGTGGAGAAGGGGCAATGGAGCGAAGGTTGCCACGTCGATCTCCCAGTTGATCAACTGTACGACCGGTGGGCTTTTTCGATTGAACGCACGCTGAACCAGGCGTAAAACGTGAGACGTAAAAAGTGAAACGTGAAACCATAAATAGCAAAACTGCGAAAGAACTTCCCATCGTTTCACCTTTCGCCGTTCACCTTTCACATAAAAGCCCAGACAAATTCCACGACGAGTGTGCCGTCTTTGGCATATACGGCCATAAGGAAGCGGCAAACCTCACCTATCTTGGGTTGTATGCCCTACAGCATCGCGGGCAGGAAGCCTCCGGCATCGTTTCCGGCGATGGCGAACAGTTTCATGTTCATAAGGGGAAGGGGCTTGTTGCGGATATTTATAATCCCCAGGCGCTCGAGCAATTAATCGGTTCGATGGCGATCGGTCACAATCGTTACTCCACCGCAGGAGGAAACGATCTGAAGAACGTCCAGCCGTTTTCGGTCAACTTTGCGTTTGGAAATCTGGCGCTCGCCCATAATGGCAACCTCATCAATGCTCAAGTGTTGCGTCACGAGCTCGAAGCGTACGGCGCTATCTTTCAATCCACCTCAGACAGCGAAGTCATCATCCATCTGATCGCTCATTCGCGGGCCGATACGTTGCTGGCGCGCATCATTGATGCATTGAGCCAAGTTCGAGGGGCATTTTCAATCGTGTTACAAACAGATGAAGGGATTATCGCAGTTCGGGACCCCCATGGGTTTCGGCCTCTCTGTCTCGGTCGGTTGGGCGATACGTATCTTGTGGCCTCAGAAACCTGTGCCTTCGATCTGCTCGGAGCTGAAGTTGTCCGCGAGATCGAGCCTGGAGAGTTGGTCGTGCTGAACAACAAGGGTGTGACGAGTTATAAACCATTTCCGCCGGTCAGCCCCGCCATGTGCGTCTTTGAATATGTGTACTTTGCCAGGCCTGACAGCAAGATTTTTGGGGCGAACGCGGTCTATGCGACGCGCAAGGCCTTAGGCCGGCAACTGGCGAAGGAATCGTCTGTACCGGCGGATATCGTCATTCCTGTACCGGACTCCGGAGTGCCTGCTTCGCTCGGCTATGCCGAGGGGGCGGGAATTCCATTTGAGCTTGGACTGATTCGAAATCATTATGTCGGCCGTACCTTCATTGAACCAGAACAATCGATCCGCCACTTTGGTGTAAAAGTGAAGCTCAATGCTGTGCCTGAGGTGTTGGAGGGAAAGCGTGTTGTCGTAGTCGATGATTCGCTAGTGCGGGGTACGACGAGCCGTAAAATTGTGAAGATGCTTCGTAATGCCGGAGCCAAAGAAGTGCATATGCGCATCAGTTCGCCGCCGATTATCTCGCCTTGTTTCTACGGCATCGATACGCCTACCAAGAAGGAACTGATCGCTTCCAGCCACACGACCGAAGAGATTCGGAAGTACATCACGGCTGATAGCCTTGCCTACTTGAGTCTAGACGGCATGCTGAACGCCTCTCCTGGAGCACCAGGCCAGTACTGCAACGCCTGCTTTACCGAACGCTACCCCATTCCTCTGACCCGCGCTGAGGAGTGGCAATTGGGCCTCTTCGAACCATCCATTTAGCTCTGATCTTCCTTCATTTGTTACACCAGGACCACTGAAGATAAATCCCGGGCGGATTGGGATCGGTCTTCATTAACCTTCCTTGCTTCGTACTCAGCTGGGGAGTAACGGCCAAGTGTTAAACGCCAGCCCTTCCGATTGTAGAATCCCGAAATGTAATCGAAGATATCTCATTTCTCATCTTAACGGGTCGCGTAGTGCCGCTGGCAGACGAATTCACGCTTGAGCGTCCCGAAGAAACTCTCAACACAGGCGTTGCCCAGCAGCTCTCTCGCTTCGACATGTTAGTGGTAATGCCGTGAGTGGTGAGCATCAACTGGTATCTTGCGGCGGCATACTGGCTACCGAAGACCGAGTGGTGCAGGAGCTTTGCCAGTGGATCCTGGTTTGCCAGCGTCATCGTGAGGGCCTGCTCGGCCGACTCCACGGTTAGCCAGTGTCCCATCGCCCAGTCGATCACTAGTCGCGAATACAGATCAAGCACTACAGTGAGATAAAACCAGTCCTCCCCCTGTGATCGTTCGGGTTCTTGTGATATCTGCGTTTTTGCCTTGGCAGCTATTCCTCCTGCCGTTTTCCGCGATGCCTCTTCAATTGACTCTTACATCTTGTTGGCTTTTGATCCTCCTGTTGGCCTCTTCTTGCTCTGACAAAA
>JBGTMB010000295.1:0-19152 GCA_041743755.1 Nitrospiraceae bacterium | reverse complement strand
CTATAAAGAGGTTCTTGGTCTCAACGTCCTCATGGACCTTGGCTGGATACGAACGTACGGCTCAAGCTCAAAGATGACAATTCAGGTCAGCGTGATGTCCGAAGGAGGATCTGGCACGGCTGTCCCGGATATGTCGATCGAAGTAGATAATGTTGAAGAGGCTCTAACGAGAGTGCGAAAATCCGGTATCCCCATCGAATACGGCCCGGCGACTGAGCCGTGGGGAGTGCGCAGATTCTATGTCCGTGATCCATTCGGAAAATTGCTCAACATCCTGCAGCATGAGTAATAGAGAAGAAAATGGTGTCAGGAACCATTTCCCAGCGCATCCCGCACCTTCCTCCGCTCTCCTAACTACCACACTGACGGAATCGAAAGCTCCCCCATTAAGGAGACCGCGTTACTGGAGAACTTCTCGCGTCGTGATTGACATCACCCTGACGACAGGATACATGGGACGCATGAACTGGGATGAGTGCTATCAAAAAGGCGAGGTGCTCTGGGATAAAGGTGCCCCGTCGCCGGCGATGAAGCAGTATCTGGCGCGTCATACAGTGCGCGGACGCGCGCTGGTTCCAGGCTGTGGTCGCGGGCATGAGGTGGCCCTGGCCATGGAGCAAGGGCTGGATGCGACGGGGCTGGACATCGCGCCGACGGCAGTGGCGGAGGCGCGCGCGCTGTATCCGCATCTGACGGAACGCTTCGTGACGGGGAGTTTTTTTGATCCGCCGGAGGAGATGCGCGGCACCTATGATGTGGTGCTGGAGCACACCTGCATGAGCGGGCTGCCTCCGACGCTGCGCGCGGACTACCGGCGTGGCATCGATCTCACGCTGCGGCGTGGGGGCTTGCTGATCGGAGTGTGGTTTATCAATCCGGCGCTCGATCCAGGTAAGGAGGGGCCGCCCTTCCCTTTCAGCGTGGCTGATTTAACGGCGCTCTTTGCGGAGGGCTACGAAATCGTAGAGGATTATGTTCCAGATGTGGCCTTTCCCGGGCGCGAGGGCCGGGAGCGGGTGCGAGTGCTGCGACGCGTGGTGTGATGAGATAGGACTGCGCGCTTACTTCTTCCAGAACAACCATTTGAACATCCGCATCGCAGGGAGAAAACCGGGGACATTCTGAGTTTCCCAGCGCTTGGCGGTCCGGCACCATTCTGACTCTCCCCTCTTCCAAACCTCAGGAAACTTTTACTTCCTTTCCGACGTGATGGATACGCTTCACATGAGCCTGGCTGCTTACTCTACTTGCTCCTGAAATCGCGCGAGTCTTCCTCAGACTATATCGTGCATGAACAATATGTCGACCAGGCCGCGCTCGACTTTCACAGCCAATCCGCCCACGGCGCCCACTACTTTCCGCGCATGCGCGCACTTTCCGACAAGATCGACGTGGAATACTTCGACGGCGTGGTCAGTTAAACGATTCTATATTTTCAGAACAGATTTCGCGACGCGTGAGAAGAACAAGATGACAGGAACCATTGTTTGAATTGACGGCGGTGAGCTGAGGCGGAGTGAAACTTGGGTGAGATATTGCGAGAACGAGGGCGGACGAAGAAGGAACTGGGAAACAATGGTTTCTGACACCTTTCTCTATTCCTGACTCCTTTGTTTTTCCCGCTTTGCTATTAACCTCGGATACCTCTATCTGCTGGCACGGATAACGCTGCTCCAATAGGCGTTCTTCCATTGCGGCCATTCGTCTCGCTAGGGGATGGAGCATCCATCAAAGATGCAGGGGACGGAAGGGTGAAAGGCCGGTCAATGGATCGTCGTAGATCCACTCAGATTTTTCGCGAAAGTGTTTAAAAGAAGACAGTTCAGGGGGTTGAGCAGGCTCATCATGCGTACGCTAAAGGGAGCCAGGTTAGGACATTTTCTAGTTTCCAGGCGGCGTACTCCTGTCAACAGCCAAGGTGCCCGATGACCCTCACTTCAACTCAACCGGAGGTTCTATGCCATGACGCACATAGAAGAGGCGATTATTGAAAAGCTGCGGAGCGGTCCGCGCTGCTTTGATGATGTCGTCACGGGCCTTCCCAATTTCAGTTGGGGAGAAATATTCGCCGCCGTTGATCGGATGTCGAGAGACGGACGGTTGTTACTTTGCCAAAGCGGATACTCAGCCTATCAGCTCTCACTCGCCTCGCAGATTGCGTATTCAAGCTCCACTTCAGCTGATGTGGAAGGATGGAGCCGTCGCCCGAGGCCAGGAGTGTAGTAGCGTAGCGTTGGTTTAGAAACCGCCATGGAATGCTAAAGGCCGGCATATGGGACTCAACTGGTGCGCGGCCAGGAGTCGTGCCCCTTAGACTTCAACGCGCGCGATTCGCACAATTTGTTGAGCGATCTCTTCTGGCGATAGGACAAAATCGATGCACCCACTATCAATTGCGCTCTCCGGCATGTCTGGCTGAGTTGCCGTACTAGGCTTCTGTGCGATGGTAATCCCGCCTATTTCTTTTATGTCGCATAGTGCTGCCGCCCCATCCCCATCATAGCCAGAGACAATAACGGCGATAAGCTTGCCGTCCCAGTAACGGGTCACTGAACGTAAAAAAACTGTGATGACATCAGGCCAGCCCCGAGGCTTTGATATCGGCTTTAGATGGAATTCTCCATTAAGGACGTGCAGATCCCGATTTTCAGGGATGATAAATATACGGTTCGGTTCGATTTGTAACCTTTCCGTGATGAGATCAACCGGCATCGTTGTGAAGCGAGGAAGAACCTCATGGAGGTGGGTAGGCATGCTTGTGATGTGATTTACAATAACGATAGCCACACCCATGTCAGACGGAAAATTTTGCAATAGCCGAATATAGGCGTCGAGGCCACCGGCCGAACCGCCGACGCAAACAACAGGAAAATTTGTCACCGAGGGACTCAAGTTGATTGACCTCTACATTACTCTTTGCATTGCCAATTTTGATGTTAAATGGATGTGAGTGGGGGGTCAAGCATGGATATTGACTTTGTAGATGCACATCATCTGTCCGGTTTAGGGTGCGCCCTCAAGGAGTGTGGTCATAATTAGTAGGGTCAAGTCTTGTAATCATACATTTAATGAGAATGAGAAGCTGCGGTTCAGGTCTTGCAATCAAATATTTCGCAACGCGTGGCAGGCCGGCTCTCCTCACCCTCCCTTCACAAGGCTCCCTCAAGGCACAAGGCAGCATAGGAACAAAAATAGGATGGGCTACTTTCTGGAGTGTTTCGAGGTCGGCCGCGTGGGTGCAAGGTGGGCACGATATCGGACGCCGATGCGATCTATCTAGAAACGAACGGGGTCGGGAGTCTTTTTAAGACTCCTCCCACACCGACGCGTGGCCTGCAATTTTGGATCATGTCTTGCTATCTAGCAGTTTTTGAATGGCGCGGCTGCTCGCGGCTCCTTGTTCGGCTCTCCCCTTTCGTCGTTCGCCTCTTCGGTGAGTCTGATTGAAAGCGAGTCACGAGACAGGGAAATTAATCTTTTATAACGAAACATTTCCCGGCGCGTGCCCTGATTGTTTCCTCGATCAGGGCCTGGTTGATCTGTGTCCGTGGGCTAGGCCCACGCCGGTGCCAGGCGTAGAAGCCACTCCAGCTCACCCGCAAGACACGGTACATACACGTCAGTCGAACCTCCTGCTGATGTGCCTAGATAAACCGGTACGTCACGCCGATTCCTTGGCAGAGTACCGGGCCGATTTTTTATAATGTCGCGGTCCTCGGTGACCCGCGCCAATTCCCGTTTCAGTCGAGCGATCTCGGTCGTCCACTCCTTGCTCGGGCCAGAGCCGGGAAATGCCCCACTGCCGCGCGCCCGTAATGCCGTCTGCCACTTGTCGCGTTGATTCCGCGCAATCCCCAACTCGTGAGCGATCTCGAAGCCGGGACGACTCCCACTTTCGAGCAACTGCACGGCTTCGTGTGTACACTCTGGGCTGAGCTTGCTTGCGAGTACCCATTGGACACCTCCGGAGGGAATCCTGTCCCCGTTTCAAGCTGTCTGTCAAATCCTGGCTACCTCAACGTACCCCCTCATGGCCTCTCTCCCACGGCGGCCTTTGCAGACTTCGTGCTTGAAATCCATGGCGTATGAGTTTAGATTTATACGGTTTGAAGTGTTGTCTGGAAGGTAGTATGTCGAAAAACTCGCTCAACAAGGAGCTGCTCTGATGAAGGATTGGTTGGGAAATGTCGTATTGGCCATTGCAGGGGGGGTCGTTGTCGTCGGGCTAATGATGTTGAATGCGTATATTCAGCGAATAGCGAGAGATGAGGAGCGCCAACGACTAGAACGCATAAGTGCCGAAAATCTTAAACGAGAGAGATTAGCAGCTGCTCAGAGTCGTCGGCCTGACGACATCTGACGTCCTGGCTGCCTGTGGAACTCGGCGTGATGCATATGGGGTCAAGTCTTATAATCATACCTTTTATGGAAGGAAATAAAAGGGGTCGGGAGTATTTTCTTGACAGCCTCGTCACCGCCTTGCTACAAGATCTCCCATGCCACGTCGCCCACGACTCGCTGCCGGAGACCTCGCCTATCACGTCCTTAACCGTCGGGTTGGGCGCCTCCCCTTGTTTGAGAAACCCGCTGACTACGCCACCTTTGAGAAGATTCTCGCCGAAGCTCATGCCCAGACCAGGATCCGAATCGCCGCCTATTGCTTGATGCCACACCACTGGCATCTCCTCCTCTGGCCTCGACATGATGGGGAACTCTCCGAAGTGCTGCGGTGGATTACGGTCACGCATACGCAGCGCTGGCATGTACACCACGACACTGCCGGGACTGGCTCAGTGTATCAGGGCCGCTTCAAATCGTTTCCGGTGCAGACGGATGAGCATTTCCTGACCGTTGCGCGTTACGTGGAATGTAATGCGCTCCGCGCGAAGCTGGTTAAACAAGCAGAAAACTGGCGGTGGTCTAGCCTCTGGCGCCGGAATCAGGACGACGCCAAACTGGCGACCTGGCTGAGCGACTGGCCCGTGGAGCGGCCACGAGACTGGATATCTCGAATGAATCGTCCCGACAACGCGTTAGAACTGGAGTCCCTCAGACTCAGCGTGCAACGAGGCCGCCCCTTTGGCGAAGAAACCTGGGTAAGACGGATGGCGAAGCGGTTCGGAATGGAATCGACCATCCGGCCACGCGGGCGACCGAAGGGATCATGAACGCAGACTCCCGACAACGACACAGTGGGGCTCGGTCTAGCAATCCCACATTCCCAGACGCCTGATAGGTCGAACGGTTCCGCTCAAGCATCTCCCGGCCCTACATTCCTGGCTATATCTTCGAGACCTGCTGATACATGACATCCGTGCGCAGCACATATTTTTTCCCATTGCGCACGACGGCACCTTCGTGCCAGATGGAATGCATGAACCGGAGTGCCATCCCTTCTTTCGGCTGCAGAGACAGGTAGGGACGTTGGCGGAATATCAGCTCCAGGTCGGCAAAGAATCGTGTCTCCCCACCCGTCATCCCTTCGTTGAGATAAATCAAGAACGTCAGCTGACTTTCTTCCCAGCTCGGCATCCGCATATACGACCCATCACGGTGAGGTGAGCGTCCCCGAAAGACACCCCTCTCAGGCATGGACCAGATTGACGCGAGAACGTTGAATGTCTTCAATCGTTCCTTCAATATTGCAAGATGCTATGCACGCTGCGACAGTTCGTTCGATAATTCTCGCTCTCATCTGCTTGCCACTGTTGGGGCTCGCCGATGCCCAGAACCACTCCGTCGAGATCTTGCCTCACTGGAAACAAGGAGACACGGTTCGTCTCGAAATCACGCGGGCACGCGTGAAATCCACCGATGGCACGTCGATGATCACAGGGAGAACTCACACTGACTTTGCGATTGAAGTACTCAGCGCTAACGACAATGGATACCTAGTGGGCTGGACCGCAGGCAAGACCACGTTCGATTCTCCTTCTCAGGCTGAGCAATCCTTCCTTGGACAGGTCGTGAATCTCATGAATGGACGGCAGATTATTCTAGAGATCGATTCACGCGGAGCCATTCGAGGCGTCCAGAACTGGAAGGAGCTCAAAACTGCGGCGCTGAAATCCCTGGATGCCCTCGCTGCAGCCGAAGAGGTGCGGAAAGAGAAACCTGACAACGCACTCATGTCCAGCTTGCGGGCACAATGGGAATTTATGCTAGGAACCAAAGTGGAGGTCGAAGAGCTGAGCACCCGCGAGGCACAGGTATATTTTAAGGTTCTCGGAAGAGGGTATGCTCGTAACACACCTTTCGAGTACGAGGACCTATTCCCAAATCCCCTCGGCGGCGAAGCCTTCCCGACTCATGCACGCATGGAACTGAAGACATTCGACAAGCAGGCGAGCCGCGCCGTGATTACGTGGAGCCAAATAGCCGATCCCAAGCAAGTTTCGCGAATTCTTGAATCAATGCTCAAAGAGATGAGTGCACGGGTGGGGAAAGAACCACAGGAGGGAGAATTCCCCAAAGCAATATCCATGGAAGACCATGCAGAAATCGTGGTGGATGTGACCACAGGATGGGTCAAGACTCTCAAACATGCGCGGTCTGTAAATTTCGGTACGCGCGCCCAAGTTGACACCACATCAATCATCCGAATTACGAAATGATATTGCATCACCGCCCCCCCCACCTCACAGATGGTTCCCACACCATCTCCAGAGTGATAGATATGTCCACGGTTTTACGGTAGACTTGCCCCCGCCAGATTACTGAGACTGCCTATGATCTCAATCCACTTGCCCCAATCAATCGCTACCATCCTGCTCTCTACGCGAATAGGCCGAAACAAACAGCACGGTGGAGGGTGAGGGACTGAGTTAGCCAGGGAGGACATTGCATGGACCCAATCAAGTCGTTCATGGTTCCGAGTGAGAAGTTTATTACGGTTACGCGAGAGACGGATGTCCAGACGGCGGCACGGCTTATGCGCGATCGCCGCATCAGCAGCCTTTTTGTGACGAGTGGGAAGGAGATTGTCGGCATCCTTACGGATACCGATATGGTCCGGCGCGTAGCCGCGGCTGGAGTCGATACCCTCACGACAACGGCTGAACAAATTATGTCGGCCCCGCTCGTGACGGTCGAAGAGGATAAGACTGTATTAGATGCCAGCGATCTGATGGCCCAAAAGCACATTCGACATCTCGGCGTGACGCAGGGTGGGAAATTGGTCGGCATGATTTCTGTGCGCGACATCCTGGCCTTCTTGACGAATCTTAGAAAGAAGTGATCCGATGGCTTCCCGATTCAACCCCGCTCGCGACTGTGTCGACATGAAACCTTTCATCGCATGCTACGCGAGACGAAATGGGGAACAGGTTGGAAGTTCGACGGCCTCGGAATTGCCCTCCCCTCGCATCGTGATAGACCACGCCCAGGAAACAACGTAGAATCGCCCGCATCTCCTGCGTAGACGTAGCGGTCACTGCTCATGAAATTCCTACATCGACGAGGTTCATATCTCAGGTGCCTTGCCATACTTCTTGCGTTGGGAAGTCCGCTCACGCTCCCAACCTTCGTCCAGGCCTTCGATCGCATACCGACGGCAGTAGCGCCTGTTCCTCGATCCGAGTCTTGGTGGATTGCGCAACATGAGCACACTCTTGCACGCATCCGGCAGGGCGGAGTCGACCTGCTGATGATTGGAGACTCCATTACTCAAGGGTGGTCCGCTGAAGGTCGCCACGTTTGGAGCACTTATTATGGACACCGTCGGGCCGTCAATCTGGGCTTCAGTCGTGATTGCACCGAGCATGTGTTGTGGCGATTGAACCATGGAGAAATCGACAGGATTGCCCCCAAGCTCGCTGTCGTGATGATCGGAACCAACAACATAGGTGCGCGGCGTGATCCTCCGGAGGAGACAGCAGCGGGAATCCAGGCAATTCTCTCGACCTTGCGCACAGGCCTTCCGGATACCAAGATTCTGTTGCTGGGCGTGTTTCCGCGTGGAGCATCAGGAGATGACCCTCTTCGACAGGTAACCGTGGCAATTAATAACCTCGCCAGCACCTACGCCGACAACAAGCAGATCTTTTTCTTAGACCTCAGCCCGCTTTTTCTCGACAACCAGGGACGCCTCGCCCAACACCTCATGCCCGATTACTTGCACCCCAATGAGCAGGGGTATCAGGTGTGGGCAGACGGAATGGAAGACATGCTCTCGCGACTATTGGGCGAACACCAGCATAAGGACAAACGGAGGAGCTGACCGCATCGACCGCCGGTCCGGCTCACCTGCCGCGAGTCTGTCGAGTGATTTCTCGCCAGCCACTCCACTTCTCCTCATCCCCTCTGCGCACGGGCATAGTACACGGAGGGAACCAGGGGCAGCCTGAGTTTCAGAGCTCGTGGAAGACATTGGTCCGCACACTCATCTTACGCCCTTCAAAACCATGTTAACGGAGGCGCGACGGTTTTCTGGCACAGTGCCATAATGCGTACGACATGGCGACAAGGACGAGGTCTTCAAGCGGGGAGTACCAGCGCAGTGGCTGAGGAAAGAAGCGGCCGAAGCACCCACAGTTTGGAATATCGAGCCCGCGCAGCAGCGATACCGTCATCCAAGCCGCATAGCCCAGATTGAGTGCCGCGCAAGCCAAGGCTCCGACTCCAAGATTCCAGCCAGCCAGACAGCAGCCACAGCACAAGCACCCATTCGACGCCGATCACCAACCATGCCAGCGGCCATAACCAACCGGCAGGAACGGTGTGATAGGTCGCGAGCATCTCGACAAATCCCGCGAGGTCGAGGGACTTCCCTACCGCCGATGCCAAGACAACCCCAGTGATGAGGGTGCGAAGAATCCAATAGGAGAACGTCATCGGAGCCGATTGTACGCGTAAGGGGAGCAATGCGCCACTCTCGTTTCCGGTGCAAGCCGATGAGCATTTCCTGACCGTCACGCGCTATGTAGAACGCAATGCGCTGCGGGCAAAGCTGGTTAGACGGGCGGAAGACTGGCGATGGTCAAGCCTCTGGCGCCGAGACCAGGAAGACGCGCGAAGCAGACGGCGTGGCTCAGCACTTAGCCCATGGAGCGACCCGGGATCGGGTGGCGCGAGAAAATCGCCGGTGCCTGCGTGGGAGTTGGAGGCGGTCCGGCGCCTTTTCATCGCTACATCTCTCTACGCCACCCTGTCATGAACCTAACAGCCTCAAGAAAGCACAATATTTCGACTTCTTTCTTTGATACACTTGGTGCGAATCCATGAAGAGTAAACTCACCTGCCCATTGCTCAAGAGACGTGGCAAATGAAACGGGAACTTGATCCAAAATCCCATGAGTGGGCCAGGCATGAGCGGGTTATTGTGTTTGATGGGGTCTGTAATTGGTGTAACGCCTGGGTAAACTTTACAATCGATCACGATCCTCAGGGGAAATTCAAGCTTGGGACGCTTCAATCGGAACAGGCGAAACAGATTCTTCAAGAACTTCAACTTTCCACCGAAGACTTCGAGACATTTCTCCTCCTGGAGCGAACCCATGTGTTCACCAAATCCACGGCTGTTCTGAGAATCGCGAGACACTTATCCGGTCTCTGGCCTTTGCTCTACCTCTTCATCGTCATTCCACGCCCCCTACGTGATGCCATCTACGATATCGTTGCGCGCAATCGGTACAAGTTGATGGGCAAAGCCGAGACATGCCGCGTCCCGACCCCCGACGAGCGCGCACGGTTTGTTTGAGTCCTCTGCCAGGGAAGATCCCCGTCCCCTTCACTTTCAGAATGATGAATCCACCTCCGAGTTTGGAGTAGATTACGCGGAGGAGAGGCAAACTTCCTTCCGCACGTAGCCCAAATAGTCCGCCAGCGAACCCTAGTCTCACCGCATGATGAAAGGGGAAACAACACGATGTCGAATACATCATTGAGAGTGATCGCCCGCGTTGCGGCCAAGGCCGACCGCGTGGAGCAGGTTCGTGCCATACTCATGGGAGTCGTCGAGCCAACCCGCAGAGAGCCAGGCTGCCTCGGCTATCAACTACTGCAGAACCAAGCAGACCCGACCGACTTTACGTTTATCGAAGAATGGGCAAGCGCCGCAGCAGAGCTATCCCATTTTGCGACCCCACACATCTTGAACGCGCTACGACAATTGCCAGGGCTGCTCGCCGCGGAACCGGATGTCCGTCGCTACACGGTACTGATGTAATTGACAGGGGGCGAGCGGCGAAAGCCTCAGACATTAGAAGGAGAAACGGGGTCGTCGGGAGTCCTGGCGACTCGTCATTTCATTCCCGACCATGGCAGCCCATAGTTCGTCTACCATTTGCCCCTCCTCCACACTATCCCAAGACCTTCGCTCCACCGCTCAGCCTAGACCCGCCGAGCCAGAAAACGTAGAATGACGTCGTTTCGTCACTGTCTGAGGAAATACGATGGAAGAAGCTTCCCCCGTCGAAATAATAGAAATTCTCGTCTGTGCGAGCGGCGTGGTGTATGGCGCCGTGTTAGCCTACGGCCTGAGACAGCAGTGGCGCTGGATTACCGATCCACCAGAGTGGACATCGGTCATCTACTTTCCCACAGTGGTCAAGATGATTTGGGGCCCCACACATGTTCGGACCTTTGCCTATTTGACGGCCTACGGTTCGTTCGCCATGAGTCTATTTTGCCTTGCCCAAGCAGTGGTTGCGGCCTTCTAACCTGCACACGCCTCTTTGACCGCCGGCTCGCAACAGGGGGTCGCAACAAAAGACTTCCGCCCGCATTTCTTCCTCCATGATACAGTGGGCCACGAAACGAAGAGGGGGCTATCACCACGCCCATACCTTGGCTGATGGGACATCCCATTATTATTCAGGATGATACGCATCGCGGAGAATCTTATGTTGACCTTGCACAGACACTTCGCTGTGACAGAACCTCACTAGATTGGTGCCCCCACTCTCAGTACGGCGTCTATGGAACATACGAATACCCCTCAGAAGAAAACCCGCCTCCCACTGTATATTCTCGTTAGCCTCTTTGCCGGTGTCCTGTTGGGCATCGTATTACATACAAACTATCTGGCAGATGACAATACAGCCCTGCAAACCTTTGAGCGTGGTGTACAAAAGATCACGAGTCAACTATCACGAGAATCCGATCACCACGCACGCCTCCTACTGGAGCAACAACACAAAGATTTGTCTCAACAACATACTGCGGTACTGGCTACGCGCGATAAGAAGGTCGAACCGTTCTCCCTTCTCGCGGATATATTCCTGAGGCTGATTAAAATGATCGTCGCGCCGCTGGTATTCACGACGCTGGTCGTCGGTGTGGCGAAACTGGGCGACATCAGTTCGGTGGGGCGTATCGGGGGAAAGACCTTAGCCTGGTTTCTCAGCGCGTCCCTCATGAGTCTCCTGCTCGGCATGATCATGGTCAATATTTTTAAACCGGGAGACGCCATGAATCTGCCGCTTCCAGATCTCCATGAACATCTCGATATCGAGCGGGGAGATTTTTCGCTGAAAAATTTTCTGTACCATGTGTTCCCTTCGAGCGTCATCGACGCGATGGCCAAGAATGAAATCCTGCAGATCGTCGTATTTTCGTTATTGTTCGGTGTCGCGACCGCCGCGCTCGGCGAACGGGGCCACGTGATCATTCATTTTTTCGATACGGTTGCACAGGTCATCTTGAAAATTACGGGATATGTGATGAATCTTGCGCCCTTCGCAGTATTTGGCGCGATGACAGCCATCGTCGCGAAACAAGGGCCAGGCATCTTACACACCTACTTGACCTTCATCAGCGAATTTTATGTGAGTCTGTTCCTGCTCTGGTCGTTACTGATCCTGGGGGGATTTTGTATCATCGGCACACGAGTGCTCTCGTTAATGCGGCAGGTCAAAGAACCTATCCTCTTGGCCTTTTCCACATCGAGCAGCGAAGCGGCGTTTCCAAAAACAATGGAGGAATTGGGAAAATTCGGCTGCAAGGATAATGTCGTCAGCTTTGTGCTGCCACTGGGGTATTCCTTTAACCTGGATGGCAGCATGATGTACATGACATTTGCTTCGCTGTTTATTGCTCAATCCTATGGCATGGATCTCTCGCTTCCGACCCAGCTCACCATGCTGTTGGTTTTGATGCTGACGAGTAAAGGCATTGCGGGTGTGCCCAGGGCCTCCTTGGTCGTGATCGCAGGGACCTTGGCGACGTTCAATATTCCTGAAGCAGGGTTGGCGTTGCTCTTGGGAATCGATCCACTCCTGGATATGGGGCGAAGCGCAACCAATGTCGTGGGTAATAGCATCGCAACCGCGGTCGTCAGCAAATGGGAAGGGGCATTGGGTCATGGAGACCAGCAACCGTCTTAGTGGATCAAGCAGATTGGCTCGCATCCTCTGCTCGCCAGAGACCCGGAGGGCGCTCTGGATCACCGAATTTCTCAACAGAGCAAACCGCTGGTTTGTTCAGGCTATCTGGTCTATCCTGTTCAGGCGGGGTCATGCATGAGAGAGACAAGACAACTGCTCTCACCCTATAACCATTCCGACGCCACAAGCTAAAACCGGTTTCCCCATGTATCTTTCAATTATTATTCCAGCTTTTAATGAAGAGCGCCTCATCACACGTTGTCTGCAGTCTATCGCGACGTCACTTGCCCCACACTCCACGCCTGGCTTCACATCAGAAATTATTGTGGTCGATAATAATTCGACCGACAACACGGCCAATCTCGCCAAAGAAACAGGTGCGCACGTTGTGTTTGAGCCGATCAATCAAATCGGCCGAGCGCGGAATGCCGGGGCAGCCGCCGCGACAGGCGATTGGTTGCTCTTTCTGGACGCCGACAGTGTGCTAAATCCAGAATTGTTTGTCGATATTGTACGGTTAATGGAAGAGGGCAACAGTGTGGGCTGCGGCAGCACCATCTGCATGCATGGACTGCCTTGGTGGGCGACGCTGACCTTACAATTATGGACGAGTACGTCGATTCTCTTTCGCTTGGCTGCGGGAGCACTCATCGTGTGTCGTCGCGACGCGTTTCGCGATGTCGGCGGTTTCAATCAAACCGTCTACGCGGCTGAAGAAATTGGCCTCAGCGTCGCGCTCAAACAGTGGGGAAAACCTCGAGGTCTTCAATTCGTGATCTTGAGAGCGCACCCACTGGAAACGTCAGCGCGTAAAGTGGTTCTCTACTCTCCGAGAGAGATTGCCGGTCAAATTTTGCGAGTTATTTTCCTTCCACGTCGAACCTTGCAAGATAAGAAGCACTTATCTGTGTGGTATGACGGGCGGCGTTGAATCGACGCCCGCTTGATCTGACATCACTGCGCTAGGGTTGAGAACCCGGAATTTCTCGGCATCTGGCAGGAATCTGATCCACCTCGTGCCCTCTCGTCTGCCTGATTTTATCGCAAATGCATGCACGGATAAGATTGCTTGACTGAGCCGTCTCTCTGCGCGTAGCATGATGTACAAGACGTTTCAGCCACGCTGACTGTCTCATCCCTCGCGCGTCATTGCTCTTCTCAACGCGACCGATTCTCCAGTCTCCGCTGCTCCAACGCCGGTAGCACACTCCGCACGCACTCCCGGGACGATCGCACCACGGCAAGGAGGTATCCACATGTCAACGCAGAGGCCCATTTCAATCCGTATCCTTGAGCTACTCCAAGACTCCAAGGATTGCGAATTCGATGCCTTAGTTGCGCGCGCGCCTGAATTCAACGTAAGCGATATCTATCAGGAGATCTCTCGCTTAAGCCGGGAAGGGAAGGTGATTCTCACGCGAGGTGTGGGGGTGTTCACCATCAGACAAGCAACGGCTGTCAGCCATGCACCACAGACCATAGCCAGCCCCCCTCACGCCTAACGCTGACAAGAAGAGAATACTCGGTCGACGCCAAGATATTGGGGTGGACCAGAATGCGCCAAAAAAGTATAATCCCCCTCGGCTCTTCACTGCCACATATCGCTTCAACCGTAGATGAAACAATCGCTGCACGTACTGACGGAGATGTTCTCATGAGGACTCGTGGGCTCAGAGACTTCAGCCGCCTAGCCGCCCTTGGGCTTTCACTCGTCTGTCTCACCACGCCTGCATGGGCGGACTTCAAAGCCGGCGAAAATGCCTATCAGCGCAACGACTACGGCGCGGCGTTGCATGAGTGGCAACCGCTGGCGAAGCAAGGACAGGCTGCTGCCCAATATCAACTCGGTCTGCTCTATTCGAATGGCCAGGGCGTGCCAAAGGACGATGCCCAAGCACGGCAGTGGCATGAGAAAGCCGCCAATCAAGGACATGCGCTCGCCCAAGTCAATCTGGCGAGTTTGTGCGATTATGGCCGTGGGGGCTCTCAAGATTTCAGGATGGCAGTGAGATGGTATCTTCGAGCTGCCAATCAAGGCAATGATTTAGCCCAACAAAGACTGGGCCTTCTGTACGAGCGTGGGGATGGCGTGCCCAAAGACTTTGTCCAGGCCTATATGTGGTATAAGCTGGGAACAGCGAAGGGAGTAACGCCAGGCGCCATACGAAGGGATGATCTGGCCTCACGAATGACCTCAGACCAGCTTGCCGCAGCGAAAAAACTGGCGCGAGAATGGCAACCAAAACCCCTGGAGTCACGCCCCTCTCAGACACGGCCATAGCACTCCCCGTCTTACACAGGTGCCCCCAATCTGACTCATCGCGCTTCTTCATTCTACCTCGTGGGTGCGGTTTGGCGAACAAGGGAGGCAAACCCGCCCTGCGCAACAAACAGACCATCTCTGAATCTCCCCTATCGCCCAACGATAGGCCATTTAGACGTAACAGTGTACCCTGTCTCCATTCGTTCATCGGAGTCATCAGTTTTGTACTGAAGAAGCACAACCATGGCTAGAAGGGCCTGGATACTTAGTCGCGCTGTGATACTAACTGTCGTTGGGCTCATACCAAACAGCTTCATCCCTCTGATGACATCCTTCGCGCTCGCCGATTCTATGGATGTCAAACCAGGCGCATGGGATATGAGTATCACGACCCTGACAAGCGGATCGCTCATACCTCCAGACCTACTTGCCAAAATGCCACCGGAACAACGCGCCAAGTTTGAGCAATCCATGCAGGCACGTTCCGGGAAACCGATGACCCACACCTCGAAAGAGTGCGTCACTCAAGAAGATCTGGACCAAGACCGCATGCTCAAGGAGCAACACGAGGACGGCGAGCTCCAGTGTACGACGCGAGTGGTTTCAAGATCCTCACGCAAACTCGTGATCGAGCGGACGTGCCCAGCGCCTCGCGCCTCCACATCCCAGATGACCATGGAGGCCACGACGCCTGAGGCTATCATCGGCAGCATCGATATGACACGAGCAGGATCCGGCAAAGTTCATGTGGACATCAAAGGCCGCTGGCTTGGTGCTAGTTGCGCTGAGATTAAAGATCGCGATTGAGCAAGAACAGAATATGCCGCAAGCCTCAATCGTTGACAGAATCTGGCCCAATCTGGTTTCTTCGGTTCATCCCGTGTATCTTATTCCAAGAAGGAAACACACCAGACCGACTCGGCAAACCCGACTCTCCATCACCTTCTCTCACCCACCTATCGCCTCTGGATTGATGGATAGATCTACGCTTGATGGAGGTCACAGCGTGGGTTAGAAGGCTATCTTCCTGGCTCTAGAGTAATAGGAGAGTCTGGCCGTCCAAGACTCTGCAGCGGGTGACAGTCGGGCTCCTTTCTCGGCCTACCTCCCCGACATCGCCCTCGTTGTTCCCTCCTTGACTCGTTCGTCCTGGCCGCATAGTTTATGCGAATTTGTTCATGGAAACGGTGCTCGTCCTATTCATACAAGGAGGTACGCATTATGCGGTTCGTCAAAGTGAAGGATGAAGAACGTACGGGTGACGTTGCCATCAATCTCGACCTGATCCGGGAAGCACACTTTGGAGGAGGACTGCTGCACCTCTACTTCGAACGGAGCGCTACCTCCCAGGACGACGTCACCTTTACAGGTGAGAATGCACAAAAAATATGGGCAGCCATGGGCTAACGCAGACTGCGGACAACATACATGCAGCAGGGAACATACAGCGGCAGAGCCCTATCGCGGCGCATGGCAGAAATCTGATCTATCGGGCTCGTCAAGTCTATCTCATATATTTGAGTCGATGAGGGAAGAAGACACCGGATCTGCATACTCGATACACTAACTCTAGCAGGATGCTGAAAAAGTCTACCAGCGGCGTTCTCGCATCGCTCAGAGGCTCAACGTACGGCACAGAGTACGATTCGCCTCTTCGCTCACTGCGGCCTTGATGGACAGCCTTTTTGAGCATCCTGCCGGTGATCCGGCACGATCAACCTACCTATGACCATGAACCTTGCCGCGCAAAAACTGAGTTTTTCAGCAAACTGCTAGACCGCTTTTTTTTCCCCACTGCACATCACACATGATGTGCAGCCCCTCTCAGGCTAGGTGTCCAACGGTGATATTCATATGTCAGAGATCGACTCACTACACTTGCACTCTCTTGACTAGGCTCAGTAGGATAGGACCTACACGAGGCGCGAGGCTGTGCAAATGTGCGTGAGGAACAGCGTGATGGACATCGCATACAAGAACGTTCCCCTGTCACGGCAATGCACGATGACGACCCTTGTGCTGCTGCTCATGTGCATGGCCATTTCAGCCTGTGCTGACGTGGAAACCCCTACAACGACGCGCGGCGTAGACGAGGCCACGGTAGCTGCACTCCACAAGTCCGCAGAGCAAGGGAACACCACCGCGCAGAACAGACTTGGCCTCCTGTACAACCAAGGCCAGGGGGTTCCTCAAAATCCACTGCTCGCGAAGCAGTGGTTTGAAAAAGCGGCGGAACAGGGGGACGCTGGCGCTCAAGTCAATCTCGGCACCCTCTATCTCCTCGGGCAAGGCGCGCTCGAAAGCGACCAAATGGCGTTGTTCTGGTTTCGCCGAGCGGCAGAACAGCAAGAGATGCTGGCCTTCGCGAAACTGGGGTTCATGTATGAACACGGACGCGGAGTCACCCAAGATTTTGTCCAAGCCTACATGTGGTACAACCTTTCTGCCGCACGGGGAGAAAAGCGAGCTTTAGCGTCGCGTAATCAGCTCGCCAAGCAGATGACCCCGGCACAAGTAGCCGCGGCCCAACAGCTGGCACGGGAGTGGAAACCAAAGCCGAAGTAACCAGACGTTTATTGCCCGACAATGCGAATCGTGAGACATGACAAAGGGATTGCCCATGTCTTCAACGACATGGGCAATCCCCCTTACTATCTTTCCAAAACAGGCGCGCGACCGGGCTGCTCTACACCCCCGACTCAAGTACCTCGAACTCCATCTCTCGCAGCAGGGCTTTCGCCTGAGTAAACGCTTTGGCCCGATGACTGATGGCGTTTTTCTGATCTGCCGACAACTCAGCCAAGGTCTTCCCTAATTCCGGAATGAGGAACACAGGATCATACCCGAATCCTAACGTCCCACTGGCTTCGGCTGCAATCTCTCCCTCTAAAATCCCCTGGGCCACTCGTACACCATCTGACGGCAATGCGATCGCTGCAACGGTCAGAAAGCGGGCAGTTCGTCGTTCACGAGGCACACCCGTTAATTCCAGCAGCAACTTCCGACAGTTGTCTTCATAGGTCGCATCTTCGCCGGCATAACGAGCCGCGTAGACGCCAGGCCGGCCCCCGAGCGCATCCACCTCCAGTCCCGTATCGTCAGCGACAGCCGGCAAACCTGTAAACGCCGCAATGGCATGTGCCTTCTTGATCGCGTTCGCCTCGCAGGTAGCCCCGTCTTCAACCACTTCGGGTGCATCAGGAAACTCATCAAGTGTATGTATCGTGATGTCAAGACCGCCTAAAATGGCCGCAAGTTCCTCTCTTTTATGCCGATTACGCGTCGCGAGGACCAATTCACGAATCATCGTCTCTTCCTTACTCCAGTTCTCCGATCAGATCCTTTTGCAGCGCGGTGAGAGTCTGAATCCCACTCCATCCCATCGCCATAAACTCATCCATTTCCTGTTTGGCAAAGGGGGTCCGCTCCGCTGTCCCCTGAACTTCGACATAGCGTCCCTGTCCTGTCATCACCACATTCATGTCGACATCGGCCATAGAGTCTTCTGTATAGGCCAAGTCGACAAGAATTTCCCCACCCACCTTTCCGACGCTAATGGCAGCAAGATAATCCGTCAAAGGACGCTTCTTGAGCGAACCTCGCTTCTTCAGGACAGTAAACGCGTCGGCTAGCGCAATAAATGCTCCTGTAATAGACGCTGTTCTGGTGCCTCCATCGGCCTGGATGACATCGCAGTCGAGCCAAATCGACCGCTCTCCCATCTGGCCCATATCTGTCACCGCACGGAGGGCTCGACCAACAAGGCGTTGAATCTCCAACGTCCTGCCACCTTGCTTCCCTTTCACCGCTTCTCGCGGGGATCGCTCATGGGTCGAACGGGGGAGCATCGCATACTCGGCCGTCACCCACCCTTGCCCTTTCCCCTTCAAGAATGGCGGCACTTTCTCCTCAATCGAAGCCGTGCAAATCACTTTCGTGTCGCCCATTTCGATAAGCACAGACCCTTCGGCATGTTTAATGAAATTCCGCGTCACCTTGACCGGGCGCAGCTGATCTTTTCTCCGCCCATCGACACGCAATAGTCCCGCTGCATTACTCATGAAAATTGCTCCTGTTCACAATGCGGCGCATTATAGTGAAGGCCCTCTAAAAGCGCAATGAAACCGGGCGAGCCCGCATTATTCATAACAATTCGTCGCGAAATCGCTGAGCCGCGTCGCGAGACTGGCGCGCGGAGCCCTGAGGACCTGAGTCGTACTCGTGCAGTACGTTGAAGGTCCGAGGGGCGAGCCCGCCAGCCGAAGGCTCGTCGTAGCAGCGGATCGGCAATTGTAACAGAAGTGTTCGTGAATAATGCGGGCTAGTGCCTCAGCCCATCAGTCAACAACCGCACTCTTCAATACAGAGCCTTCGCGAACCAAGGGGGTTCGTTCCTATCACATCACCTCGGCGCCGTGAATCATGTCGCGGATTCAAGTAGCCAGTGCATAAGTTCACCGACGGCGTGATGGAGTAACCTCTTGGCACACCAAGGGGTTACGAATGAAACCATATCGTCGGATCACCTACGAAGATCGCTGTCAGCTATACGCCTTGCGAAAGGCA
>JBGTMB010000294.1:0-6414 GCA_041743755.1 Nitrospiraceae bacterium | reverse complement strand
CAGTCCCTCCAGCCAGCTGGAGAGGGTGATAGCCGGCTCATGGGATTCTGGCTCGACCGGCCTGTGTGTGGTGCGACGCTGTGGCGCCGAGGATTTCGATTTTCGTAAGGCGGGAGTTTGAGGAGGAAGCGGCGCAGGGCGAGACTGCTTTTCGCCGATCAAGGTCATCAGGTCGGACTCAAAACCAGGGCGGTTCTCGGCGGAGTGGCGCAGTAAGACTTCGATCAAGCGGCGTTTGCCTGCGCGGAAATGCCGCTGAACGCGCCCGCGCGCCAGACGGTGTAAGAGCGCGATCGGTTGTTGAGCCAGCAGTTGTTCGAGCTCTTCGGTGGTCATCGTCTCTCCGTTAGGCGTGAAGCGATGGATGTTGCCGGCTTCGTCTCGATCCGAGTCTGACTCCTTACGCCTGACGCCTCACCCCTCACGTCATTTCTCATGGCAGTTCCTCCAGCACTCCACGGCGCAGGGCGGCGATGGCGCGTGAGGCGGTGTCTGCCAATCCCGGGTGTGTGGCTTTCAGTGTGTGCAACTGTGACAGAAACTCCAAAGTACGCGCTAAGAGGCGATAGATATCCCCTTCAGCCATCGTGGTACTCTTGCAGAGACCGATCCAGGTGAGGCCGGGATCGCCGATCCACCGTTCCGTCACTGCGGCAATGTCCGCCCGTAAGAGTGGGGGATCTTCATGCGGCGAGAGGGACGCAGCCAGTTTTCGAACCTGCCCGAATAAGGAAGCCAACCCGGAACTAACGCGAGGGAACATGCCAGGGCGATCGTCGTCGTGGGCGATGCTCGACATGACGGCAGCCAGCATGGCGGGATCGGCTCCGTTGAACGCATCGGCCCGGAGCAATTCCGTGATGAGCAGCGAGTGGTCGATGCGGATGAGCCGGGCCCATTCGCCGTCCTCGGTTAGACGGGCTGTCGGCGTGAGGTACCCGAACTGCTGTAGGACGTCGATCTTTTCCTGGAACCGGTGCCAGAGACTTGTGCGCAGCGCTTGGATCGATTTGACGTGTCGATGCTGTTCCTGCCGAAGTTTAGAGGCAAGGGGGTAGTCTCTTTGACAGGCGGAACGCGAAGGACAGGTCGGACAGGCAAAGTCGCCCAGGGTTTGCACGATGGCGTCTGGAATCGGTTCATCGTCCTTCGGAATCAGGATGGGAAGCTCCGGTAGCCTGCCAGGCAACTCCTCTAGGTGATGGAGTAACTCTTCCACGCTTTCCGGCGTGCACCAAGGATAGACCGGCGCATCCACGCAGTCGAGGACACGGTCGGACACCTCGGTCACCGTGGAAGCAGGAGATTCGGTAATGCCTCCGCCTAGACGAAGTGCCGTAATCATCGGGCTTTTCTGTCCCTTGCTGCGATATTGTCTTAGAACGACGCCGCGAGTGCGGCCGAAGCCTACGACGCGACCAGGAGTGAGAAAATGAAAGCGTGCGGCGACTTCAGGTGGTTCGTGTCTCCTGACGGGGGCCCGGTGCGATTTCTGTCGGCGGACATGATCAAATGTTTGCCATTCTGTGATCCAATCGGTACACACGCGTGGTCCGAATGGCTCCATCTGATCGCGCAGATCATCCAGTTTGCGTTCCAGGACTTCGGCGCGCTGGTTGAGCTGAAATTGCGCAAAGCTTTTGGCCAGAATCGGTTGGATCTGATCCAGGGGATGCGCTTTCAAGAGGTTGAGAACCATTGGATAGCTGATGACGAATTGGCTGTTGATCGCTTCCGGATGGCCGGTGAACCCTTTGGTCAATACGTTCAGATCGATATAGGGCGAGGGGGTGACGATGGCGAAGCCCACGAGATCTTTTCCACGGCGTCCTGCGCGGCCTGCAATCTGCTGCACCTCGCCGATCGTCAAGTCCATAAAGTCACGCGATTTGCGGATGCTGGACTGCGTGATGATGACGGTTCGCGCAGGGAAGTCGACTCCGGCGGCCAATGTGGTCGTGGCGAAGACGGCATCGAGGCAGCCGTGGCGCATCAATTCCTCAACGGCAATTTTCCACGAGGGCAGATGGCCTGCATGATGCGCCGCTACGCCGATGCGCTGCACGGTCGGAATGAGCGGGTGTTCGGCGATGCTGGGATATTGGGCGATCACCTTGTCCAGCACAGCGGCGATGGCCTCCTGACGAGGCGGCGGGAGGAGGATGCGGCTATGGTCGAAGGCTTGCATCGCTTCATCGCACGCACGGCGCGACGTGAGAAACACGATGGCAGGGGTTAAATGCTTGTCGCGGAGAGCGATGATTAGATCAACCGGATGAATCGAGGGCGGCATGCAGTTTCGTTCCCTTTGCAATCACGACCAAACCGGATTCTGTGACGGTAAATCGCTGGGCATCGGCCTCCAGGTCGTACCCGATCTCTGAATTAGGCGGGATGATGACGTCCTTGTCGATGATGGCTCGTCTGACCCGGCTCTGTGCGCCGATGACGACGTTTTCCATGAGAATCGATTCACGCACATCCGCATGATCCTGCACATGAACGTTCGGCGACAGCACGGAGTTTTGTACCCGGCCACCGGAGATAATGCAGCCGCCGCAGACGATGGAATCCAGCGCCACGCCCATTCTTCCGCCCTGATAATCTTGCGAGAAAACGAATTTAGCCGGTGGAAACTGTCCTTGATACGTCCGAATCGGCCACTGTTGGTCGTAGAGATTAAAGAGGGGATCCACCGCGACAAGGTCCATATTCGCTTCCCAATAGGCATCCAGGGTACCGATGTCTCGCCAGTACTTCACATCTTTCTTGTTCGCGTCGACAAATTTGTAGGCATAGACAGGCCGATCGCGAATCATGCGTGGAATGATATTTCTCCCGAAGTCGTGACTGCCTCCCTCTTGGGCGTCGGCGATCAACTGCTCGCGGAGGACTTTGGTGCGAAAGAGGTAGATGCCCATCGAGCCGAAGGCGCGGGTCGGATCGTTGGGAATCGACGGCGGGTTCGCGGGTTTTTCGATGAAGTCCGTAATCCTGAAATCTTCATTCACATGGATGACGCCGAATCGATGGGCATCTTCGATCGGAATATCAATTGCGCCGACCACGGCATCGGCCCCTTTGGCGAGCAGCCAATGGAACATTTCCATATAGTTCATCTTGTAGATGTGGTCGCCCGCCAGGATGAGTACATAGTCCGGCTGTTCGGTGTCGAGCAGAAACAGGTTTTGATAGACTGCGTCGGCGGTACCTTGGTACCACTCTTCACTGATCCGCTGCTGGGGCGGAATCGAGGCGATATATTCGCCGAGTTCTGCATTCATGATATTCCAGCCTGTACGGATGTGGCGATCGAGTGAGTGGGATTTATACTGGATGAGAACGGCGACTTTTCGAAGCCCCGAGTTGAGACAATTGCTGAGCGTAAAATCGATAATACGATATTTCCCGCCGAAGGGAACGGCAGGCTTGGCCCGATGCTCGGTGAGGGGCTGAAGACGCTCGCCTTTCCCGCCCGCCAGCAACATGGTGAACATGTTCAGCATTGCGGCGGATTGTAACAGGACACAGAGGAAATAGAAAGAAAGCATACTCGTTGACAACGCGAGAATCTGAGACGATACTACACAGGGTAGTCTGGAAAATTAGCGAGTAATCGAGCAAAGGAGTCAGCATGAAGCGGGATGTAGTGGTCACGTCGCTGGTGAGGCAGAAAGCGGTTCAAAAGCCGACAGTGGATCGCGCGGTCGATGCGCTCAAGCGGGTCGAGCATCTTGAAAGCCAAATGGCAAAGCTGTCAGAATTGGTCCGCGAGCATGCGGAGGATGTCGATCGATTGGTGCGTATTGTGGCTGAAGATCGTGACGTCATTCGACGGCAGCTGTTGCGCAAGCATCATGAGCAAGTTCGGGTCCGCAAGCATCTTCGAGCATCCAACTCTAAGGTGGAACTCGATTTCTGAGTCTGGTGATTTTCTACCATCGATCCCTCCTCATGAGTCCACCTTCGCATATGTCATGTGGACAGCGACTCCTGAAACTGTCAACCTGTTGAATGTCCAGAATTCATCAGATCCTCAGACATCCTCCACGTTACGCTTCACGGGTGTTGCGAACAGCGCAGACAGAATTTTGAGGCAGTCTGCCAGCGTAGCGTCCTCGTCGTCTGTCGTGGGCTCTATCGCTGATCTTGAAGGCGCTGGAGTCAATTGGAGAAGGCCTATGTGTACTCAGGAGATGAGAATGTTCGGGTTTGCGCGGCAATATGTGCGATCGTGATGGGGGAGGAAAAGGGATGACCGTGCGGCAGCAATACTTTCATTCTTGGGGAATCGCTTTCTTCATTGTGTTGATTGGAATAGTTCCGACTCTATCGGCTGAGCCAATCGTGAAAGGCCGGGTTACCCCTGTCCAAGTGCCTTACGAGGCGCCTCCGAAGGGACAGGATCTATCCGCTGAATCCGTTCCCCAGAATACAAAATCGTTGACGGCTGAAGAGGCTCAGCGGGCGGAAGCACTCCTGCCATTGTTGGAAGGCGCGCAAGAATTTTGGGCCATGGGCGAATTCGTGCATCTCGGCGAACCATCGGTTCCGGTTTTGGTCAAAGGATTGACGATGGCGGGACCGCGTATTCGCTACAATACGATTGAAACGATTTCAATGTTGAAGGCGGCTTCGGCAGTTCCAGCTCTTGCCATGGCGGCGAAAGAACCGAACGAAATTCCGCGGGTTCGTGAGCATGCCTTGAGAGTGGCCGTACGATTGGATGGGGCAAAAGTTGTCGACGCCATCGAGTCGATGGCACACGATCAGAATTCGTCGATCCGAAAGGCCGCGGCTTTTGAAGCTCGATATGTCAGAGAGAAAGCGGTGATCCCGGTTCTGATCGGGATGATTGCCGATGAAGAGCGATTTGTCGCATTCTCAGCCGTGCAGTCACTCTGGATTCTCACTCGACATGAAACGGAGTTTCATGATTGGGAGACCTCAACCAAACAAGACCGTCAAGAGTGGGCGACCGAATGGTTAGAATGGTGGAACGGTCAGAAGGATAGTTTTGAAATGTTGGATCACAAAAGGCCTGGCCGGGCTCGATAGCTTCCCGGGATGTTGAGAGAAAGGGGCTCTCTTCCCCGGTTTTTCCATTCGTACGCCTTGCAGGGGCAAAAAATCCTGTGTTATATTTTTCCGGTCTCTTCCTTTGTCGCGCATTGTTATAGAAGGAAATTTAATTCACGGTATGCCTACACTCCAGATTGCAAAGCTTGGGAACCCCCTTTTGCGCCAGATTGCGGCCCCTGTTGACCCTCGCAGTATCCGCACATACGACATACAGCAATTCATTGATAATCTGATTCAGACGATGTTGGCCGAACCAGGGATCGGTTTGGCGGCGCCTCAAGTCTCGCGCTCAATTCAATTAGTTGTCATGGGGTGCGAAGGGGAGGAGGGATTTCCTGAAACAGTCCTGATTAATCCCAAGATCGTCTTCTATGGCCCGGAGCAAGTTGAAAACTGGGAAGGCTGTCTCAGTGTGGATGGGCTCAGAGGAAAGGTCACGAGGCCGTCGGTCGTGAGGGTTCAGGCGTTGGATCGTCATGGGAAATCCATGGATTTCGAAGCGACCGGTCTCTATGCCGTGTGTATCCAGCATGAGATGGATCATCTGATCGGCAAGCTATTTTTGGATCGAATGACCGACATGTCGACGCTCACGCAGCTCCCCGAGTTTAGTAAGTATTGGCAAGACGATCCTGTTCCAGTCATTTAGCTCACCTGCCGTGAAGACCCTGCGCTCGCCCACATTATTCATGAACGGTTCTGCTCCAATCGCGGATTCGAAAAACAGAACTCCTTGCGGTATTTTTCTTCGCGCGAGGACCATACACAAGGCGCTCGATCTCGCAAGCGCGGTGACGACGCACCTGGACGGCCGGCGGACTCGCCCCTCGAACCTTCAACGTACCGCACGAGTATGCCTCAGATCCTCTGGGCTCCGTGCGCCGGTCTCGCGACGCGACTCCGCGATTTCGTCCCTCGACTGGCCTCGGGACCCTGAGCAAGTCGAAGGGCGACGAACCGTCATGAATAATGTGCGCTTATGAAAACCCTGCTTCGAGTGCTCCAGTATCTCAGCCCGCACCGTTCCATGGTGGTCGGGACATTTGTGTTTGCCGGGCTCGCGACGGCGTTTGAGCTCATCCCTCCGTGGCTGATCAAAGTCATCATCGACGACGTGATCCAGGCCGGCCAGACTCAGCTCCTGGTATGGGTATTTCTCGCGTTGTGCGGCGCCTATGTGTTGCGGAACCTCTGCGGGTCGATGCGGATCAGGCTGAATAATGGGTTGGAGCAGCAAGTCGTGCATGACTTGCACGTCCAGGTGTTCTCCGCACTTCAGAGACTCTCGATCAGTTTCTACGAGAATCGTCCGACTGGCGAGATCATGTCGCG